>JASFKY010000115.1:0-10563 GCA_050118395.1 Myxococcales bacterium | reverse complement strand
CTCCGATGGTTTCACCACCGGGTCGTTCAGTAACTTGTTGAGCGTAGAGCCGTTCGATTCTCCTTTGAAGAGACGTCTGCCCGTCAGTGATTCCCAAAGGATGATTCCGACGCTGAAGAGATCGGAGCGTTGGTCGGTTTCGTTCGACGCCGCTTGCTCGGGCGCCATGTACGACAGTTTGCCCTTGAACTGACCAGCCCGGGTCGATGCCATCCGCACATCGGCTTTGGCCACACCGAAATCGGTGAGTCGCGCGATTCCATCGGTGCCGATCAAGATGTTGTGTGGAGATACGTCTCTATGAACCAGCTTGAGCGGTTTTCCGTTCTCGTCGGTCAACCGGTGAGCCGCCGCAAGCCCATGCAAGGTATCGGCGAGGACCCGAAAGACGAAAGGCCGGGGAAGCCTTTCTCCTCGTTTTGCCGCATGGCCCAGCAGCACGCCGAGGTGATTCCCTTCGATGTATTCCATCACGAGGAAGTAGCCGTCTCCGGGGCTGTCACTGATGTCGAGAGTTGGAACCACGTTCATGTGGCGAATGCGCGCGGCGAGCCGGGCTTCGTCCAGAAACATCGAGATGAACTCTTGCTCGTAGGCCAGATGCGGATGCAGGAGCTTGATCGCGACCAACCGCTCGAAGCCCGCCACGCCCTGTGCACGTGCGATGTAGACCGATGCCATGCCGCCGGAGGCGAGCTGGGTCAGAATCTCGTAGCGACCCAGCTGGCGGCCCGCCATCGATCGCGACAATCGCGCATCTCCCGGGGCGCCTGCCGCTGCATTCATCAGAAACGTCCTCTGATCGCGAATCCCCCGCCTTTGCGGGCGGCGGTGACCGACGCCTGGACCCGTCTCGGGGCAGCTTCGCGAGATTCGCCCTTCCAGTTGGTAAACACTCCGATGACTGCGGTTCCGGCCGCCATGGCCGCCGTCACGCCGATGAGAACGTTGGTGCGACGTTCTTTGCTCTGGCCTTCGTTCAGCAACGTCTGCGCTTGCTCGGCAGGCGTCGGAGAGGCGCCGTTGTTGATTCCGGGTGAGCTGGCCGTTCTGGCCGCCGACTCGTAGGCGCTCACCCCTTGATTGGCATCGACACCCGACCAGACGGTGACGGCTCCCAGTGCGATCGTCGCACCCAGAGACGAAAAGAAGCCCCACCGCGGAATCGGCGGCGGTGGAGGTGGCACCGGCGCGTTGAGAGTCAGCTCGCGAGTCTCTCCCGCCACGCCGCGAACCGATGTGGACGTCTCGCCGCTCGCGAACGACGCATTGAGGACATGCTCTTCGTCTGGCGTGACGAAGATCTCGGGATGCCCGAGAAGACTGCCATCGACCTCGAGAGTGCACTCTTGGTCACACGCCAGCTCCAGCAGCACAGACGTCGTCCGCGCCACGCCGATCGCCTTGTCCACCGCTTCAGCGGCCCGGGTGTCGTTTGGGTATCGGTCTCGCAGCTCCAGTGCCAAGTTGGCCGCGCGAAGCGTCTCCTCGGCCTTGGAAAAGGCGCGCACGGCCTGCAGCAAGGCGGTCGACGTCGGTACCAGACGATACGCGCGCTCGAACCAATGTGCGGCGAGATCGTAGTCTTTTGCCAGGTAGGCTGCCGTTCCTTGGTCGTAGGCTTCGGCGGCGAGCTCCCGGTCGCCGATCGATCGTGAGCGCGCTTCGTGTGGCTGGTCGTGTTGAGCTCGGACTCCCGTCGCGCAAAGCATGCATACGGCCATCGCGGCCGACGCAATCCAACGCGGGTGTCGAGCTGTGCCGTTCATCACCTGAGCCCGCCCTTAACGATAATGAAAAACTCGGGCTAAGCCGAATCAGGCACCCGTGCGGATCGCCTGCTGGTAGCCTTTTCGGTCCAAATTCTGCAGCATCTGCCTAAATTCGTCGGGTTCGGGCGAGCGGAGCTCGGCGAGCTCGCGGTCGATGATCCCGTGTGCGACCAGGTGCAGCAAGGACTGATTCATGGTCTGCATTCCGGAGGTGCCTTGGCCGGTCTGCATGATGCCGTACATCTGGTGGACCTTGTCCTCCCGAATCAGGTTGCGGATTGCCGGATTGGGCACGAGCGCTTCACAGGACATGATTCGACCCGGGCCGTCGGCGCGGGGCAACAACATTTGGCTGACCACTCCTTGAAGCACGAAAGAGAGCTGGGCACGAATTTGGCTCTGCTGATTCGAAGGAAACACGTCGATGATACGATTGATCGACTGCGCCGCCGTGTTGGTATGCAACGTGGCGAAGACCAAGTGCCCCGTTTCCGAGATGGTGAGAGCGGCCTCGATGGTTTCCAGATCGCGCATCTCGCCGATGAGAACGACATCGGGATCCTGACGAAGAACGTACTTCAGAGCCTCCTTGAAGCCGGCCGTATCCGATCCCACCTCTCGCTGATTCACCACACATTGCTTGTTGGAATGAAGGAACTCGATCGGATCCTCGACGGTCACGATGTGATGGCGGTGCTCGCTGTTGATCTTGTCGATCATCGAGGCAAGCGTGGTCGACTTGCCGGATCCCGTCGGCCCCGTCACCAACACCAGGCCTCGGGGCCGAGTGCACAGCTCCTCGACCACCGGAGGAACACCGAGCTCCGACAGCGGCCGGATTTCGAAAGGAATGGACCGGAACGCGCCCGTGACCGCGCCTCTTTGCAAAAAGACGTTGGCGCGAAAACGAGAGAGAGATTTGACGCCAAACGAGAAATCGATTTCGTGTCCTTTTTCGAAACGAAGCCGCTGGTCCTCGGTCATCACCTCGTAGCAAAGCGCCTTGCTTTCGCGTGGCTTGAGAGGTGGCGTGCGCAAAGGAACGAGCGACCCGTCGATCCGGAGTTGCGGAGCCGACCCCGTCGTGATGTGCAAGTCCGACGCGCCGCGATCGACCATGAGGCGAAGCAACTGTCGCAGCGTCAGCCTGGGTGCTTCCTGTGGTGCTGCCATGAGGACAGCATACCAGAGCGAAACGCGAGGCGCCTCAGACCCCACGGCGGCCCCATGGACCGCGTCGCAACCAATCGCGCTTTCGATACAAGGCGGAAACGAGCTTCGCAACCGAGGTCGCCGCGAGGAATGCGCCCTCGAACCCCAAACCGGGCGCTACCTGCTCGTTGCACAGGAACACGCCCCGAACCGGTGTTCTTGTAGGCAAGGCACACACGCCGAGTGCGCGTCGCGTCGGATACTCGTACAACGCCTTCATGGTGTACGGCCCGCGAGCCCATGGATCACTGCACACCAGCTCGGCGTCCGTTCGACAGGGTTGGGGTGGGAGCCCGTCGTGCGGGCTGTCGACCCACAGCAGATAATCGTCCAGAAATGGAATCACCGTCCGAACTGCCTCCAGTGCTTCGGTGCGGACGAAGCGAAGCGGCGAGGAGCCGGTGTCCACCAAGTGCTCTTCGATGAGCTTGGTCGCGCTCAACAAGGTGCGTTGTTCGTCGACGGTCCGACATCGAAGCAAGAACGCGCTTTCCGGATTGGAGGCATTGGCGCATAGAAGCGCAGACCGTTGCAAGGATTCGGGGATGCCGGGGCGCTCGAGCAGCAGATGAACCGAGCAGCGATAGGCGCGCGAGCGAGGCTCGCCCACATGTTCGAAAAGCGAGCTCATCGAGGCACGCTCGGGCAGCAATTGCGAAAGCTCGCCGATGGGCGTTCCGTGGACGATGTGTGAGCACCCGATTTCCTCATCGGTGCGCGCCAGGCGTATCGTGTGGGCGCCACGTGCCCGATGCCGGATGGAAGCAGCACGGTCCCGAGCCCGTACGTCCCCTCCCCACGAACGAATCCGAGCAAAGAGGGCTTCACGGAACCAAGCCCAGCCCCCTTCGAGTTGCACCACGCCTCCCAGAACGTGACCGTGCAAGCGCGCTCGCGTCGCGTCCGAGTGTTGTGAGGGAAGCAGCCCGGAAAAATGCGGGAGGGCCGCTTCGAATGCGGTGCGAAGCGGATGCCGGGTCGCCAGTTGCTTCCACGAGCTCCACCCATGCCCTTGCCGATCGTAGCGCAGCCCCGCGGCCGTCAACGAAAACTGTTGCCGCTCGAGGAACGTCTCGGGGGGCCAGATCAGGTCCCGGCTCACCACCGTGTCGAGCTCGGCACGGATCTCCGCGAGCGTTCGTGTGATATCGGCGGCTTGACGCCTGAAGGCGGGCAGCTCCCGGCCGATCTCCGCGAGCCACTTCTCCGTCTCCGGATAGACGTTGATCCGATGCTCAGGCAACAGGAGCTGAAAGACCTCGTGGCGAGATGCCACTCGTTGCCGAACGTCTTGCTTGAGCGCGAGCGCCTCCAGGGTGCTTTGGACGATGGGGCTGTGCATTCCGGTCAACGTCAAGCCAAACGGCTCTACATCGACGCCGTCCAGCTGGTAGGAGGGCTCGGGCGCACCCTGGCCGAGGACCAAGACTCTGAGCCCCTCGCGGGCAAGCAATGCCGCGCAAAGCAAAGGCTCCAGATGGGCGCCCAGAATGACGACGTCGTAGTGGCTGGTAGGCACGATTTCACAAGTCGGGCACGGTCAACGATCGGCTCGCATCCGAGACCGGAGTGCTCACTCGCAGAGGGTCGAGCTGAATGGCTCCTACCGCGATTTGATGGATGATTCGAGGAAGCAGTCGGTGCTCCTGCAGTTGGATTCGAGCGTGCAGGCTGTCCGCTGTATCGTCACGGAGCACGGGAACTGCGGCTTGTGCGATGATCGGCCCGGTGTCGACACCTGCGTCGACGACGTGAACCGTACAGCCGGTGATCCGAACACCAGCGTCGAGCGCATCTCGAGGCCCGCTATGGCCCGCGAACGATGGCAGAAGAGCAGGGTGCACGTTGATGATGCGTCCCGGGAACCGTTCGAGCAGAGGCGGCCCCAAAACGCGCATGAAGCCGGCGAGCACGACGAGGTCTGGCGCGAATGCGCCGACCTCCGCCGCCAACCTCTCGTTCCACAGCTCTCGGTCATCCCCCTTGCGAAGGGCAACGACCCGGGTAGGAATGCCTCGGGTGGATGCGAGCTCGAGTGCCTTTGCCTTCTTTCGATCCGAGATGATCCCCACCACCGACGCCGTGCAGGTGCCCGCCTCGATCGCCTCGAGGATGGCTCTCAAATTCGAGCCCCGGCCGGAAACCAGTACGACGACGTTCATCGGAGGCCTCACTCTCGAAACGACACGCCTTGTCGGTCCGTGACTTCGCCCATGACGAAGGCGCGCTCGCCCATCGCCCCTAGAGCACCGACCAACGCTTCGCTTTGCTCGGGGCCCACGATCATCACGAAGCCCACGCCCATGTTGAACGTTCGCCGCATCTCGGACGCATTCACGTTTCCGCGCCTCTGGATGAGCGCGAATATCGGGTCTGGCGACCAGCTGCCGGCGTCGACTGTGATCCCGAGCCCTCGCGGAATGACGCGTGGGAGGTTTTCGGGCAGACCACCGCCGGTAATGTGACACATCGCTCGCACGTCGTGCTCGAGCGCAACTCTCGCTGCGTCCACGTAAATCCTCGTGGGCCGCAGTAGGGCTTCGCCGATCGTCTCTTGCTCCGTGAACGGATCCTGGACCGAGCTTTTGGACTCTCCTTCGAATAGCGCCCGCCTCGCTAGCGAGAAACCGTTCGAATGCAGCCCCGAGGAAGCGATTCCGACCAGGCGGTCACCGGCGCGGACCGAGCTGCCGTCGATGATGCGTTTGCGAGCGACCACACCCACCGCAAAACCCGCCAGATCGTATTCCCCCGAGGCATAAAAGCCGGGGAGCTCGGCCGTCTCGCCTCCGAGGAGCGCGCAATGCGCTGTTCGGCAACCTTCGGCAATTCCCTTGAGCACCGCCTCCGCCTGGTCGACGTCCAGCTTGGAGGTGGCGAAGTAATCCAAGAAGAAGAGAGGTCGGGCGCCGACCGTGATGATGTCGTTGACGCACATCGCGACCAGGTCGATGCCGATGGTTTCGTGTCGGTCGAGCTCGAACGCCAACTTGAGCTTCGTCCCGACGCCGTCGGTTCCCGAAACCAGAACCGGATCTTCGACGTCCGCTGGAACGGAGCAAAGGCCGGCGAAGCCTCCAATCGCGCCGAGGACGTGCTCGGAATGCGTCGCCTTCGCGAGCGGTTTGATCCTTTGCACGAGCTCGTCGCCCGCTTCGATGTCGACACCGGCATCAAGATAGGTCAGCCCCGCCATGTCGCGCAAGCTAGGCGATCGGTCGAGGCGGGTCAACGAGCTGCTACCGTTGACCGTGATGCGTTGGTCGCGTACACACGCGAGCATTCGGGGCGAGGCGACACGATGAGACTTGGGCTGCTCGCGTTCGCGCTGCTCGCGGCCGCTTGTCGAGGCGACTCGCCTGCAAGCCGGGACGGCGACATTCCCCTCGTGATCCCGGAGCACGCCCAGGCGCCGGGGCCGACGCGACCCAAAGCTCGCCTCAGCCGAGTCGAGGTATATGGGTCCGAGACCATCGATGCAGCTGGGGCACGCGTGGTCCTCGTTTTCGAGGGAGCGCCCTTGTTTCGACAAGGAGAGCTTCCGGCACAGGGGATCCTGCCCGCGCGCCTGGCCATCTGGCTCGAAGACGCAGAGTGGGACGAATCGGTGCCGACGTCGCTTTTCGTCGGACGGGGCGGCCTGATCCGTGTTCGTTTGGCGAGTCCCGAGCCGCGTGTGGTGCTGGACCTGCGCCCCGGTGCGTCGGGCCGGGTATTTTACCTGACCGATCCGTACCGCATCGTGATCGACGTCGATGCCGCATCGCGAATCCGTCAGGACGCGACGCCGCTCGTGGTCTTGGATCCGGGCCACGGCGGCGAGGAGCCTGGTGCAGCCAACGACGAGTACCACTTGGTAGAGGCGCAAGTCGCGTTGGATCTCGCACGACTCACCGCGCGACGGTTGCGAGCCATCATACCGGGGGTGCGGGTGATGCTCACTCGGTCGAGCGATGTGACGGTTTCGCTCGAGGAGCGATGTGCTCTCGCAAATGCGATGGAGGCGGATGCTTTCGTTTCGATCCATTTGAACGCGAGCTCCGAGCCGGTGAAGAAGGGTGGCGTCACGACCTTCGTGCTGGACACCACCAACGACCGGCAGGCATTGCGACTCGCCGCACGGGAGAATGGAACGCGCGTCTCCGAGGTGTCGGGCATCCAGAGTCTACTGGCAAAGCACCACCGTCGTTCTCAGGTGGGGGGATCGCGACGGTTGGCCGAACGAATCCATCGCTACACCTTGGCCAAAGGTCGCTCGATTCTCCCGAAGCTTGCCGATCGGGGGGTGCGCAGTGCGATGTTCTACGTCTTGGTGGGTGCACGCATGCCTGCGGTCCTGCTCGAAGCCTCGTTCCTCACTCATGACCCAGACGCCCGCGCGCTCGCCAGCGATGGCTACCGGCACGCTTTGGCCGAAGGTCTGGCGTCCGGGATCGCTTCGTACCTGGGTAGCCGGTAAGTCACTACCTTGCTCGGCCCAGAGCGGACAGTCATACTCGATTTCGTTGTCGGATGGATCCAGCCCCGTCGTCGACCTAGGTGGTCTTGCACCCCGGCTCGGCAAGACTTGCAGTGGATATCTCGGTGGATATCGCCGAGCATTCGAGGACGCGGTGCGTCGTGGCGATCCCGGTGTGCTCACGGCCCGCTCCCACGCACGCGCATTGGACGGCTTGTTGAGCGCCCTTTACTGCGCGGCGGACGCTGCAACGCGGGCGTTGGGGCAACAGCCGAGGGGACGAGTCGCCTTGGTGGCCGTGGGGGGCTACGGACGTTCGACCTTGGGGCTGTACAGCGACGTCGACGTCGTATTCCTGTGCGACGACTCCGATGATCCTTTCGTCGGGGCTCTTGCCGAGGGGTTGCTTTACCCGCTGTGGGATTTGGGTGTCGATATCGGCCATGCCGTGCGTAGCGTCCAAGAGACGCTACAGCTTGCTCGTGAGGACATCCGCACGACCACGACGCTGATCGACTTCCGTCGCGTTGCCGGTCACGGCTCCCTGCTCGACGACCTCGAGCGCGGAGCCAGGGAGCAGGTGTTCGAGCCCCATCTGGTCGATTTTCTCTCTGCGCTCGAACATGACACGACCCTGCGCCACCGCCGCTTCGGCGGAAGCCTCTACTTGCTCGAGCCGGACGTCAAACAAGGCCGTGGAGGTCTGCGAGACATGGATGTGGCCGAATGGGCGGCCCGAGCACGCTGGGGAGCGCGAAACGAGCAGGACTACGTGCGAACCGGGGCCCTCTTGGCTCGCGAGGTGCGCGAGCTCGAAGACGCGCGCGAGATGTTGTGGCGCGTCCGCAATCTCCTTCACCTGCGTGCCGGTCGGCAACAAGATCGTCTCACCTTTGGCGATCAGGAAGACATTGCACAGGAGCTCGGTTTCGTCGACGGCGTGACCTTGGGGGTCGAGCAGTTCATGCAAGCCTATTATCGACATGCGCGCATCGTCGCATTGACCGCGGAACGCATGCTCGACCGAGCGAAGCCTCGTAATCGAGCTTCGACGTTTCGAAAGTTAGCGCATGGAATCATCCTTGCCGACGGTTCGATCACGCTCGAGAATCCTCAGCGCCTCGATGGCGACCCGGCGCTCGCGTTCCGCTTCTACCATCAGGCGCTTCGCCATCACAAACGGCCCGATCACTCCGCGCTCGACGCGATCGCTCGGATCGCTCCCGACAAGCGATGGCGCCTTCGCCTTCAAGATTCCGAGGAAGCGACGCAACTCTTCTTGGCTCTGATGAAGAACGTGGACGAATCTCCGTTTCGCGCGGGCTCGATGGTAGCGGAGCTGCACGAGGTGGGGTTGATCTCCGCCATGATTCCGGAATTCGAGCCGTTGGTGGGCCGAGTCTACCACGACGTCTTCCACGTCTACACGGCTGACATTCATGCGATCAAGGCGCTGGAGCGTTTGCAAGCACTGACTCGAGGTGAAAGCGGGGTTCGGTCGCTGGCGGCTCGTCTGGCTGCCGAAGCGCCGAGACGGCTGCCTTTGTTCCTCGCCGTGCTGCTCCACTCCTTGGGGCGCATGCGAGGACGCGATCAGGAGGACGCAGGGGCTCGGATGGCCGAAAGCGTGGCGCTTCGTTTGGGCTTGAGCCCCGTCGACGCGCAACACGTCGGTTGGCTCGTTCGCAACCAGAAGACGCTCTATCGGTGGGCCACTCAGCGTGACATTCACGACCCGCAGTGCTTGCAGAAGGTGGTCGACATCGTCGAGACGCAGGAGCGGCTCCGCGATCTGTTTCTTTGTACGTTTGCCGTCATTTCGACGATCAATCCCGATGGCATCACGTCCTGGAAGGCTCGCGCCCTCGAAGATTTATATCTGGCGACGCTCGCAGAGCTCGAGTCTGGCAGCGGCCCGGCGCAGACGGAAAATCGCGTTCTCGAGGTCAAGCTGCAGGCGGTGGTGGGCTTTGCAGGAGACGCAGGGCAGGAAGAGCTCCAAAGCTTCATCGACGAAATGCCGGATCGATATTTCCTGGCGAATCCCGTCGACGTAGTCAGGCGCCATGCTCGTATCGCGCGGGATCGCGGCTCGGAGCTGGTGACGGTTCGAGTCGGCCCCGGTCCGAGCGAGGACGTGGAAGAGGTCGTGATCGTCTCCGCGGATCGTCCGGGCCTGCTTGCGGACCTCACTGCGGTCTTTGCAGCGCACGACCTGTCGATTCTGTCAGCGCAGATCTACACCCGGACGCGTGCGACCGGAGACCAGGCGTTCGACGTGTTTTGGGTCAAGGTGGGCGATCACACGCCGATGCCGGCTCAGCTCGGCGAGGATCTACAAGAGGACATCACGCGGCGGTTGACCAATCGGATCTCTGCTCAAGATCTCATCGCTCGTCAGAGCACCCCGCCTCCATGGTCGGTACGACCCGGCCCGAAGGTGTCCACTCAGATCAGCGTCGACAACAATGCTTCTTCTCGTTACACGGTGGTCGACGTGTTCACCAAAGATCGGGTCGGCCTGTTGCACGAGATCGCTCGAACCCTCCACGAGCTGGATCTGAGCATCGCAGTTTCCAAAGTGAACACCGAAGGGCAAAGCGTGGCCGACGTCTTTTACGTTTCGGACGAGTCCGGCAACAAGGTGCGGGATCCGGAGCGCTTGAAGCGATTGCAGCGCGTTCTCCAAGACCGCATTCTCGCGCTTCACGCTCGTGCCGAGGTGCGATGAGGATCGGTCGCAGCGCTCGTTTATGGGGGCTACTCATCGTTTGGTCGCTCGGCGGTTGCGCCTCCACCCCGAGCACCTCGCCCACGGTGAACAAGTCCCCCGAGCCCAGCCGGCCCACGGCGACCCCGGACGTGTTGCACGGCGAGCAACTGCTGTCCGAGGGAAGAACGCGGGAAGCACTCGCGGTGTTCGAAGGCGCCGTGGCCGACGATCCGCAAGACGCGCGTGCCTGGCTCGATTTGGGCCTCGCTCGGGACGGCCTGGGCGATCCAGGTTCCGCGAAGACCGCGTATCGCCGCGCGATCCAGATCGACCCAGCCTTTGCCGATCCGCTCAACAACCTCGGCGTGCTGCTGCGTGAAGAAGGGGAGGTGGACGAGGCGATCGAT
>JASFKY010000114.1:0-10623 GCA_050118395.1 Myxococcales bacterium | reverse complement strand
CAGAGCCTCAAGAAGGGCGGGTCCAACAACCCCGTGTTCCTGCTCGACGAGGTCGACAAGATGTCGATGGACTTCCGGGGTGACCCGTCGAGCGCGCTGCTCGAGGTCCTCGACCCGGAGCAGAACGACACGTTCAGCGACCACTACCTGGAGATCCCCTACGATCTGTCCAAGGTCATGTTCATCGCCACGGCCAACGTAGGCGACACCATCCCGGCTGCGCTCAAGGACCGAATGGAAATCATCGAGATCCCGGGTTACACGCGCCGTGAGAAGCTGGACATCGCGCGAGTGCACCTGGTGCCCAAGCAGTTGGACGAGCACGGCATCAGCGCCGAGCAGGTTCGACTCGAAGATGGCGCAATCGAAGCGATCATCGATCACTACACCCGGGAAGCCGGTGTGCGTAATCTGGAACGTCAGATTGCGAGCGTGGTGCGGGGTGTGGCCGTGAAAGTCGCCGAGGGCGAAACGGGGCCGTGGACCATCGCAAACGAGGAGTCGTTGAGGCCCTACCTCGGACCACCACGCTTCACCTCGGAAGTGGCCGAGCGAACCACGGAGACGGGGGTGGCCACGGGCTTGGCCTGGACGGCCGTCGGAGGCGAAATCCTGTTCATCGAATGCACCAAGATGCACGGCACCGGCAAGTTGCAGCTCACCGGACAACTGGGCGACGTCATGAAGGAATCGGCTCAGACCGCCATGAGCTACGTTCGAACCAAGGCCAAGGCGTACGGCATCCCGGAGGACTTCCTCGACAAGAGCGACATCCACATCCACATTCCAGCCGGAGCCATGCCCAAAGACGGCCCGAGCGCGGGCGTCACTCTGATGACGGCGCTGGTTTCGTTGCTGACGGGCATTCACGTTCGCCACGATACGGCCATGACCGGCGAGATCACCTTGCGCGGACGAGTGCTGCCGGTGGGCGGCATCAAGGAAAAGGTTCTCGCGGCCCATCGCGCCGGAATCAAGCGCATCATCCTTCCGGAGCGCAACACGGCCGACCTCGACGAAATCCCCGAGGAGGTCCGTGAAACGCTGGAGTTCGTACCCGTATCCAAGATGGATGCAGTCATCGCCAACGCCCTGGTCGACCCGGATCGGCTTCGGCTCGACCTGAGCGAGCCGCGCCCTGAAAAGGGTGAAGGCGAAGAGTTGGCGCCCCCGGCGTCTCCCTAGCACGGCCTCGAAACGAGACCGCCTGCCACCGCTGGGGCCGTGGTAATCTTCGCCCATGGGCGAGTTGACGACTGCAGTACTCGGGGCGGGATCCTGGGGCACGGCCTTGGCGAAGCTGCTGGCCGATGAAGGGCATCGCACTCGGCTTTGGGCGCGTCGAGAGGCCATGGCCGACGCGATTCAGTCCGAGCGCGAGAATCAGGCTTATCTCCCAGAAGCTCCGCTGCCCGACACCCTCGAAGCGACGGCCGACCTCGAATACGCCCTGCACGGCGCCGAGCTGATCGTCTGTGTGATCCCGACCCATGGCTTGCGACAGGTGCTCCGCGAGGCTGCTCCCTTCGTAGGCTCGGCCGCCCCCATCGTGAGCGCAACCAAAGGCGTCGAAGTCGACACTCTGATGCTCGTCTCCGAAATCTTCGAAGACATGCTCCCCGAACGCGAGCATTGGCGCCTGGCATACTTGGGCGGACCGAGCTTTGCCAAAGAGGTCGCAGCCGGCTTACCCACGGCAGTGTCCGTCGCCGCTCGCCATGCCGAGGTGGCGGAGATCGCCCAAAGAGCTCTGACCACCGAACGATTCCGGGTCTACCGGACCGATGACGTCGTCGGAGTGGAGCTGGGGGGCGCGCTCAAAAACGTGATCGCGATAGCTGCCGGAATCGCCGATGGCCTTGGTTTCGGACACAACACCCGGGCGGGTCTCATCACCCGCGGTCTCGCGGAAACATCGCGCTTGGCGCTCGCGAAAGGGGCCGACCCCCTCACCCTCGCCGGACTGAGCGGAATGGGCGACTTGGTGCTGACGTGCACGGGCGATCTTTCGCGCAATCGCAACGTCGGGCTCCAAATCGGGCGTGGCAAGAAGCTGCAGGATATATTGGGCAGCATGCAGATGGTGGCCGAGGGCGTGCGCACGACCAAAAGCGCCCACGCACTTGCTGAGCGCGTCGGCGTCGACATGCCGATTACGCGCGAAGTGTATGCCATGCTCTACGAGGACAAGCCTCCCCTGCAAGCCGTTGGAGACCTGATGACCCGCCCTCTGCGCGACGAACGTGAATGATGGAAGGCGGACGCTTTCGTCTTGCATACTGGATCTTGGTTCCCGCGATTCTCGTCGCGACGGGAATCCTCGGCTATTACACGATCCGCTCGTCGAGGGAGCACATGGCGCTCGGAGAGCAGACCATCGCTCAGTCGTTGTTGTCGGTCGCGCAGCAACGCGTCGAGCAAATCGAGCGCTACATCTTGGTGGGGGACAACGCAGTATTCCGCCTGGTCGACCCCTACGATCCCAGCACGATCGATACCGTTTGGCTGCCCGAGGCAAGCTCGCAAACACCGAGCGTGGAGGCGGTTTTGATCGTCGATGAGGCCGGGAACGTCATCCAGTGGGCGAGCCGAGAAGACCGCAAGGATCGGCGAGCCTTTCTGCGCCTATTCCGTCAGGAGCTCGTGCAATCGCTGGATCTCGACTCATCGGAGCCCAACGTGCTTCGGCACGTTCACCAACAAGTCGATGGCGAGAGCTATCTGCTTTCGTACAAGGGGTTTTCGATCCTCCCAGGCGAAATCACCTACGTAATCGCCTATCACGACCCTCAGTTCCTGGTGGACGAAGTCTTTCCGACCATGTTCGCGTCCGACGAGACGACCCCGCTCTACAACATCGTCGACGAGAGCAACCACATCGTATTTGGACCGGATCTTTCGGAAGCGGGTGTCTACACGGTCGGCCACCGATTCCCGCGGACTTTGTACGGGTGGCGGCTTCAAGTCGCTCCGCGTCAAGCCGCGCTTCTGCAAGCCCAGGGCCGCTCGCGAATGCGCGGCGAGGTGGCCCTGCCCTTGTTGTCCTTTGGGATCATCCTCTTGAGCGCGATTTTTTTCCTCTACGCTGCCGAAAAGGAGCGCCGCCTCAACGAGCTCAAGAGCGAGCTCATGGCCAACGTGTCCCACGAGCTCAAAACGCCGTTGTCGGTGGTGCGGATGTTCGCAGACATGCTTCGCTCCAATCGCGTTCCGAGCGAAGAACGTAGACACGAGTACCTCGACATCATCTGCAGGGAGTCGGAACGGCTGACCTCTCTCATCGACAACGTGCTCGATTTCTCCGCGCTCGAGCGCGGCAGAGGGCCCTATCGTCTCAAGCGGGGAGACCTCAACGAGGCGGTGGGACGCGCGCTCGACGCATTTCGCTACCGCGGCGAGCAGGACGGGGTGGAGATTCAACTTCACAAACCCGAAAAGCTTCCACCGGTCCTCATCGACCAAGAGGCGATCGCGCTTGCCGTCATCAACCTTCTCGACAATGCCATCAAATACGGTGGTCAGACCCCGGTCGAGCTCGAGCTCCGGGCGGGACGGTCCACCGTGGACATTGCAGTCCGAGACCACGGACCTGGGATTCCGAGTGACTCGCTACGCCGAGTATTCGAGCGCTTTTACCGCGGGCCCCAATCGGGGCCGACCCGCGGATCGGGAATCGGGCTGTCGCTGGTTCAGCACATCGCTCAAGCTCATGGTGGGAGAGCGTGGGCGCGAAACGCACCAGGAGGCGGGGCGCTGGTAGGCTTTTCGATTCCGGCGGCCACCGGCCGGGACTACGGTTGACCGACTCACCTTTGCCGGGCCCGGGGAGTGCGGTTATGTTCGGCCCGATGACCGACCCTGAACCCGAACGTAGCATTCTGCTCGTCGAAGATGACCCTGCCCTCGCGCTGGGGCTCTCGGACACCCTCCGGTTCGAGGGCTATCGGGTCGTTCACACCTCCAAAGGAGAAGAGGCCATCGAGCTCGCACGCTCGGAAGGCATCCAGTGTGTCATTTTGGACCTCATGCTGCCCGACATGAACGGGTATCTGGTCTGCGAAACGATCCGGGCCAACGACCCGGTGCTTCCGATTTTGATGCTCACCGCCCGGGGTCAGGAAGCGGACAAGATTCGCGGCCTGGAGGCGGGCGCCGACGATTACGTAACGAAGCCTTTTTCGATTGGAGAGCTCGTCGCACGGATTCGTGCTTTGTTTCGGCGCGCTGGCCGGACCGTTCGGCCCTCTTCGGCCGAGATTCAAATCGGAGATCTCAACATCGAGACCGTCGCCCAGACCCTGACCCGCGGCACCGAGAAAACGCAGTTGTCGTTCTACGAGGTCGAGCTGCTCAAGTTTCTGTGGGAGCGCCGGGGAGAGCCGGTATCGCGAGACGAGATTCTCGAAAAGATTTGGGGTCTCGAAGCCGGGCCGAATAATCGAACCGTGGACAACTTCATCGTGAAGCTTCGGCGCAAGATCGAGCCGAAGCCCGACCGACCCGTGCACATCCTCACCGTGTACGGCGTCGGTTACAAGCTCGTCTGTTGATCAGATGGGTACGGGACTCACGACGATCCTCTGGTATGGGCTGTGCGTCGGCTTCGTGGCGCTCACCATCTTGGTCGGAGTCGGCCTTTTCATCTATGGAAGCCGCAAAGAGAGCCGGCGCAACCGGGACCGGCCGCCGTCTTGACCGCGTCATACCTGGTCTGTAAAACGAAGCCGCTTCGCCGTGGGCCGTGCGAATGAGGAGACCTTTTGTCCCGAACAGAACAACGAAGCGGGCTTGGCCGCCGCCTGGCGATAGGCATCTACTCGATCGCGCTCGCGTATTTGGTCATCGTGGGTTTCTCCTCCGTGATCCCCCAGGTTTTCTGGCCAGCGCGTGACGATTCGTTCGACGTGGACTGCGCCGACGGCCTGGAGTTGCTGCGAAACGAGCTCGACGAGGTGCGCCTCGCCTACCTGGCCACAAATGAAACGGACCCCACCATGCTGCGACAAGCTTTGATCTCCTGGGACCTGCGCCTCAATGCGCTCGCCGAGCGGTGCGACCCAGACCAAGTGCATCTTCTCAACCGGTACCGACATCGGGTCGAGTTGCGCTTGGACAAGTTCATGCGAGAGGATGCGCCGCTCGCCAACCGCGTGACCGAGGCGCTCGAAGCGCCCGCGTCTTCCGCCTCACCCGCCATGCCGGAGCCCCCCCGATGACCGAGCCTGCCGAAGATCCAGGGCCTCAGACTTTCGAAGAGCTTGGCGTATGCGAAGACGTCCTGCGAGCGCTGCGCGAGCTGGGCTGGGAGTCCCCTACCCCGGTCCAGAGAGATTCGTATCCGCTCATCATCGAGGGAAGAGACGTCATCGTTCAGTCGCGAACCGGAACGGGCAAGACCGGTGCGTTCGGCATTCCCTTGGTGGACCGTTTGCTCCCTGAGGACGGAAATGGCCAGGCCCTCGTGCTCGCACCCACGCGCGAGCTCGCTCTTCAGAGTGCACGCGAGATTGCAAAACTGGGCGCACATCGCAGCATCGATACCGTCGCGGTGTACGGGGGTGCGTCGATGGACCGACAGATACGCGCCCTGGAGCAGGGCGCTCGGGTCATCAGCGGAACTCCCGGGCGCGTTCTCGACCACCTCAAGCGTGGCACGATCAAAGCCTCACGTATCCGTGTGCTGGTTCTCGACGAAGCCGATGAAATGCTTTCCATGGGCTTTGCCAAAGAGCTCCACGCGATCATCGAGAAGCTTCCTCAAGATCGACAAACACTTCTTTTTTCGGCCACCGTGGACCGGGCGATCAAACGCGTAGCCGAAAAGCACATGCGCGATCCCGAGTTTCTGGGCCTTTCCGGCGACCACGTCGGGGCGCTCGGCATCGAGCACTTCGCCTACATGGTCAGCGGCGTCGGGCGCGTGGCCGATCTCATCAGAATCCTCGAAATCGAAGACCCGGAAAGCGCGCTGATCTTCTGTAACACCAAGGCCGAGACGGAAGAGGTCGCCGCGGCCCTGCAACGTGCCGGATTCAATGCAGAATGGCTGACGGGAGATCGGCCGCAACGTGAACGCGAGGAGGTCCTGGGTCGCGTGCGCAACGAAGAGCTCCGATTTTTGGTGGCGACCGATGTGGCGGCCCGCGGAATCGACGTGTCTCACCTGACGCACGTCATCAACTTCTCGCTTCCCGAAAACGTCGAGCAATACGTGCATCGCACCGGCCGCACCGGCCGTGCGGGCCGGACGGGTACGGCGATCTCGCTCGTGGGGCCCACGGAGCTGGGAATCCTCTACTACCTTCGTTTGCAGTACCGAATCTTCCCCGTCGAGCGAACGCTTCCGAGCGAGGGCGAGCATCGCACGCGGCAAGAGGCCGATCGTATTGCCATGATCGATGTTGCCTATCCGAAACCGGCGAGTGAAAGCGAGCTCGCACTAGTCCGCCGTTTCCTCACCCATCCGAACGCCGACCGGATGTTGGCCGGTTTGCTCAGAGCCTTCTTCGGGACCGACACCACGGACGTGGATGTGGACAAGGTGGCCGCGACCCGACGACGCCGTGGAACCACACGCCGCCCCGAGGTCGAGGAAGGCGACGACCGCGCGGGCGGGGAGGAGTCAACCGACGACGCTGAGGAGGCAACGGCCACCTTGTACGTCAACGTCGGTCGGCGCGACGAGCTCAAGGCCTCGGAGCTCGGTCGGCTCCTTCGGGACCGGACCGGTCTGAAGCGCAAGGAAATCGGGCGCATACGGGTGCGGGACAAGCACTCCCTCGTCGATGTGCCCGAGGACCGGGCCCAGGAGGTCATCGAGGCCATGGCGGGGGCCACCCTCCGGGACCGAGAGATCGAGCTCGAGCTCGCCAAGGACGGCTAGCGCTCAAATTTGGGTGCCGTCCCTCGGGTCGTCTATCTTGGTTTGGGTAGATGCCGGAGGGGATTGCATCGACACGGCCGGAGCCTTCTGGGCTGCACCCGGGGGCGGTGGTCGGGGGAAGATTCGAGGTCGTCGACCAGGTCGACGAAGACCCGCAGGCGGTCGTCTGGTCGGCCAAAGACCAGCAAACCAAGCGGGCCATTCTGGTGCGGGTCATCCGACCCGAGCTCGTTCCAGCCGAGGTCGGACCGAACCTACGCGATGCCTGTCGAAGCGCAGCCACGCTTTCGCACCGAAACATCGCACGGGTCTTCGGCGTCGGTCGCACCCCAAAGGGAGAACATTTCATCGCAGGCGAATGGATCGATGGCGCACGGCTTTCGGATTTCATTCGTTCACGTGACCGCGAGGGCAATCCGCTTTCGCTCCGAGGAATCTACAACGTCGTTGCGCATCTGTGCAGCGCGCTGACCTACGCGCACGGCAAGGGGCCTCATGGCACGCTCCGGCCGAGTGTCGTGTGGGTCACCCGCGGCGGCCGCGTGAAGTTGCAGGACTTCGGAGTGGGACGGATTTTGCTGGACTCCGCGGGCCCGGAGGCATTCAAGCGCGGCGACCACGCCTGCCTGGCCCCGGAGGTCAAACGAGGCGAGCCTCCTACGCCGCGGAGCGATGTCTTCGGAATTGGAGCGATTCTTTACGAGCTGTTGACGAACCGTTCGCCAGGCGCCGATTTCGTGGCGCCTTCGCACGTCCGCGAGGACATCCCCACCGAGGTGGACGGTATTTTGTTTCAGTGCCTGGCACCCGAGCCCAAAGACCGTTTCGAATCGCCCGAAGCCGTCCGTGCCGCGCTTTTGCCGTTCGTGACGGAGGCCAACTCGTTGCCACCGCCCACCGAAGCCGATGCCGGCTTCGAAATCGACCTCGCCTCGGTGCTTCCTCCCCCCGACCTACAGATTCCCGCGTTGAAGGCGTCCCCAGGGGCGCCTCAAGCACCGCCCCCAGCTCCGAGGAAAAGTCTGCGCAGTCTCATCGACGAGCTTTCTTCCGATCCGAAACAGCGTTGGATGGTGGCGCGCAACAAGATGGATCATGGGCCCTTCAACGCCCGAGAGCTGATGGAGCGGCTCAACCTCGGCGACTTCTGCGGTGACGATCTCACGTTCAATACCGATAGCGGCGAACGCCGACCTCTTCGCGACTGGCCGGAGTTCCGCGAGCTCGTCTTGCAGCGCGAGCACCAGGACGCGATGGCCGCAGAGCAGGCCGCGCGCGTCAACGCCCATCGCGCCGAGAAGCGCTCCGCCGCCGCCAAATGGCTCATCGCAGCCTCCGTCGTCGGAATGGTGTCCATCGCCGTCGGAGGCTTCTTGCTCTCGCGCTCCAGCGACGTTCGGGAGACCGTGTCGACGGAGCTCGATGACCTGTTCAAGCTCGGCAAGATCACGACCGGCGAGGCCGGTCTGCTGCCCGATCGTCCCGTGCGTCGCCGCAGACGAGGCCCCAGCCCCGCGGGGGCCGCCAAGGCTTCGAGTGGCTTCGCAAGCTACGAAGACGCCATGACGCGAGCGATCGACATCGGTGACGCGTCGCGTGGTGGAGGCGAGGGACGGCTCACCGGAGCGGAGGTCGCGAAGATCATGAACGGCAACCTCAACCGGTTCTATCGCAAATGCGTGCTTCCCGAGGTGAACGGCGGCGGCAAGCCCGGCAACGTGAAAGTGGATCTCGCCATCGCCGGAAACGGCTCGGTGATGGGCGCCACCGTTCACGGCGGAAGCCCGTCATTCCAGGGATGCATGGGTCGGGAGATCAGCTCCGTGCGCTTCCCGACGTTTGGCGCCCCGCGTATGGGCGCCCGCTACTCGTTTACGGTCAACTGAGCGCGACTGCGGCAATCGGCGATCAGAGGCTCGCCACTACGCCAGCGGCGAACCCTTCAGTGCCGCGGCGACTCTGGGCAACTTGGCGAAGTGGTTCTTGTCCGTGGCTTTGTCGAGGGCGTCGTGGGGCGTGACCGTCCCCTCGGCCACCAACTTTTCGAGCATCGCGTCGATGCTTTGCATCCCGTGGCTGCCACCACTCTGGATCAGACTCTGGAGCATGGAGGTCTTCGCCTCCCGAATCGCCGACGCGACCCCGGACGTCCCGATGAGGATTTCTTGGACCGCAACTCGGCCGCTGCCATCGGCTCTGCGCAGGAGTTGCTGCGCCACGATGCCGGCAAGCGAGTCTGCCAACATCCCGCGGATTTGCGGTTGCTGACCGGCTGGAAATGCATTGACGAAACGATCGATGGTTGCGGGCGCCGAGTTGGTGTGCACGGTGGCGAAGATCAAAATACCGAAGCTCGCCAGCTGTAGCGCCATTTTCATCGTGTCCCTGCCCCGAAGCTCGCCGACCAAAATCACGTCGGCGTTCTCTCGACCGGCGCTGCGGATCGCATCGGCGAAGCTGGGCGTGTCCTCTCCCACCTCGCGATGGGTGATCTGGCACTTTTTCGGCGAATGGACGAACTCGACCGGATCTTCGATGGTGAGAATGTGCCCTTCCCTGGTGCGGTTGATGTGGTCGAGCATCGCAGCCAGCGTAGTGCTTTTTCCACTGCCGGTCGGACCCGTGACCAACACCAAGCCCGATCGTCGCTCCGCCAGCTTCACGACGGCATGGGGAAGACCGAGTTGCGCGACGGTGATGATCTCACTCGGAATCGTCCGGAACACCGCTCCCGGTCCCGTGGTCTTGTATAGGTAGTTGGCCCGAAACCGCGCCTTGGCTCCGTAGCCGTAGGCAAAATCGAGATCGCGGTGCGCATGGAAATGCGCCCTTTTTTCCTCGCTCAGGATCTCGTCCATGAGCCGCACGGTCGTTGAATGGTCGAGGGGTCTACGGGCGATCGGAATCAGCTCGCCCTTCGTTCGAATCATGGGTGGATAGCCAATCGACAGATGGAGGTCGGAGCCTCCCCGCTCCAACAAGACGTCGAAATAACGGTCCAGCGCAGCCATGGCTACCTCGCCTTCTTGGCAAAAGGGTTTCGGGCTTTGCGAGGAGCGTCTCCGTCCCTGCTCGGTTGTGGAGCGCTCGCTTGCGAGCTCTGTCCGATGAGCCGAGGATCATCGGCGAACATGCGAGCGGTCTCGGCCGAGATCGCTCCAGAGCAGACCAGCTCGTTCAACGAATCTTCGATTCGGATCATGCCGAAGGACCGACCTCGCTGCAGCAAGCTCGGGAGCTGGTAGAGCTTGTCATCACGGATGAGCGTCCACAGAGCCATCCCGCCGGTCAGCAACTCGGCGGCCACGACCCGACCGTCCATGTCTTGGCGCGGAATCAAACGCTGGCTCACCACGAACTTCAACACCCCAGCAAGCGTGGCCCGCACCTGGGATTGATCCTCGGGCGGAAACATGTCGATCAAGCGGTCGATCGTGCTCGCACCCGATGGCGTGCTCATCGTTGCGAACACCAGATGCCCGGTTTCAGCTGCCTCGAGGGCCTTTTCGACGGTTTCCCGATCTCGCAGCTCTCCGATGGCGATTACGTCTGGGTCCTCTCGGAGCGACCCTTTGAGCGCCGAGTGGAAGCTCTTGGTGTGCGTGCCCACCTCGCGCTGGCTCACGATTGCTTTTTTGATCGGATGCAAGACCTCGACCGGGTCTTCCACGGTGATGATGTGCACGGCCCGCTCGCTGTTGAACAAATCGACCAGGGCCGCGAGCGTGGTGGTCTTACCA
>JASFKY010000113.1:0-10646 GCA_050118395.1 Myxococcales bacterium | reverse complement strand
ACCCGCTGGTCCGTCATTACGCGCTGCCGGTCGAATGCCTGGCGCTGACCAAGGCGCATCGCTCGGTGGAGGGAGAGCACCGAAAGGCCGCTTGGCGGGTGATGCTCCGCCACGTGCCGCCGGCGGACCGAAGCGCCGTCGTGTACGCCCTGAGTGAGGCCGTTCAGGCGTGGCAGGCGTATCGAGACGACGTGGCCGAAGCATGCGGAATCACGCGACAGGACGCGGCGCTAACCGGCTAGTCGTTTCTTTTGAACTTTGCCCATCGCGTTGCGCGGTAGCTCGTCGGTGAAGTGAATGGCGCGAGGGCGTTTGTGGGGGCTCAATCGCTCCGAAACGAAAGCTGCGAGTGCATCCGGGTCTTCGGCCTGTCCTCGGTTCAAAACGACGAACGCGACGATGCGCTGACCGAGATCGTCATCCGGCACTCCCACCACGGCGACTTCGCTCACCGCCGGGTGCTCCAGCAAGCAAGCCTCGATCTCGCCGGCGCCCACGCGATAGCCGCCCGTCTTGATCATGTCGGTGCTTCGCCGCCCCAAGATTCGGATTGCGCCCGAGGGCGTTTGGGTCGCCAGGTCCCCGGTGTAAAACCAGCCTTCTTGGTCCAGCACTGCGCGCGTGGCGTCCTCGTGATTCAAGTAGCCCGCGAAAATCGAGTCGCTCCGAACTGCCACCTCGCCGATTGTCTCGTCATCGCGAGCATCGATGGGCCGACGTCGATCGTCGACGAGCCGAAGCTCGATCCCCGGCAGCGGAGGTCCGACGTAGCCCGGCATCGGCGGGCTCGAGGCGGGAACGGCACAGTTGATGAGGGTCTCGGTGAGGCCATAGCGCTCGTGGACCCCGCGGTCAGTGAGCATTTGGATACGACGGTGCTCGCGGACGGGAAGCCCCGCCGAGCCCGAAATCAAAAGGCGCGGGCGGCGCAACGCATCGCAAAGGGCCGGGTCCTTTTCGGCGGCTTCGGCCAATCGGTGAAACATCGTGGGGACCGCAAACAGCACGGCCTGCGAATGACGCCGGTCGAGCAGCGCCTCGGCGATTCCCTGGGCACTGAAACGCGGCACGTGATGCAGGGCGCCGCCGACTCGCAAGCTGCCGAAGAGCCCGAGAACCAAGCCGTGCGCATGAATGAGAGGCAGCGAGTGCACGACGCTGTCCCGCTCGGTCCACTCCCAGGCCTTGGCAAGTGCATCGAGATTCGCGGCGATGTTGCGTCGGGTGATGACCGCGCCCTTTGGCGGACCGGTCGTACCCGACGTGTAGAGGATGAGGGCGGGCGACTCATCGACCTCGATGGCCGGCAAGCGAGACGGACGAGGCGCATGGGCCGCAACGTGCAGCGGGACGTCTTCGAAGGTGTGGGGGGGCCGGTTGCCGGCCGCGCAAAACGCGGCTTTGGGCTCGGAATCTTCGAAGATGTGCGCGAGCTCGGCCGAACCGAGCTTGGGATTGAGCGGGATGGTGGTCACTCCGGCCACCGCATTGCCGATCATCGCAGCCGCCGTGCTCGGATGCGGCTGCGCCCATATCGCAACGCGCTCCCCGGGGTTCACGCCCGCACGCGCCAGCAATTCGACATGCTCGAGCACCGCGCCGGCCAGCTCGGTATAGGTCCACGCCTGATCTCCGAGGATCAGCGCAAGCCGCGCATCGGGGTTCGTCAAACGTGGGAAGAGCTCGGCCACCAACAAGCGATATCAGGGCGACGCCGCTTTGTCTCGTCGATAGGGAGATCAAGCCGAGGCTCAGAAAAACGCGCGACATGGACTTGCCAAAGCCCTACCCGCGCGCGCTGAAATGCGGTACGAGGCAAGGTGCCATGCTAGATCCGTCCAAGACGATCGTGATCGCCAATCCCATGGCCCGGCACGGGTTCATCGGCGAGCATTGGTCCGAGCTCAGCGCGCGCGTGCGTGAGCTGCTCGGGCCGGTCGAGCTTCAGCTCACCCAAACGAGGGGTGATGGTCTTGGCATGGCCAAGAAGGCCATCGCCGCCGGAGCACGAACCCTGATCTCGTTCGGGGGCGACGGTACGCACAGCGAGGTCGTCGACGGGATCATGCAATCGGGCCTTTCCGATCAGGTGTCGTTGGGCATTCTGCATGCCGGCACGGGCGGAGACTTCCGCCGCATGATTCCAGGAGCCCAGGAGCTGGACAGCGCCTGCGCCGTCATCCGGGACAAACCTGGCGTGCCCATCGACATCGGCTGGGTTCAATACGTAGACGACGACGGGAAAACGGCAGGCCGCTTTTTTTTAAACATCACGTCCATGGGCATGGGAGGCCTGGTCGACCGGTTCGTGGCTGCCTCTACCTCCAAAAGCAGCGGCAAAGCCAAGTATTTCAAAGCGGTGCTTCGCGCTCAAATGAAATACAAGCCCGCCGTGATCCGTTTGCGCATCGACGGCAAGGACGAAGGAGAGCACGAGATCAGCAACGTGTGCGTTTGCAACGGGCGGTGGGCCGGCGGCAGCATGATGTTCGCGCCCGAAGCCCGCGTGGCCGACGGCATGTTCGACGTGATTTTGATCCGCGCGACCTCGACGCTACGAGGCTTGCCCGTGATGGCGGGACTCTACAAGGGAACCCACGTCCGCTCACCCATCGTACGCACCTATCGGGGAAGGCACGTCGAAGTCGACATGGTCGCGAACACCGCTTGGATGGATGTCGACGGCGAGGCGCCGGGAATCGGACCCGCGGAATTCCGCCTTCACGATCGCGCGCTCCGTGTGATCGGCATCGGCGAACAATTTCTGTGAGCTCATTCCGGCTCCCGCA
Source organism: Myxococcales bacterium (assembly GCA_050118395.1). GTDB lineage: Bacteria > Myxococcota_A > Polyangia > Polyangiales > Houyiibacteriaceae > SG8-38. The sequence goes on along the minus strand of JASFKY010000113.1, from coordinate 7,857 downwards.
TGCTGCGGAACTTTTCGATGGCCAGCCTTCCGAGTCGGATCGACGCATTCGGCGCGTATCGGTGAATGCGCCAGATGGCATGAGCCGTGGCCGTGACCACGATGAAAAAGTCGCCGCGCTCGACGCCACGTAAGATCACCCGCGCTGCCTTTCGAGCGTCCATGGGCTTTTGCGGAGTCACGGCGACGAGCGAGTTGGGATCCAACTTGACGTACTTCGTCGACTCCAGAATCGGGGTATCGATGAGACCCGGGCACAGGACGCTCACCCGAATACCAAAGGCCTCCGCTTCGATGCGCAGCGCCGACGACAGGCCGACGACAGCGTGCTTGGTCGCGCTGTACGCGCCTTCGGCAGCCGCGGGAACCAAACCGGCAGCCGAAGCGGTATTGATGATGTGACCGAAGCCCTGCTCGCGCATCACCGGATAAGCAGCATGCACTCCATGAACGACACCGCGTAGATTGACGTCGATCAAACGATTCCAGTCCTCGAGACTCGTGTCCCTGAGCTCGGCGCAGAGGTTGATCCCGGCGTTGTTGAACAGGCAGTCGATCCGGCCGAGGTCCCGATGTGTTCCCTGAATCAAGTCGGCGACCTCTGCCGCATCTCGAACGTCGACGGTCTTCGAATCGAGCCGCGCACCGCTGGCACGCAGCTCGGAAGCCGTTTCGCTCAACAGACCCGCATCGATGTCGGCCAACACCACATGGCCGCCCGTCGCCGTGATCTCCTGAGCGAGGGCTTTTCCGAGCCCGCCCGCCGCGCCGGTGACGATTGCGACTCTTCCCGTCCAATCTTTGGCCATGCAAGGCTCCCTTCGATGCCAGACGATGGCCACAAAAGGACCTACCGACAAGCGTCGTGCGCCCAAGGAAGCAAACGGAGCTATGCTGACACCCGATGGCTCGCCCTTACTTCGGACCCAAGATTCCCATCCCTTTCGCGCACCGGGGCGGTGCAAAGCGTTGGCCCGAAAACACCTTGCTGGCCTTCGGCAACGCCGCCGCGCTTGGTTACCGCCACATCGAGACGGACCTTCGGCTCACCTCGGATGGCCACTTCGTTTGCTTCCACGACCCCACGCTGGAACGGACGACCAACGGAAGCGGCAACCTCGAGGATCACACCTTGGTCGAGCTCGAGCGTCTCGACGCGGGTCACAATTTCGTCGAGAATGGCAGCTATACGTTTCGCGGCGCGGGCATTCGCATTCCGAGGCTGGAGCAAGCGCTCGCCCTGGACCCGTCGCTCCACTACAACTTGGAAATCAAGTCCGACCAGCCCGCGGTGGCCCGACAGCTTTGGGAGCTCATCGAGCACCACGGCATCCACGACCGGGTACTGGTTGCCTCCGAGCACGACCAAGTGACCGAGGAATTCCGCAAGCATAGCCGGGGGCGCGTCGCGACCTCGCCAGGCCGGCGCGGAGCACTCGGGTTTTGGGCCCGTGTGCTCACCGGCACCTGGAAGACCGCGATGTTTCCATTCGATGCCCTTCAAATTCCCCCCGTCTTTCGCGGAATCGAGGTGGTGACCCCTCGCTTCGTAGAGGCTGCCCACCACCACGGAATTCAGATCCACATTTGGACGGTCGACGACCCCGCGCAGATGGTTCGGCTGCTCGGCGCGGGTGTGGATGGGCTCATGACGGACCTGCCCGAAGTGCTGATGGACGTCTTGGCGAGAAGCTAGAAATCGAAGCGATCCTGTGCTGTGATCGAGCAGCACCATGAAAACACCTCTGCTCGTTTTTGCGACGGAACGCTATCGAGACCTCGGCGAAGACGTGGCCGGCGCGGGCGACTTCGACTCGGGCGTGGTCGAACGGAAGATTTTTCCCGATGGAGAACGATATCGTCGCGTGGATTCCGACTGCGCGAGACGAGACGTAGTCCTCATCGGGGGCACCATCGACGATTTGGACATGCTCGAAATCTACGACCTCGCCTGCGGTCTAGTGAGCCTCGGAGTTCACACCCTGACTCTGGTGTTGCCCTGGTTCGGCTATCAAACGATGGAACGCGCCTCCAAACCAGGTGAGATCGTCGCCGCCAAGAACCGCGCTCGGTTGCTCTCCTCGATACCCACGGCCGGCTCCGGCAACCGCGCGATTTTGGTGGACCTGCACTCCGAGGGCATCCCCTATTATTTTTCTGGCAACATTCGCCCGGTCCATCTTCAAGCGCGATCCGTCGTGCTCCAAGCCATTCGCGACTTCGGCGGTGAAGACTTCGTGTTGGGGGCCACGGATGCCGGAAGAGCCAAGTGGGTCGAGCGCCTGGCCAACGATTTGCAAGTCGATGCCGCATTCGTTTTCAAGAGGCGGCTTTCGGACACCGAAACCGAGGTCACCGCACTGGCCGCAGACGTCGACGACCGCCCCGTGGTCATCTACGACGACATGGTGCGGACCGGCGGCTCACTCATATCGGCGGCGCGTTCATATCGCGAAGCGGGGGCGAGCGAAGTGTTCGCCGTGTGCACGCACGGGGTGTTCGCCCGAGACTCACTCGATGCCCTGCGCGAAAGCGGAGCGCTCAAAGGAATCGCCTGCACCAACACGCGTCCGCACGTCCAAGCGCTGGCCGACGGCGACTTCCTTCGAGTCTATTCGGTGGCCGACCTGATCGCGCAGTTCCTCGAAGAAAGCGTATAGGCCGCGATGAAGCAACCCAGCCGAAACGCAGTCACGCCGGTCTTGGCGTTTTGGATGGCCGCCTCGCACGCCATCGCGGTCGGAGCCCAGGGCCCCAAGCCGGAGCTCGAAAGCGCTTTGGAGAACACTGGCGAGCGGATCGACGTGGTCAGCGGCAAGCTGGCGGAAGTCGGCGACCGAGCGCTCGAGCTCTTGCCTTTGCTCGGCGTGGCCCTGGCCGTCGTTCTGCTCTTTGGGTTGATTGCCCGCTTGCTGACCGGGGGCGACTGGCTCTTTCGCTGGATCCGAAATCGCTTTGTTCGCGATCTCACCCGTCATTTCACGCGCATCGCGATCCTCGGCGCTGGAGTGCTCGTCGCGTTGGAGCTGCTCGACGCGACGGCGCTGGTCGGAGCCACCCTCGGCGCTGCAGGTGTCGTCGGGATCGCAGTGGGTTTTGCGTTTCGTGACATCATCGAAAACTACCTCGCCGGTCTGTTGTTGAGCATGCGGCGTCCGTTCTCTCCGAATGATTTCATTTCCATCGATGGGGAAGAGGGCAAGGTGGTTCGCCTCACGTCCCGCGCCACCGTGTTGCTCACGCTGGAAGGAAATCATTTGCGGATTCCGAACGCCAAGGTCTTCAAAGCGGTAGTGCTCAACTACACGCGCAACCCGCTGCGGCAGTTTCATTTCGAAATCGGAGTCGGGGTGACACAGGATCTCGTCGAAGCCCAGAAACTCGCGCTCGATACGCTCTCGGGGATGGACGCAGTGCTCGACCAGCCGCCGCCGTTTGCGTTGATTCTGCAGCTTGGCGACTCGAACGTGCCGATCCGTTTCCACGCTTGGGTGGATCAAACCAAGACCGACTTTTTCAAGGCCCAAAGCGAGGCCATTCGTTTGGTCAAGACGGCCTTCGATGAAGCCCAGGTCGAGATGCCCGAGCCGATCTATCGCGTCTACATGCAACAATCGGTGCAGAGCCCGTCACAGGAAACCGTGCGCTCCGAGCCGAGCGCACGTCGCGCCGGCGACACCGCCGCCGACAAACGCATGGACATCCAAGTCGAAGAGGAGCGAGCCGCCGAAGGCCCCGATCTACTCGATGAAGGAGTGCCACAGGAGTAACGGGGATCGGGGTCCGGGGTGCGAGATCCGGGCCCGAGGCCCGGGGCTCGGGGCCCGGGGATTCGATGACGCACGGCGCTGTCGCGGTCGCTGCTAACGTGAGTACGGGCTTTTCGGAACGCGACGTGGTCAGTTCGCCGATCCCATCGTCCGAATGTGCGTTACCAGCGCTGCGATTTGCTTTGGCGTCAGCAAGTCCGCGAAGGACGGCATGCTCGGAGGCTTCCCACCGGCGATGGTGCGAGCGATGTCCGCATCGTCGATCTGGCTCTGCCACTGCTCGTTCGCGAAGCTCAGCTGCACCTGACGGCCACCACGCCCATCGGTCCCATGACATCGCGCGCAGTTTTGCTGCCACAAGAGCTCTCCCACGGTCATGCGCGGAGCATTGTCTTGAGGAACCCGGTTGGGATCGATCTGCATGTCGGGTGCATGCGCATGATCCTCCGGGGTCCACGTCCTGAGGTTCCGAGGCTCGTTCGAGCATCCTGCCAGGAACAGGCTGGCCACTATGATTCTCACCAACACGCTCGCCCCTGTAGCCTATCCCCCGATGAGGCTCATCCCGACGCGCTCGTGCTCGTGGACCTGCGGCTCGAGGAAGTGGTGCCCGCGATCTTTGCCGGACAGAGACCACACCATGGCCCAGGCCAGATCGAGATCCGTTCCACCCGCACGCATGATGTTCCGCAAGCTGATCGCACGACGCGAGGCCAGGCACGCCCGAACGTCGCCCTTGGCCGTCACCCGAACGCGATTGCAGGTATCGCAAAATTCGTCGCTGATAGGGGTGATGAAGCCCACCCGGTGCCCCGAGCCGTGATTGGCTGGCAGGTAGCGGGCGGGCCCTTGGCCTTCGTTGCTGCTTGGCGGCTGCCGGTCGACCCGATCGCCCAAGGCGTCCAGCACCTCGGCTGCATTCATGCGCATTTCCGGCGGAAGCTTCGCGCCCTCCCCTAGAGGCATCAACTCGATGAAACGCGGAGTCGCCCCCAAAGACCAGGCGAAGTCGACAATCCGCGCGAGCTCGTCGTCATTGCGTCCTCTCAACGGCACCGTATTGAGCTTGACCTCGAGGCCCACGTGAAGGGCGGCATGGATGCCCGCCAATACGCGGCCCAAGTCACCGCCGCGCGTGATGGAAGCAAAACGGTCGGCATCGAGCGTATCGATGGACACGTTGACACCGTGGAGCCCGGCATCGCGAAGGGGCTTGGCCAGCTCCGCAAGCCGCGTGGCGTTGGTGGTCATCACGAGCTGCTCTACCTCGGTGCGCCGATGCACGATCTCGACCAGCCGCACGATGTCCTTGCGTACCAAAGGTTCCCCACCGGTGAATCGGACCCTGCGAATGCCGGCGAGCGCAAAGACCGACACGAGACGCGCCGCCTCTTCGAACGTCAGAAGGTCGCGACGGACCGCGTGCTCGTCTTCGCCACCGGGCGGCATGCAGTAGACGCATGCAAGATCGCAGCGGTCGGTGACGCTCAAGCGCAGATACGTATACCTTCGACCGCGCGAGTCCCGCAGCAGTGGGATCGCATCGAAATCGTCGGGCCTCGCGGGCCAGTCTTCATAGACGGCAGAGCGGCTCTCGAGCAGGGGCAAGCGGCGCACCGCCAGAGTGTAGGTGCGGCGAGCGGACGGTCAACGGCCGGCGTGCTCGCTTGACACGACCATGCTCGGGTCGCAGGCTCTCCTCCACTGAATAACGGTTCATTTTTAGGAGCTCAGCGCATGGAATCGAATGGAAAGCGCGTGGCAATCGTAGCCGGATTGCGAACGCCCTTCGCGAAACAATGGTCAGCATATCGAGAGCTCAGCGCGCTCGATCTGGGGAACCTCGTAGTGACCGAGCTGCTCCAGCGGGTGGAGCTCGACCCCAAGGAAATCCAGCAGGTGGTCTACGGGCAGGTCGTACCGTCGGTCGAAGCACCGAACATCGCCCGAGAGATCGTATTGGCCACCGGCATGCCCAACAATATCGAGGCGTACAGCGTATCGAGGGCTTGCGCGACGAGCTACCAATCCACGGTCAACGTGGCCGAGGCCATCATGGCCGGAGCGATCGACACAGGGCTTGCCGGAGGTGCGGACAGCGCCAGCAACGTTCCCATCACCGTGTCGAAGCGGCTCGGCGATGCGCTGGTCGACGCGATGAAGGCACGCAGCTTGAGCGAGCGTGTCCAAGCTTTCACAGGGCTTCGGCCGCGCGATTTGGCGCCGGTGCCCCCGGCCATCAAGGAGTTCTCCACGGGACTTTCCATGGGCGAGAGCGCCGAGAAAATGGCCAAGGAAAACCACATCAACCGCGAGGCGCAGGATGAGTTCGCGCACCGAAGCCACTCGCGCGCCGCGGCGGCTTGGGCCGAGGGGAAGTTCGATGGGGAGGTCATGCAGGTTTTCGTCCCCGAGCGCTTCAAAGAGTCCATCCGCGAGGACAACCTCGTACGAAAGGACAGCGCGCTCGAAAAATACGCCAAGCTCAAGCCGGCCTTCGACAAGAAGCACGGCACCGTGACCGCTGGCAACAGCTCTCCGCTCACCGATGGCGCGAGCGCCCTGCTGCTCATGCGCGAAGACAAGGCCAAGGCGCTCGGTTTCGACGTCCTCGGCTTCATTCGCAGCTACGCATTTGCCGCGCTCGATCCCGCGGGACAGCTTCTGATGGGCCCCTCCTATGCCACGCCCATCGCCTTGGACCGCGCCGGCATCCGGCTGTCGGATGTCGACTTGATCGACATGCACGAGGCGTTCGCCGCGCAAATCCTGTCCAATACGCAAGCTTTCGAGTCTGCCGAATGGGCGCAAAAGCATCTGGGGCGGACCGAGAAGATCGGCGACATCGACTGGGACAAGTTCAACGTCAACGGCGGTTCGATTTCGATCGGGCACCCCTTCGCGGCAACCGGCGCTCGACAAATCACCCAGACCCTACGCGAGCTCAAGAGGAGGGGCGGCAACCTGGCCTTGTGCACCGCCTGCGCAGCCGGAGGCCTCGGAGCCGCCATGGTATTGGAGGCACAGTGATGGCGCACGAAGGACTCAGCATCGAAAAGCGCGGCGACGGCGTGGCCATCGTCCGCATGGACATCCCGGGCGAGCCGATGAACACGCTCAGGAGCGACTTCGTCCAGTCGTTCACGGAGGTGTTCGACGCACTAGAAACGGACCCAGACGTCAAGGCCATCGTCTTCACCTCCGGTAAGAAGGACAGCTTCATCGCGGGGGCCGACATTTCCATGCTCGAGTCGGTCGAGACCGCCGAGCAGGGCGAGCGCATCTCGCGCGAAGGCCACAAGGCCATGAACCGCATCGAAAACTGTCCGAAACCGGTGGTCGCCGCCATCCACGGCGTGGCCCTAGGAGGCGGGCTCGAAGTCGCACTCGCCTGTCACGCTCGAGTGGCCTCCAATAGCAAGAAGACGAAGCTCGGCCTTCCCGAGTCCCAACTCGGTCTGCTCCCTGGAGCGGGTGGAACGCAGCGTCTTCCTCGGCTCATCGGCGTGCAGCCCGCGCTCGACATGATGCTGACGGGCAAACAAATCGAAGCCAAAAAGGCGCTCAAGTTGGGCCTGGTCGACGAGGTGGTGCCGCCCTCCATCTTGGTCGAGACGGCCGCGGAGCGCGCGCTATCCCGAATCGGGCACGAGGCCGACAGAGAAAGCTTGATCGAGCAGCTCTTCGACAAGGACGCCGTCACCGAGCTAGCGCTCGCCAAAAACCCCCTCGGCCGCAAGATCCTGTTCGATCAGGCCCGAAAGCAACTCCACAAGCAAACGCGCGGGAACTACCCGGCTCAGGACTTGATCATCGACGTGGTCAAGACGGGGCTGGAGGATGGCTTCGAGGCGGGCCTACGAGCCGAAGCGCGCGGCTTTGGCCGTCTGCTCACCACGCAAGAAGCCGCCAATCTGATGAGCATCTTCTTTGCAACCAATGCCATCAAGAAGGACACCGGAGTCGACAATCCCCACGTCAAACCGCGGAGCATCCACAAAGTCGGCATGCTCGGCGCGGGTCTGATGGGCGCAGGCATCGCGTACGTGACCACCGCGGTCGCCAAGATTCCAGTTCGCCTGAAGGAC
>JASFKY010000112.1:0-10667 GCA_050118395.1 Myxococcales bacterium | reverse complement strand
TTGCTATTTCGAGCAGAACAAACCGGTGTGCACCGGGGCGCCGGAAGACAGCCCGCGCTGCAGGCCGGTCGAGGAGGCTCTGTGCACCTCGGTGACCGGAGATCCGAACGCCAGCTCGGAGCCCGACGATTGCTCGTCGCCTCGCGATTTTGCGCGCGGCGCGCTCGGTGAGGGCATCCGAGCTCGGGCGTCACTCGGCGTCAATCCATATCAGGTCGGCTTCGTGGGTTCGACCGACACCCATAATGGGACGCCAGGCGCGGTGGACGAGGGCGATTTCAATGGGCATGGCGGTGTCATCGATGCAGACCCGGCGAACCGTCACGGAGAGTGGAGCTGTGCCATCGACGATCCCAACTGCATCGATCGGGTTTTCGAACGCTCCGTTGCCTTTTCGAACAATCCAGGCGGCCTGACCGCGGTCTGGGCCGAAGAAAATACGCGTGATGCGGTCTTTGCGGCTCTCAAAGCCCGGCGCGCTTACGCAACCAGTGGACCCCGGATCGAGGTACGCGCCTACGGCCGCCGCGCGCCGTTCGCAGACGACTTTTGCGCACAGCTGCAGGCTGGAGAGACACCGGTCGAGCAGGGGGAAGTGGACGCGGTGCCCATGGGCTCGGTCCTGTCCACAGACGGCGGTGCGCCGAGCTTTGCCGTCTGGGCCCTACAAGACGCCGGCGGGAACGTGCCGGGCGCTCCGCTCGAACGGATTCAAATCGTCAAGGGTTGGGTCAACGCCGCAGGAGAAGCCCAAACCAAGGTGTTCGACGTGGCCGGCGCCGCCGACGGACCCATGCCTGCGGCCGATTGCTCGATCACCACGACGGCTCGTCCCGAGCAGCTCTGCACCACGTGGACCGACCCCGAGTTCGAAGCCGGCCGCGATGCCTATTACTACGCGCGCGTTCTCGAGCAGCCCACGTGCCGCTGGAATACGCGGCAGTGCCTCAGTATGGGCGTCGATTGCGCGCAGTTGTCGCCCGCGGACGGGACTTTTTCGTCTGACTCGGGATGGGCCGGTTGGGAAGGATGTTGCGACATCGAAGGCGCCCCCGGCAGCTTCACGGGTAGCCACCGTTTCGACGTGATTCGGGAGCGCGCCTGGACCTCGCCGATTTGGTACGAAGCGAATTAGGGGTTGAGGAGGCACGCTGCCGCAGCGGCGTGTTCGGCGGTGTGTTAAAAGAAAGCACATGCCCCCTGCCGACCCTTCTGCTCCCGACTCGATCGTCCACCGCTTGATCGAGCGGGATCCGCTTCTGGCGCCCTATGCCTCCATCCTCGAGAGGCGGGTGCGTCATGCGAGAGCAACCGAGCAGCGGCTCACCCAGGGCGGCACGGATCTCGCCGACTTTGCGTCGGGCCACGAGTACTTTGGGCTTCACCTCCGGGACGGGCACTGGGTACTGCGAGAGTGGGCGCCCAACGCGGTTGCCATTCACCTCAAGGGGCCTTTCACGGGGTGGCAACCCACATCGGACTATGCGCTGCATCGCATCGGCACGGAGGGAGTCTGGGAGATTCAGCTCCCCGAAGGAATGTTGTCACACGGAGACCCCTACCGCCTCGAGGTGCACTGGCCTGGCGGATCGGGCGACCGGATTCCAGCTTGGGCTCGCCGCGTGGTTCGGGACGAGAGCACGGGCAGCTTCAACGCCCAGGTTTGGCGTCCGACGACTCCGTATCAGTGGCGTCACCTCGCGCCTCGCCGGCCGAGTGGCCCTCTGTTGATCTACGAAGCCCACGTCGGGATGGCCCAAGAGGAGCCGAAGGTGGGCAGCTACGACGAGTTCCGCGAGCACGTCCTGCCGCGCATCGTCGAGAACGGCTATCACGCCGTTCAGATCATGGCCCTGGCGGAGCACCCGTATTACGCATCGTTCGGCTATCAGGTTTCGAATTACTTCGCCTGCTCATCCCGATTCGGCACTCCAGAAGAGCTCAAGGCGCTGGTCGACGAGGCGCACGGCATGGGGCTGTTGGTATTCATGGACCTCGTTCACTCCCATGCCGCTCGCAACGAGGTCGAAGGTATCTCGCGTCAGGATGGAACGACTAGCCTCTATTTCCACGAGGGACCTCGCGGCGAGCATCCCGCATGGAACTCGCGTTGCTTCGATTACGGAAAGCCCCAAGTGATGCACTTCCTGTTGTCCAACTGCCGATTTTGGATGGACGAGTATCGCATGGACGGCTTTCGTTTCGATGGGGTCACGAGCATGCTGTACGCCGATCACGGCCTCGCGCGAACGTTCACGAGCTATGACGATTATTTCGGTCAGGACATCGACGACGACGCGATCGCCTATCTGACCCTGGCCAATGAGCTCGTGCATCGGCTCTCGACCGATGCGGTGACCATCGCAGAAGACGTCTCGGGCTTTCCGGGGCTCGCATTGCCGGTTTCGGAGGGTGGTGCTGGGTTTGACTATCGGTTCGCCATGGGCGTCGCGGACATGTGGATCGAGCTCACCAAGGACGTGCCGGACGAGCAATGGCCGATTGGAAAGCTTTGGCACGAGCTGACCAATCGGCGACGCGACGAACCGACCATCAGCTATGCCGAGTCACACGACCAAGCGTTGGTGGGCGATCAGACCCTGATCTTCCGCTTGCTGGGGTCGCGCATGTACGACCGCATGTCGATGGGTAGCGAAGACCTGGCGGTGGAACGCGGCATCGCCCTTCACAAGATCATCCGGCTCGCAACGCTTGCCACCGCGGGAAACGGCTACCTCTGCTTCATGGGCAACGAGTTCGGACACCCCGAGTGGATCGACTTTCCCCGAGAGGGAAACAATTGGTCGTACGCCTATGCGCGTCGCCAGTGGCGCCTGGCTGAAGATGAGAGCCTTCGCTATCGGCACCTCGGCGCGTTCGACCACGACTTGATGGCGCTGGCCAGAACGTACGGCATTCCCGATGGCCAGGACGAGTTTCTCTTGCACGCGGATGAAGCAAACAAGATTCTCGCATGGCTGCGAGGCGGGCTGGTCTTTGCGGTCAACTTTCATCCGAACCGCTCGTTTCCCGATTACCGCATTCCCGCCGCGCCGGGCTCCTACCGCACCGTGCTCGACAGTGACCGCGGCCGATATGGAGGATTCGATCGTCAGGCTCCGGACGTCGAGCACCATACGCTGCCCGATCGAATCTCGCGCCACTTCTTGAGCCTTTATCTACCGGCGCGAACCGCCCTCGTGCTCGCCCCCGAAAGCGAGGCGACAAGGTGAGCGTCCAGGGTCACGACTGGAAGCCCGATCAAGCCCGAAAGTCGCTGAAGCGCCTCTTGCCGGAGCTCGAAGAGGCGTTTTCCGCCGAGCTCAAGCCCGTCGCCTTCGATTGGCATCGGTTCAAGGTTCGCCTCAATCGAGAGTGGGAGCGCTTGTTTTCGCATCTGCACGACCTCTATGGCTGGCAGTACGATTTTCACTACACGCTCGAGCGCATTTTGAAATCCCTCATTCGTTCCTGGCTCGACCGACCCGAGGCCTTGCGCAAGCTAGACGAGAAGCGCGAAGCCGATCCGGAATGGTTTCAGTCCCAGGAAATGGTCGGGATCGTCTTGTATGTGGATCTCTTCAGCGATCATCTTCTCAAGCTCAAAGAGAACATTCCTTACTTCAAACGACTGGGACTGACTTACCTGCACTTGATGCCGCTCTTTGCGACTCCGCATGGCGAAAATGACGGCGGGTACGCGGTCAGTGACTACCGCTCGATCAATCCCGACCTCGGAACCATGGAGGAGCTCGAGGAGGTGGCCTCCGTTCTGCGGCAGGAAGGCATCAGCATCGTGCTCGATTTCGTGTTCAACCACACATCGGACGAGCATCAATGGGCCATGCGAGCCAAGTCCGGTGATCCGGATTTCATGGCTTACTACTTCACCTTCCCCGATCGCGAGCTGCCCGACCAGTTTCAGCGCTACTTGCGCGACATTTTCCCGGAGATGCGGCAAGGGAGCTTCACCTGGTGCGAGGAGTTGCACCGATGGGTCTGGACCACGTTCAACAGCTACCAATGGGACTTGAACTACGCCAATGCCGAGGTGTTCCGGGCCATGGCTGAAGAGATGCTCTTTTTGGCCAACCGGGGCGTCGAGGTGCTGAGGCTCGATGCGGTCGCGTTTTTGTGGAAGCGGCTAGGGACCAATTGCGAAAACCAGCCTGAGGCGCACAGCATCATCCGGGCGTTCAACGCGATGGCTCGGATTGCGGCGCCGTCACTGCTTTTCAAATCAGAGGCGATCGTGCACCCCTCCGAAGTGATTCGGTACGTGCACCCCGAAGAGTGCCAGCTTTCGTACAATCCTCTGCTGATGGCCCTCTTGTGGGAGGCGCTGGCGACCCGTGAAGTCCGTCTGTTGGAGCGCTCGATGCGCACGCGGTACCGGCTTCCGGCAGGTTGCTCTTGGGTCAACTATCTCCGGTGCCACGATGACATCGGGTGGACGTTCGACGACGAGGACGCGCGTGCCGTCGGGATCGACCCCGCTGGTCATCGCCATTTCCTCAACCAGTTCTACACCGGAGAATTTCCAGGCTCGTATGCTCGAGGAAAGCGATTTCAGCAGGACGCAAGCGGCGATGCGCGGATTTCGGGCACGCTCTCGTCTTTGGCCGGTCTCGAAGAGGCGCTCGAAAAGGACGATGACGAGCTCATCGAGCGTGCCGTCCGGCGCATCACGCTCTTGATGGGAATCCAAGCAAGCATCGGAGGCTTACCGCTGATTTATGCGGGGGATGAGTATGGGATGGTCAACGACTACACTTATCTCACCGACCCTCGAAAAGTAAACGACAGCCGGTGGGTCCACCGCTGCAGGAAACGTTGGGAAGCCAAGGAAGACCTGGGCGATCAAGACACCATCGAATGGCGATTCTTTCGCGAGACGTCCAAGCTCTTCAATCTGCGCAAACGCTTGCCCGCTCTCTATGACGGGGGCATGGAAGTGATCGACACGGGCAACCCACACCTCTTCGGGTATCTGCGCGCACACGCCGATCAGCGGCTTCTCGTGGTGGCCAACTTCGCGGAGACGGCTCAGCGCATGGAATCCCGATTCATCACGCCCTGGGGACAAAACGGTCGAGCGCTCGATCATCTCACTGGAGAGACGGCGTCGCTCGGCGAAGGGCTGCTGCTCGATCACCACCGAGCGGTGTGGCTGGATCTCAGCGCGGAAACCGACGCAGCCGGCGCTGGCTGATGGAAGCCTCGAGCCTTTAGCCGGTCTGGCACGTACGCGTTGTCACCTTCTGCTCATGTGATAGGGAAGAGAGCCGGCTCGGGAAGAGCCGTCTACGCCAATGACTCGAGAAGTTTTTGATTTCATCATCGTGGGCGCGGGCTCTGCTGGCTGCTGTTTGGCCAATCGCCTCTCGGCCGATCCGAACAACCGGGTTCTGCTTCTCGAAGCGGGCGGCAATGACAACAACCCGCTCATCAAAATGCCCATCGGCTTTACCCGGCTGATGTATGACGAAAAGACGACCAACCTCTACAAGACCGAGCCCGAGCCCCATCTCCACAACCGCGAATTGAGCGTGGTGCGAGGCCGAGTGCTTGGGGGCTGTAGCTCGATCAACGGCATGGTGTACATGCGAGGGCAACGGCAGGACTACGACGACTGGGCCGGGCTGCCCGGCTGTGAAGGCTGGTCCTACGCGGAGATGCTCGGCTATTTCAAACGCTCGGAGAACTTCGATGCGGGGCCTGCGAACGACTACCACGCCAAGGGTGGCGAGCTGAACGTAACCCGCGTGTCGATGCATTACGACATCAGCGAAGCCTACATCGAGGCGGCCGTCAGCGTCGGGATCCCTCGGAACCGAGACATCAATGGCGAGACTCAAGAGGGCATCGGGTACGTGCAGGTCAACATGAAGGATGGGCGGCGGTGGAGCTCGGCCGATGCATTCCTGAGCCCCGAGATAAGAAAACGACCCAACTTGAGCATCGTTCTCAATGCGGTCGCGCAGCGTATCTTGCTCGATGGCAAGAAGGCCGTGGGAGTCGAGTACCGCGACAAGAAGGGCGTCTTGCATGGAGCCGAAGCCCAGCGTGAGGTCGTGCTCTCGGCTGGTACGTACAACAGCCCACCCCTGCTCGAGCTATCGGGCATTGGAAACCCCGAGGTGCTCGGTGCGCTCGGCATCGACGTCCAGCACGAGCTACTCGGGGTTGGAGAAAATCTGCAAGACCATCTGCAGCTCTGGGTGCAGCAGGGTGTCAAGACGCACAAATGCTTGTCCGAGGATGGGAAGTTCCCCCGCGTCGTCTGGAGTGTGCTCCGATACATGCTGACCAAGAAGGGTCCTCTGACCATGCCGGCCTGCAACGTCGGCGGGTTCGTTCCCAACGAGGGTGCCGAACGTCCGATTTTCCAAATCCATTTCACACCGGGAGCCGGCGGCATGGACAGCGAGGGCAACATGGTCTCCTCGAAAGACCCTGGCGTGAACTCGACCATCACCGTCGTGCGACCGACCTCGCGCGGAAGCGTCCATGCGCGAAGCAGCGACCCCACGGCCTTTCCGCGAATCGTTCACAACTACTTGTCGACGGACCACGACCGTTTGCTTTCGATCGAGGGCTTCAAGCTCCAGCGCAAGATCTACCAATCCGAGGCCTTCAAGCCATATGCCACCTACGAGATCTTGCCGGGCGACAGCGTGCAAACCGACGAGGAGATCCTCGAATTCTGGAGGAAGGACGCGATGAGCCTCTACCACCCCGTGGGCTCGTGCAAGATGGGCGCGGCCGACGATCCCTCGGCCGTGGTCGACAACCAGCTCCGTGTTTACGGCATCGACAACCTGCGCATTGCCGATGCTTCGATCTTTCCGCTGCTTCCGTCGGGCAATACCCATGCTCCGACGGTGGCCGTCGCCGAGCGAGCCGCCGACCTCATCCTCGGAAAAAACTCCTGATCACGCGGGGCTCGATGGTTATGCTACACCCGCGCCACGCGCCTGTAGCTCAGCCGGATAGAGCAGCGGCCTTCTAAGCCGACGGTCGGGAGTTCGAATCTCTCCAGGCGCGCCGAAAAAGACGGGGTAAAATCAAACGGCGTCCCGAAGCCTCGGACAATCCCCCGCTCTTCGCAGCGCCAAGGCAGCGATTGAACGTCGCGAAGTAGTCCAGCCCCTCACGCTGAACCATGCGGGCCGCGAGGAAGGCGTAGACGCCCGTTCGCTCGGGATGCTTTACGAACCAGCCTGTGATCTCGTCCAGGCCGGTCATGCGGAATGTCGCTCGATGTAGGCCCGAAGCGCGGGAAGGTCCGCGAAGATGGTATCTAGGAGTTGATCGTCCATGCACTGGGAAGCTTGGGCGCAAGAACGACCTTCGGGACGGAATCCTCACAAGGGGGGCGTCTGAGGAAGACTGTTAGATGTGTGCCGCTCGGGAGCCCTTGCCGATTGGCGCCGGCTACCGAAGCGGGAGATGTCGCGAACCTGCTAGCGTGGCTACGGCTGCACCTCAAACGCACCCACGTCGCACAGGGAATCGTTCATTCCTCCACGGTGAAGGTCAGGGGCACGCGGACTAGGTCTCGATCCAGACCGCCGTTGTATCGCGTGTAGTAGAGATAGGGGGTCTGTCCTGGCCGTTCGAAGTTCGTGGTCGAGTCCACGTGGTCGATGATCGCCGGAGAACCAACCTCAAATGGGTCCAGGATCGGCGGTTCCCCCGGGCTGGTGTCGCAGCCCCAATTCACGCCGATATCTGCTCTGGCAATCAGCTGGATATCGCTCCAATGGATGAGGTCGGACGAAAGCGAAAAGTAGAAGCCGCAGATGAGAGTCTGCGGATCGACCCACTGGCCCCAGTCGTTCACGTGCATATAGCGGTCGATGTAGCTGTTGTAGGTAAGGGATCCGGAGCCCTGTCGTTCGAGGCTCGGCAGGAACTCGCACAGTGGCGCTGTGGAGCCGGTCGCGTAGGGGCTCAGGAGTGGCAGGTTGAAGCCACTACCATCCCAAGCACGCCAGCTCCCCGGATCGCCAAGCGTGTCCGTTCGCATCGCGCACATACCGCGAACGTCGACTCCACTCGCGGGGAAGACGCTCATGAGCGCGTAATGGTAGTCATCGTGTGGCCCGCTGACGATGTTGGTCGGGTTGAAGTAACCCTCGACATAATAGTACTCGGCTTGCGCGTCGGGTGGTGTCCAGACGCGAGGAGGGGGTGCGACGACGTGCCCCAGCGGCTTCACGAAGGTTCGTGCATCGTTCGTCGACACGGCATAGGTAATCGAGTTGTACCAGCAGGGATTCCCGGGCGACGGATCACCGACCCTGCAAGTCGGTGCCACCGCGTCGTGAAACTCGTTATGGATGAGTGCATGCCAGCTCGTTCCCTCCCGGTAGACCGCCCAGATCCACTCCCAGTTCTCGTAGGACTCGGGCGTTCGCAGGTCAGCAGAAACGAGCGCTGGCGGGTCGCATGCGCGCTGCAATGAATCGAAGTTGGCCCCACGGCTCACGTAGTACGTCGGAGCGTTGCCATCGAAAAGGACGAGTTCTTCGTCGGCTGCTCGAACGAATCGCGCTGGCTGGTCGGGGAGATCAAGGTCTTCGCAACGATTCGTAGTCCAATCAAAGACCAACTCACTCGCCCCGAAAGTGACGCTCACTGGCACAAAGTTGCAGACGCCCCCGTAGCAGCCGCCCCTACCCTCGGCGCAGACCGTCCCGTCTGCAACCGCCATGTACTCGCACATTCCCTCGGAGCAGGCATCGGTCGTGCACTCTTCGTCGTCATGGCAGTCCTCGGGGCCCTGGCATTCAGGCATTCCGCCTGAGCCTCCGGTTCCGGCCGTGCCCCCTGTCCCAGCCATTCCACCGGTCCCGGCCATGCCTCCAGTCCCGCCTGTCCCAGCCGTGCCTCCGCTTCCACCCTCACCATTCTCCTCAGTGCATCCCGCCATCAGCGCGAGGCCTAGCGCGAGTGCAAACCAGAATCTGAATACGTCACGCATGGCCCACCTCCTCACGGCTGCACCTCGAACGCACCCACGTCACACATCGTGCCTGCCCCGTCATGCCACCGCTTCCGCCTTCACCATTCTCATCACTGCACCCGGCCATCAGCGCGAGGCTGAGCGGGAATGCAAACCAGAATCTGAATACGTCACGGATGGCCCACCTCACCCGGTCAGAAAACGAGCCGCGAAGTTGCGAGGTCCCAATGAGCGCGGCGTTGCTGTGCTTTCAACTTTTCGCGGTCTGCGTTGCGGTTGCCCAGCATCACGCCGAAGCCAACGAGCCCCGCGACGCCAGCGCCCATCAGCACGCCGCCTCCGATAGCCATTCCAGGGCCGAACATAGGCTCGCCGAGCGCTTCGAGTCCCGAAACCCCCAAGAGTGTGGCCCCTATGACGAAGGGAATTACGGAGAGACCGAGCCCAACCTTCGCGCCCCTCGACCGAAGCTCCGCCTCTTCGAGCGTATAGCCATCAGGCGTCCGTGGCGGGCCCGGCGTAACGCCTATACCAGCATCGTCTAGTTGTAACTGTAGCGCAGGGTCTTCGGATGCAGGCTCCGATACCGGCTCCTGTGCAGTGGGCTCCAAGCTCGCGCCTTCCTCACCGGCTTGTGCCCCCACGCTTCGAGGCCATGCCAGCAACCCGGCCAGTACAAATAAAACTAAGCACCGCACGACAACCTCCCTTCAAAAGACAAAGCGTGAGGTATGCGGGTCAAACTGAACCCGGCGTCTCTTTCCAGATTCTAGGTTCGCCCAGCTGCGTAGCTCTTGCTTGCGCTGGGAGAATCTGCTGCTCGAGATGGCCAGCCCGACAAGCCCACCCAGGGCCATGGCAGAGCCGAAGAAAGCAAGGACGATGGGACCGACGGGGATATAGACCAATGCGTCCGGAGGTGCCTCAGCGTTGTGCGCCAGCACGATGCCCCCGGCCAAGCCTGCGATTCCGAGACCGAATGTTACGGAGGAAATGATCATCCCCTGCCTGTGCTTGAGCAAACGAGGGTCCTCTCTCCAAAGGGCCGGCGACGGCGGTGCCACGCTCACGCCGGAAGAGTCGAGACGAAGCTCATACGTGTCTGGGTCCCACCTGCGACGGGTCCTGTCACGCACTCGTGGACTCAAAGCCGGTTGGTCGTGCTCGTTCGAAGACGTCGATTTCACTGCGTCCGACGCTGAGCCTGCTTCCTGTTGGACATCCTCAGCCAGCGCATCATCCTCCTTGGTTTGCGCGCTTCCGCTCGCGGGAAAAGCCGCCCACAGCGTGAGCACACACGGCACACCCATTAACCGCCACATGACGACCTCCCGATATGGCTAGGCACGAGATGTGGTGAGTCACTGCATCAGGCATGCCAATCGGAAATGGTTGGTAATCACTACAAATGGTCGATGTGCCGGCGACAGATGTGCGCTTCGATTCACATATGTGCAGGAATTGCGGCATACGCAATTCTTCACCCGCTCGCTTTGGGCGTTGACCAGAGCCGTCGTCGCTGTTGTCGGAGTCGCGTTAGAGAGTCGCTAAGCGTTGCCGTCGTAGCGTTGCAAGCTCTTGCTCGATCCTAAGTCGCTCGGCGCGGCGTTGCTCGGCTTGTGCTTCACTCAGCGCTGCCAAGTCCGTGCGGGTCCAGGTGACACCCTCAACCCATTTCACCAAAGGTCGGCACTCG
>JASFKY010000111.1:0-10707 GCA_050118395.1 Myxococcales bacterium | reverse complement strand
GCCCATTACGCTGGCGATCATCCGTGCGTTGATCGTGAAGATCGCCTCGCGCACCTTCGCTCTGCCGATTACCGCCGTCCGCGAAGCCATTGCGTACCGGGCCCGAAACCTCCGAACCATCCAAGGTCGAGAAGTCATCACGCTCCGGGGAGAGACTTTGGCGATATGCGACCTTGCGCGCCTCTTCGGATTTCGTCGCACGAGCACGCGCGATCAAGGATTCATCGTGGTGGGCTCGATGGGAAACCGCGAGCTCGGTTTCGTGGTCGACGAATTGGTGGGTCAGGATGACGTCATCATCAAGTCGCTCGGAAAGAGCTTGTCATCGGTTCGCGGTCTTGCCGGAGCTACTGACCTGGGGGACCAGAGGGTCGCGCTGATTCTCGACGTGCCTGGGCTTTTCAGTGAGTACTTCGAGGAACCCAACACCCTCCGGTCCCTGGAGACGCGACCATGAGCACGGCCGCGCAAAAGGCGACTCTCATGCCGGACCCGGAAAGCAAAACGGGCGCCGTGGCGGTGCTGGCCGTCGCTTCGGGTAACGAGATCTACGGGTTGCCGCTGGCATCGGTCCGCGAGATTCTCGTTCCGCCTCCTCTGACCGAAGTGCCGAGAGCCCCGGCGGCGGTGCTCGGAGTCATCACGGTTCGCGGGCAGATCATCACGACGGTGGACTTGGCCGGAATCTTGAACCTGCAAGTCGAACGAAAAGAGGCGTGCGGCCGAGTGCTTCTCGTCGACACCGGGGAAGAGCTCGTAGGGGTGGCAGTCCAGCGCGTCATCCAAGTTTACCGTTTGGAGCCCCGGCAGATCGAATACGCGAGCACGATGGCAACGGAGCTTTCCGAATACGTCATCGGCGTCGGACGGGTTCGGCCGGCGTCGTCGCAGTCCGCAGAAGAAATGCTGATCCTGATCGACCCAGCGTCCCTCTTGAGGAGGTTCCGGTGAAAGCGGGCAGAGCACATGCCGCAACGCTTGCCAAAGACCTGGTCCGAGTCGAGGTCGAAGCGGTCTCCTACGCCCTCGAGGTTTCACGGATTCGTGAAATCGTGCGGCCGCTCCCCATCATCGAGATTCCCCGGCGGCGTCCGTTCGTTCTCGGCGTGGCCGAATACCGCGATGAAGTCGTGCCGGTCGTCGACCTGCGAGCGTTCTTCGGACTTCCGTCAGCAGAGCCGAGTCGCCGCACCAAGTGGGTCATCCTTCAAGCGTCGACCGGACTGATCGCAATCGTGGTCGACGCGGTTCTCGAGGTATTTTCATCGGCCGAGAATCCTCAGCGCGCAGTGCCGGTGTTGGATGACGAACAACACCGGCACGGCATCCAGTCCGCCTACCGTCACGACCGTCGTCTGGTTTTCCTGCTCGACGTCGAGCGACTCGCCGAGCCTGCCATCGACGTCCCACGCAAAGTGCTCTCGCGGTTGACCTCGGAGGCCCCATGAGCCGGGACCAATTGGAAGCGGCATTGCACTCGGCCGATCCGGACGTCCGGCGTGACGCGGTTCGGCAGATGAGTCTCCGTCCGCAGGGCACTCCCTTGGCGCAGATTCTCGATGCGCTGTCCGATGCCGACTGGCGTGTGCGGCGAGAGGCGATTGCGTTGGCCGCCCAAACCCGGGCAAGACAGGCGCTCATCGATGCGCTGCTCGTGCGTGTGGTCGCAACGGACAACATCGGCCTGCGAAACGCCGCCATCGAAGTTCTAGGGATGGTGGGGCAGGGTGAAGCCGAGAAATTCGCTCGCGCCTGCGAGCAGGCCGAGCCCTCGGTCCGGAAGTTCCTGGTGGAGGCCATGGGAAAGACGCGGGACCCGCAAATGATAGAAAATTTGCAGGACTTGTTGAGCGGATCCGATCCGAATGCGGCTGCGGCTGCCGTAGAGGCGCTGGTTCGCATAGGAGGGGCGCGCGCAGAGTCGCTACTCGAGGGCAAGCTCGCCACGACCGACCTCTTTTTGCGCATCGCGATCGTGGAAGGCCTCACCAGGCTCGGGACTCGGGTAAGCTGGAAGGATCTCGCACCGGCCATCGAGGACGCGATCGTCCGGCGTATCTCCGCCGAGCTTCTGGGGAGAACGGGGCACCCCCAAGCGCTGGAATTCCTTCTCGAGCTGGCCACCGACGCTTCCCCGCAGACGTCGTCCGCGGCGCTCCGTGCGATTGCCGAGTTGGTGAGTGACACGGGCCCCCATCGGTCTGCGCTGATAGATCGGCTCAGCGCTTCAAATGAGTCTTTTCGTCATGCCCTCTACGAAGCTTTGCTCCACGGTGACACCCCGACTCGACAGGGAGCGGCGCATCTCGCCGTGTTGTGTCGCGACGAGAGCTCGCTCGAAGCCGTTCTTCAGACCGTAGCCGACGACGTCGCGAGTGCGGAGACGGTCGAAGCCTTGCAGTCGTGGGGACCTTCGGTCATCGAGCCGCTCTTGATGCACCGACGGAGCGAGCCGCGCGTTTGGTCGATCGCGCTGGAGCTTGCCTCCGAGCTGAGCCATCGGCATCTCGATCAAGTGCCCGACGCCGTACGAGACCGAATTCGCAGCATCATCGAACGCGAGCTCGGGCATACGGCCGACGCCGTTCGTGCGGCGGCGGCCGAGAGCCTTCGCTGGTGGGGCGAACCGCGTGATTGTCGGTCCTTGGTGGAATGTCTGAGCAGCCCCTCGCACGTCGTTCGCGCCGCTGCGACTCGGACGCTCGAGTCGCTTGCCCACCGTGTCCCCGACGCCGTCGAAAAAGCCCTGGCCCAAGCCGATCTCGACGGTCCGGGAGGGGCGGAGATCGCGCAAATCCTGTCCCGGCTCGACTCGGATGGGGCGGTCGACGTGCTCAAGCGGGGGCTCCACAGCGGCAATGCGCGAACGCGGCGGGCGGTCGTTCAGGCGCTGGCGATGGCCAATGCGACCGACGTGGCGGAGCTCGTCGGTTACGCAGTGGCCGACGAAGACGTCGACGTACAGATCGCCGCGGTGCGAACGCTCGGACAAATGGCGACCAAAGAGGCTAATGAGCCTCTGCAGACGGCGCTCGAGTCTCCATTTCCGGCCATTCGCGCCGAGGCTGCTTTGGCGCTCGGTCGGCGGCTGGCGTCCGACGCCGTCGGGCACATTCGTCCGTTGCTGTACGATGAGCGACCTGTGGTCATCGCCGCGGCGCTGGATGCGCTGACGATGCTGGGGGATTCCGCCGTGCCGGGAGCGGTGGAGCAGGCGCTGGGCCATCCAGACCCCGAGGTCTTTCAGGCAGGGCTTCGCGCTGCTCGTACCCTTGGGCAAACCGATGCAGAGCGATTGTTGGCCAGAGGTCTGGAACATCCCGCTTGGAACGTGCGGATGTTGGCCATCAAGTTGTTGACCGAGCTCGATACGGAGACCGCGCGACAGCTCCTGGCAGGTGCGCTCGACGCCGAGGGGGATTCGATGGTGCGTCACGCCATCGAAAGTGGCCTCCGACACGGGGCATAGCGTGACCTTGCTGCACGACGTCGGACCGCGCCTCAGCCTCAAGGATTTCAGGCTCATCCGCGACTTAGTCAACCGTTTTTGCGGGATCTATTTCGCCGATGATTCGGCCTACATCATGGAGCGCCGGCTTCGGGAACGGGTTCGAGAGCTCGGAATCGACGACTTCGCAGAGTACTACAGGTACCTGCAGTATCATCCCCGGTCTGAGGCGGAGCTCGAGGCGGCCGCCGAGGTGCTCACGACCAACGAGACGTACTTCTTCCGCGAAGCCTATCAGCTCCGCGCGTTTACCGACGAGGTTCTTCCCACCGTTCGCGCCCGCGCCCTTTCGAGAGGATCCAAGCGACTGGACGTTTGGAGCGCAGGCTGCTCGAGCGGGGAAGAAGTCTACTCCATTGCGATGCTGATCGATTCGACGGGTCTATTCGAGGGGTGGGACGTGCGGGTCTTCGGCAACGACATTTCACGCAGAGTGCTGCGGAAAGCACGAAGCGCGACGTATGGATCCGCGAGCTTTCGGGCAATGATCGCAGACTATGAGCGCTACTTCATCGAAACCGAAGAGGGCAAGCAAGTCCATCCCCGAATCCGCTCGATGTGCCATTTCGGTCATCTGAACCTGATGAATGAGCGTCGCGTCGCCATCGTCGGCCGAGTGGACGTGACTTTCTGTCGGAACGTTCTCATCTATTTCGACGATGCCTCGAGAAGAAAGGTGTTGGACACCATTTACCAACGACTGAATCGTGGTGGTTTCTTGTTGTTGGGGCACAGCGAATCATTGCTCCACTCGAGCACGGCATTCGAGATCGCACAGTTGAAAACCGATATTGCATATCGCCGGCCCATTCCATACACGGAATTGCCCCCACGGGGATCTTGATGCGGGACCTTCGTGGATTGGTGGTCGATGATTCGCCGCTCAATAGACGCACGATTGCATCCATGTTGAGCGAGATCGCGGGAGTCGTTCGCGTCGCGCAGGCCAAGGACGGAGCAGACGCCCTGCGGGTGGTCGAAGCCGATCCGCCGGATTTCATCACGCTCGACTTGGAAATGCCCCGGCTCGATGGATTCGAATTTCTTCAACTGCTCATGGACCGTCACCCCATCCCGGTGGTCGTGGTCTCCGGACGGTCCGCCAAGGAGAACGTCTTTCGTGCGCTCGAGCTCGGCGCGATCGATTTTTTGGAAAAACCGCACGGTGGCTCTGCGCCGCTGCAAAGCCTTCGGCAACAACTGACCGAGAAAGTGCGTGTCATTCAAGCGCTTTCGCCCCTGGCGCTTCGAAAGAGCACGCTCGGAGAGCTGGACATCGGCCTCGATCCCCGAGAGCTTCGCCGAAATCCGAAGGAGCCTACCGTGATGAAGCGGGTGCCGAGCAAGGTGATCGTGATCGGTGCTTCTACGGGAGGACCCAGGGCTTTGGTGGCCCTGTTCCGTCACCTGCACGAAGACATCGACGCGGCCATCGTGATTGCACAGCACATGCCGCCTCGCTTCACGCGGACGTTCGCTGACCGGTTGGATCGAACCGGAGTGGTGCACGTATCCGAAGCGAAGCCCTACGAGAGGCTCGCACGCGGGCATGGATACGTGTGCCCGGGAGGTCGTTGCATCGAAATTGTGCCCTCCGACCGCGGGCCTGCCCTTCGCGTGGTCGAGCCAGCGGCCGGAGCTCGGTACGTGCCGTCCGTCAATCGATTGTTCTCTTCGGCGGCACGTGTGCTCGGAGATCGGGCCATCGCAGTGGTGTTGACCGGCATGGGAGATGACGGCGCGGAGGGGGTGAGTGAGATCGCCAACCGAGCCGGCACCGTATTGATTGAAGCTCCAGAGACAGCTGTGGTGTCCGGCATGCCTTCCGCCGCTCGTCGGTCCGGGGTGCGGCACCAGTCGCTCGGGATCTGGGATCTAGGCGACATGATCGCACAGCTTGCCCGGCCGGAGTCACGGGGAGGCTCGAACTTTGAGTAGTCTCTTTCCTAGCGTACGATGGTGAGAAGGATGCCGCGGTATCGCTGCCTAATCGTCGAAGATTCCCAAACCATGCGCGCCATGCTGGCGGAATCACTCACCCGGATTCCGGGTATGGAGGTAGTGGAGGCGGACAACGGTCTGGTCGGCATCCGTGTGCTTGCGACCCAACAGTTCGACCTGGTCGTCACGGACCTCAACATGCCGGTGATGGACGGGCTCAAGCTCATTCGGCACGTGCGTGGGGATCCCCGCCACGAAAAAACTCCCATCGTGATCATCACCACCGAAAGCGCCCCCAACGATCGCGACCGAGCCATGGCCCTTGGAGCGAACGCGTACATCGAAAAGCCGATCCAAGCGCCACGGGTAATCCGGGCGGTCAAGAAACTTCTGGAGGCATAGCGCTGTGGACACGAGCAATCCGCCCCCCGATGGCAAAGGCATCCTTCACCCCGAAGGCATGCAGGCCGTGCGGGATCTCGCTGCTGGGATCGTCCACGAGGTCAACAACATCCTCGGGGTCATCATCGGCAACGCACATCTGGCACGCAAGAGCTCTTCGAATGCGGCAGGCGTCGAAAAGTACGTCGGCGAGGTTCGCGGCGCCGCGGAGGAGGGACGGGAGCTGATGCGCAGCCTAGCCATACTGGCGGGGCAGGAGGCCATCAAAGCCCGCTCGCTGCCACTCAACGATCTCGTCTACACCGCCTTGACGGGTCTCGGAGCGCGCGTCGACTTCGATTTGAGTGGCGAAAATCCAAAGGTGAAGCTCGACCTTTGGCTGGCTCAAGATGCCCTCGGCTCCGTCGCTCGCTTCATGGCGCAGAGCCGGGCCGTGACGCACATCCACGTCGCCACGCGCAAGGTGGGTGCTGCGGTGGCCTTGACCTTGGAAGACGACGGCGCGAGCCCAAGTGCTAGGGAGCTTTCGGCGCTTTTCACCCCTTTCGCAAGGATCGACCGCCGTCCGAGGGCGGGGCTGGCCCTCACGAAGCTGGCAGACTTGGCGTCACGCTTTGGGGGTCACGTGGCCGCGGCTACGCGCGAGCCGCATGGCTTGCGCATCGTTTTGACCCTTCCGGAAACGGGCTGAGCGCGCTCAAGAAACAGTCCAGGTGTGCCCTTGTCGAAGGAGAGCGTGCAGGTCGGCCTTGCCGAAGCGCTTGGCGGCCGCGCGTCGTTGAGCGACTGCGTCCTCGTTGTAGATGGACGCCTCGCGGCGATAGAGAACGCCTAGCGCCACCACGTCTTCGAGCTCCGTCAACATCCAAGCGAGCGCCGGGTTCGTTTCGTCGTGCACGAGGATGTCCCGTTCCGTGATGCCATCTTGTCCGAGCGTGACCACCTCGAGGCCCAGCTTCGTCGGATTGAGCCGCAAGCCGCGCTCGCCGTTTGGACCGAAGGTCATGGGCCGCCCGTGCTCCAGCCAGAGCTGATGGGCGGGACCCGTCTTGCGGTCGGTGATCGAGTCGAAGACGCCGTCGTTGAAGACAGGGCAGTTTTGCAGAATTTCCACGAAAGCAGCGCCCTGGTGACGTCTGGCGGCAGTCAAGGCGTCGGGTAGCTGCTTGGACGTATCGAAGGCACGGGCCACGAACTTGGCGCCCGCCCCCAAGGCAAATCGCGCGGGGATCACCGGTTGGTCGATCGAGCCGAGCGGACTGGACGGCGTGACCTTGCCAACCTGGGACGTCGGTGAGTACTGCCCTTTGGTCAGACCATAAATCTGATTGTTGAAGAGCATGATTTGAAGGTCGACGTTTCTTCGGAGCACGTGAAGGAGGTGATTGCCCCCGATGCTCAGACCGTCTCCGTCTCCCGTGATGACCCAGACGTCGAGCTCGGGATTGGCGAGCTTGAGCCCCGTCGCCACGGCCGGCGCACGCCCGTGAATGGTGTGAAACCCGTACGTGTTCATGTAGTAAGGAAACCGGCTGGAGCAGCCGATCCCCGAGATGAACACCGTGTTCTCTGGACTGGACCCGAGGCTCGGGAGCGTTCTTTGGACTGCTGCCAAAATTGCGTAGTCGCCGCATCCAGGGCACCAACGCACCTCTTGGTTCGAGGTGAAGTCCTTGCGATCGTATTGTTTCTTGGGAGGATTAGGGCTCATGATTGGCTCCGTTGCAGACGTTCTTCGACTGCTTCGACGAGGTCCGAGATGCGGAAGGGTTGCCCGGTCACGCGAGTGAGGCTCTGAGCGTCGACGAGATACTCCGAACGCAAGAGCTTGACGAGTTGGCCGTTGTTGATCTCGGGTACCAGCACGCTCTGAAACGAGCTGAGCAATTTTGCGAGGCCGCGTGGCAGCGGCCAGATGTTGCGCAGATGAAGGTGCGACACCGGATAGCCTTTGCTGCGAAGCACCCGGACGGCTTGGCTGATCGACCCGTACGTGGAGCCCCAGCCCACCATCAACATGTCTCCACGTTCCTCGCCTTGATCGACCTTGGCTTGTTCCAGGTCATTGGCCACCCCGGCAATCTTGCGCGCGCGAATTTCAGTCATCAGATGATGGTTGCGGGGATCGTAGGAGATGTGACCGGTGTCTCGGTGTTTTTCGAGGCCGCCAATGCGATGTTCGAGCCCTGGGGTGCCAGGCACGGCCCAAACCCGCGCCAACGTATTCTCGTCGCGAAGAAACGGATGGAATCCGTCGGGGTCATCCCGGTGTTGGACGGGAAATGGCTCGAGCTTGTCGAGCTCGGGAAGCCGCCAAGGCTCCGCGCCGTTGGCCAGATAGCCGTCGGTCAGCAGCATGACCGGGGTCATGTATTTCACGGCGATTCGTATCGCTTCGATGGCCATGTAGAAGCAATCTCCGGGTGTGGCAGCCGCCAAGACGACCAGAGGGGCGTCGCCGTTTCGACCCCAGACGGCTTGCAATAGATCGGACTGCTCGGTTTTGGTGGGCAACCCCGTGGACGGGCCGCCGCGCTGAACGTCCACGATCACCAAGGGAAGCTCGGCTGCGATGGCGAGGCCGATGGCCTCCGATTTCAAAGCCACGCCAGGACCCGAGGTTCCCGTCACGCCGATGGCGCCCCCAAAGCTGGCACCAATGGCGGCGGTCACGGCCGCAATTTCGTCTTCGGCTTGAAAGGTCGTCACGCCGAAGTGCTTGAGCCGCGCCAAGTGGTGCAAGAGGTTCGAGGCGGGCGTAATCGGATAGGACCCATAGACCATGTCGAGGCCGGCTAGCTGCGCGCCAGCCACCAGGCCCCATGCCGTCGCTTCATTTCCGCTGACGTTCCGGTAGAGGCCGGGAGTCAACTTGGCGGCAGGCACCTGGTACGCGCTTATTCCATGGGGCAATTCCGCGTTCTCGCCGTAGACGTGGCCCGCGTTGAGGGCGGCAATGTTGGCCTCCGCAAGCTCGGGCCGCTTGTCGAACTTCTTCTTCAACCAAGCGACGGTCTGGTCCCGTTCGCGTCCGAAGAGCCAATACATGAGACCCAACGTCCACATGTTCTTGCATCGGTTCGCATCCTTGGCACCGAGCCCGACGTGCTTGACCGACTCGAGCGTCATCTTGGAGATGTCGAGCGCCAGGACCCGAAAGCGATCGAGCGAGCCGTCGTCGAGCGGGTCGTGCTCGTAACCTGCCTTCTTGAGGTTGGTTGCCGTAAATGCGCCGGTATTGATCACGAGCAACCCGCCGGGTTTGAGAACCTCCTCGTTGACCTTCAGCGCTGCGGGATTCATGGCCACGAGCACGTCGGGAGCGTCGCCCGGGGTCTGGACATCGTGCGCCGCGAAATGAATCTGGTAGCCAGAGACCCCATAGGTGGTGCCTGCCGGCGCGCGAATCTCGGCCGGAAAGTCTGGAAACGTGGCCAGGTCGTTCCCCGCGTCAGCGGTCGCCGTGGTGAATTGGCTTCCCGTCAACTGCATGCCGTCGCCCGAGTCGCCGGCGAAGCGAATGACGACGGATTCTAAGGTTTCACGCGGACTTGCTTGAACGCGCGCGGCGGCAGAGATTTTCATGCTCTATGTTTCGATTCTAGTCCCGTCGGCGTACGGGTGCCCGTCTCAGACGGGAAATTGGCTGGGGTTCTATAGCCGCGCTCGTCGATTCGCAAGCGGGTTGGACGACGGGGCGCTGGGGCCCCATCTTCGGACGATGGTCGAGGTCAAAATCTGCGGGGTCACGACGGTGGACGACGCCGTGCAGTGCGTCGATGCGGGCGCCGATGCGATTGGGCTCAACTTCTGGTCCGGTTCGCCGCGCTGCGTCGATCTGCCGACGGCACGTGACATCGTGCAGGCAATTGGAGACCGCGCCGAAACGGTCGGGGTATTCGTCGACTTCACGTTGGAGCAGATCCGGGAGATTCTGGTCGGAACCGGGATCGAATGGGCTCAGCTACACGGGCGAGAGACCCCAGAGTTCGTCGCGGCCTTGCTTCCCCATGCCTACAAGGCCCTCGGTGTGCAAGACGGCTCGGTCGTCGAACGGGCTCGAGCCTATCCGGGCGAGCATCTCCTGCTCGACGCCTGCGTTCCCGGCATCCCCGGAGGCACCGGGCGTACGTTCGATTGGCGCATTGCGGCCGAGGTGGCCAGGGAACGCAAGCTGACCCTTGCTGGGGGTTTACGACCTCAAAACGTCGCGGACGCAATTCGCGTGGTGCGTCCACATCGGGTGGACGTGGCCTCGGGGGTCGAAAAATCGCCCGGCTGCAAAGATCTTTCGCTGGTTCACGCGTTCATTTCTGCGGTCAAGGATTAACCCCTCGATTCCGGGAACAGACCGGTTTTAGAGGTCGTTAACAATTCGTGTTAGTCTTGAGCGCTCGGAGGGAAACATGCGTCTGGCACTTTTTGCTTCGTTACTGACTGGGATCGTGATGTGGTTTGCGCTGGGAAATACGCCCGCGCGGTCTCAGCAACCCGAAACCAAGCCGGCTCCCACCACCTGTCAGAGCTGTGGTCAGGCCAAGGGCTGCCCCTACTGCGGCCACCCGCACGGGTGGAAGGGCATGCACAAGTGGGAATACAAGTGCGTCCACCAGAGCGAGAAGCCGAGCAAGAAGGCGGCAGAAGCCATGAGCGAGCAGTTCACCGCGCTTGGCGACGAGGGCTGGCGCCTGAAGAAGGCGGACGACGGCTTTTGGTGCTTTGCACGTATCCGATCGGCACAGTGAGCACGGCCCAGGCCGCAAGGGTCAGGCGCGCGCCAGAATCCGATCCGAGATATAGCTGGCCATCCCATAGACGGTGAGTTGAGGATTCACCAAAAGCGAGGATGGGAAGAT
>JASFKY010000110.1:0-10733 GCA_050118395.1 Myxococcales bacterium | reverse complement strand
CATCGATTTGATGCTGCTGGTGGTCATTGCCCTGGGCACGACGGCATTCATCGTGTTTTTCGAGCGAGCGCAGCGCCGTCTCCCCATCACCTACGCCAAACGAATGATCGGGAGGAAGATGTACGGCGGGCAACAGTCGCATCTGCCGCTTCGCGTCAACATGGCGGGCGTGATTCCGCCGATTTTCACTTCTTCCTTGCTGATGTTCCCCGTGACTTTGGCAGGTACGAACATTCCGTATCTTTCGGATGCCATGCGGTGGATCAGTAGCAATCTCGTTCCCGGTGGATGGATTTACATCGTCGTGTTTGCCACCATGACGATCTTCTTCTGCTTCTTCTACACGGCCATCACCTTCCAACCGGTGGACGTGGCGGAGAATCTCAAGAAGCAAAGCGCGTTCATTCCCGGGGTACGTCCCGGCAAGGCCACCGCGGAGTACATCGACGCGGTCCTCACTCGCATCACCGTGGGAGGTGCGCTCTACGTGGCGTCCGTCGTCACGCTTCCGACTCTGCTTCAGGCACGTTGGAACGTGCCGTTTTACCTTGGGGGCACCTCCCTCATGATCGTCGTGGGCGTGGCCCTGGATTTTGCACAACAAGTCGAGAGCCACCTCATCACCCGCCACTACGAAGGCATCACGGGAACCAAGGGCTCTCGTATTCGGGCGAGGAGCGCATGATGGATTTGGTTCTCTTCGGGCCTCCGGGAGCAGGCAAGGGCACGCAGGCCAAGTTCCTCGTCGACCTATTGGGTGTTCCTCAGCTCTCGACCGGCGATATGATGCGGGCGGAGCGCAAGTCGGGCTCCCAGCTCGGCAAGAAGTTCGACGAGTACATGTCGGCTGGAAAATTGGTGCCCGACAATCTGGTGCTCGATTTGATCAAAAACCGCCTCGTGCAGGGAGATGCGAAAAACGGAGCGATCTTCGATGGTTACCCTCGGACCGTGGCGCAAGCCGAGGCGCTCGACAGCTTGCTCCACGAGCTCGGCCGTCAGATCGACCGAGTGGTTTCCCTGGAGGTGCCTCTCGACGAGATCATCGAGAGAGTGACTGGACGCAGGGTCTGCCTCGACTGTGGACAGACCTATCACGTCCGCTATAATCCGCCGCCCCAAAACGGAGAGTGTATCTCGTGTGGGGGGACCAAGATCGTGCAGCGATCGGACGACACCGAGGAGGTCGTCCGGAAGCGGTACGAGGAATACAAAGCAAAGACCGAGCCGGTACTGACCTATTACGACGGCAAGGGCCTCGTGAGAAGCGTGTCCGGCGTCGGGTCGTTGGAAGAAATCACGGAACGAATCAAGGAAGCAATTGGGGTTGAGTAGCGAGAGGAATGACTGACGCCAAAACGGCCCGAGGCACCATCGAAGCGGTGCTGCCACGGGCGCTTTACCGAGTGAGGTTGGACGGTGGTGAGCAGATCACAGCGTCCATCTCCACGCGGGCCCGACAGGTCACGGTGAAGCTATTACCCGGCGACGGGGTGCTAGTCGAGATTTCCCCTTACGACCCGACGAGAGGACGAATCAAAGAGAGGCTGACATGAAGGTTCGACCAAGCGTCCGAAAGATATGCGAAAAGTGCAAGATCGTGCGCCGCAAGGGCGTCGTACGGGTTTTGTGCGACAACCCCCGTCACAAGCAACGGCAAGGATAAGAGCGAATGGCACGAATCGCAGGCGTCGACCTTCCAGGTCGCAAACACACGGTGATTGCACTGCAATACATCTATGGGATCGGTCCGCAGCGCGCGAAGCAGATTTGCGAGGTTACCGGCATCCCACAGGACAAGCGCGCCGACGACCTCGATGAAAACGACGTCAAGCAGATACGCGAGTGCATCGACCAGAACTTCAAGGTCGAAGGCGATCTGCGCCGCGAGATCAACATGCACATCAAGCGGCTCATGGACCTCGGTTGCTACCGGGGACTCCGCCACCGGCGGGGGCTGCCGACTCGAGGCCAGCGGACTCACACCAACGCGCGTACCCGTAAGGGGCCGAAACGCGGCGCGATGAGCAGGAAGTAAGAGGAGCGCACGCACATGGCAAAGGCAAAGTCCACCAAGAAGCGAAAGACGAAGAAGGTGGTGACCAGTGGAATCGCCCACATCCAATCCACCTTCAACAACACCATCGTCACCATCACCGATTTGAATGGCGAGGTGGTGTCCTGGTCGACGGCCGGCGCACGTGGCTTCAAAGGCTCTCGCAAGAGCACGCCGTTTGCCGCGCAGCTGGCTGCCGAAGACGCTGCACGCAAGGCCCAGGATGCCGGAATGAAAACGGTCGCGATCTTCGTGAAAGGCCCCGGAGCCGGTCGCGAGTCTGCGCTGCGCGCGTTTCAAAACGTCGGGATGCGGGTCACCCTGCTTCGCGACGTCACCCCGATTCCCCACAACGGTTGCCGTCCACCCAAGCGACGGCGGGTCTAAGAAGGCTGCGGAGGTCGATTGATGACGAGCCCGAATCTGGTCGCACGTAATTGGCGAGAGCTCATTCGCCCAAAAAATGTTCCCGTTGATCAAGAGTCGCTGACCGACACGTACGGGAAGTTCGTGGTGGAGCCACTCGAGCGAGGCTTTGGAATCACGCTCGGCAATTCACTCCGGCGCGTATTGCTGTCCTCTCTTCAAGGAGCTGCAATTACCGCCGTCAAAATCGACGGTGCGTTGCACGAGTTCACCTCGGTTCCCGACGTGGTCGAAGACGTGACGGAGATGGTCCTCAACTTCAAGGAAGTCGTGGTTCGCTCCCACACCGCCCGTACGCAGACGGTTCGGATTGAAAAGCAAGGGCCCGGCGTGGTCACCGCAGGAGACATCCAGGCGAGCGACCAAATCGAAATCCTCAATCCCGACCACAAGATCTGCACCCTCTCCAAGGGCGGCCGATTCGCCGCGGAGCTGACCATCAACGTTGGCCACGGCTACGTCCCGGCAGACCGCACCAAGACGGCTGGGATCCCCATCGGCACGATCGCAATCGATGCGCTTTTCTCGCCGATTCGGAAGGTGAACTACACCGTCACCAATGCTCGCGTCGGTCAGATTACCGACTACGACAAGCTGACCTTGGAAGTGTGGACCAACGGTGCCGTGAAGCCGGCGGATGCGGTGGCCTACGCCGCCAAAATTCTCAAGGATCAACTGACGATCTTCATCAATTTCGAAGAGCACGACGAGCCGGTCGAAGAGCAGAGCTCCGAAGAGCCGCTCAACGAGAACTTGTTCCGCTCCGTCGACGAGCTCGAGCTGTCCGTCCGCTCCGCGAACTGCCTCCAGAACGCCAACATCAAATTAATCGGCGAGCTGGTTCAGAAGAGCGAGGGCGAGATGCTCAAGACCAAGAACTTCGGGCGCAAGTCGCTCAAGGAAATCAAGGAAATCCTCGCCGACATGGGGCTTTCACTCGGCATGCAGATCGATAATTGGCCTCAGATGCTGGAGCGTTGGAAGTCTCAGCAGTCCACGCAATGAGGCGTTTTCAGATGGGTCGCGGGTAGGTCGTCATGAGACATCAGAAGGCAGGCAGAAAGTTCGGTCGCAACACGAGTCATCGTCGGGCCATGTTCCGTAACATGGCAGGCAATCTGGTGCTGCACGGGCAAATCAAGACGACCGACGCGAAGGCCAAAGAGCTGAGGCGCATCGCGGAGCGGCTCGTAACCAAGGCGGTTCGACTCGGGGATGACCTGACCGTCGACGTCGCGAAGGTCAAAGACGAGGAAGAACGGGACCGCATCTTGGCGCGGCGTCTACACGCCCGCAGGCAAGTGGCTCGCTTTTTGCCGAAGCAGTTGGCCAAGACCAATTCCGATGGGACCATCGAAGAGGTCGATCTCATCCACAAGCTCTTTACCGATATCGCACCGCGCTACCTGGCGCGCGCCAAGGAAAACAAGGGCGGCGGCTACACGCGAATCATCAAGGTGAACCGCCGTCGCGGCGACAATGCCCCGCTCTCCCTGATCGAGTTCCTCGAGTAACGGCGCACGCAACCCCTCGAAAACCGGTCGCTTTTCGGACACTCAGCCACCCCACCGCGCATTCCGGGGTGCGTGGCCCCGTTCATGCAGCCACGACGGGGAGCTTGGTGGTCTGTGCCTCGGTGGCTTGCGGATAGAACTGCTTGCAGTACCGGCGGTACTCCGCAATCGGGCCGTCGCCCTCGGCGAGCATCGGCTTTTCGACGTAGCGTTTGGACTCCCAGATCGGCGCGTCTTGGCTGATCTCGCGTGCCACGCCCAGCGAGGTGGCCTCGCGTATGAAATAGGTCCAGGGGCGCGGACCCCAGTGCTTCACGGCGATCGCGGTGCGGAACACGATGTTTTCGGCGTCCACGGGGCTCGAGAGCACCAACAGGTGCATTTTCGCGTCAAAGCGGGGAAGCGTAATTCGCACGAGCGAGTAGCCGAGGCCGTGCACCTCCACGTGGAACAGGGCCTTGACGTTTTCGAGTCCCGGTAGACCGTACTCGAGACCGTACGCTCCCTTGAGCAGATGCCCCTGAATGTCGACGTCGCCCTCGTACCAAGCGTCTTTGAACGTGTGCAGGTGCGAAAAATGACCCACGTCCACGCTGTTTTCACTGGTTTCCTGCGGGTGACTCGCGATCCTCCGCGTGCGAGTGCGGAACCGGGTCCAACCTTCCTTCGGACCCGGCAGGATTGGGATTTCCCACTCCGGTTCCGTGCGTTCCGGATGGTACCACGCGAAGATGAAGCCGTTGTGCTCGCGCACCGGCCAGGTGTCGAGCTTGGCTTTGCGCGGCACTGCCTTGCCGTACGCGTGGACGCAACGCCCGTCCATGCCGAACTGAAACCCGTGGAAAGGACACTCCAGGTTGTCCCCACGTATTTTGGCCTTGGCGAGGTGGGCGCCCAGGTGCGGGCAGTAGGCGCCGCTCAACTGGGCGTGGCCGGACTCGGTTCGATAGAGAACGAGCTCCTCGCCGAAATACTTCAGCGGAACGACTTGCCCCGTTTTGACTTCACCTGAAGTCGCGATCGTGTACCAACCCACGGGGATTCCCGGGAAGCGGAAGCTCTTGCCCAAACGACCCTCCTGGCCCGGCGGCGACGCCGCCTCTTTCCAGGGGCGAATTTAGGCTCAACCTGGTCATCGGTCCGAAAAACCGGCCAAGCGGTACCTTGGCCACGGTGAACGGTCGTCATCGAGACCTGAGTGGTCGGCGACGAGGTCGGTAGGCCAGCAAGAGCGCGAAATTGCTGGGGTCCGCGTTCGGGGATGCCTGTCGCCGATCTCTTTACAAGACACAGGGACCGGATATTAACCGGTCTGTGATCGCGAGGCTGTTGGGGTTGCCGGACACTGCCGGCGTGATGTTCATCGTATTCGCAGTGTTCGGGATACTGTACTTCTTCCTGATCGCGTCGGTCGCCTACTACGTCTATTTTCACCGCTTGAAAGGGCGTTTCCACCCTGGCTACCAGTTGGACCGCAAGGAGATGAGGTCGGCGATCAAGTGGTCGATCATCGGCATCGT
This sequence comes from Myxococcales bacterium, assembly GCA_050118395.1. GTDB lineage: Bacteria > Myxococcota_A > Polyangia > Polyangiales > Houyiibacteriaceae > SG8-38. The sequence continues at coordinate 5,217 of JASFKY010000110.1, read as the reverse complement.
GGGCAACGCGGGTTTGATGCTTCCGATTCACATGCTGATCGCAAAGGGCCACTCCAAGATGTACTACGACGTCTCCGAGCACGGGTGGGGATGGCTCTTCGCGCAGATCATCGTGCTCCTGCTATTCACCGAGACGCTGATTTACTGGACGCACTATGCTTTCCATCGCGTTCCATGGTTGTGGAAGCACATTCACGAGCGTCATCACAAATACAGGGTACCTACTCCGTACTCTGCCCTGTCATTCAATCCGATGGACTCGTTCCTGCAAGCAGTACCGCATCACGTCGCGGCTTTTTTCTTTCCGGTTCACGTGGGGGTCTATCTGGCATCAGTGACTTTCGTCACCCTGTGGGCCGTTTGCATCCACGATCGCGTGAGCTTCGTTCGCTGGCCCTGGCTCAACTACACCGACCACCACACGCTCCACCATTGGTACGGTGACTTCAATTTGGGCCAATACTTCACATTTTGGGACCGGGTGGCAGGCACCTATCGAAGCCCGGAGATCGACTATGCCGACGTGCCGGCCGGCGTGATCTACCGGCCACCCAGCCGTTCCATCCCGAGCACGGAGGCCGCTTCCGCACTCACTCCGAATGCCGCGACGCCGAAGCAAAGCGTCAGCGGGTGATCCGGAAGTCGGTATATTCCCCAGTGTAACTGCGCCACCGTACCTCCACGTCGTCGACCCTTGCCGTCGAGGGGCCCGCATGGGCCCACGAAAGGAAGTCTTTGACGTCGTCTTCCTCGCCCTCGGCCACGATCTCCACCGAGCCATCAGGGCGGTTCTTTATCCAGCCGCTCAAACCATGCTGCCGGGCCTCGCGTTGCGCAGTGGCTCGAAAGTAGACGCCCTGCACGCGGCCGCGAACGATGAGGTGAATGCGCTTTTGGCCCATTCGTCAGTTATTGCCCATCGATTCGGAGGCGCCAACCCTCAGCCATACCGGACCGCCAGAACGTGAAAGTAGCCGAAGATCAAGAGCTTGCCGACGTGCTTGGGCACCGTTCCTCCCTTCTCGGCTGCGAGATCGTTGGCAAATGCAAAAGCCTCCGCGGCGTGCACGGCGAGGAGCCCGAGACATACCATTCTGCCGATCGAGGGCTCGGGTACCATGGTCGGAGTCAGAAAAGACGATAGACCCCAGGCCCATGCCGCGAGCACGGCGACCTTCCCCAGCGCGACTGCGAGCTTCATGTGCCGAGCATAGTCAATCCGGTAAGCGCATGACACCCGGAAGAGGCCAAGATGGAGCACCGCTCGGAGGCGAGACATTCAGCAGCGCAGCAAGGGACGTCGCGACTTGGAGCGCATTTTGAACCTGCTTGCTGGTGCGGCGCTCGATGGCGGTGCCCCACATGAGAACCGGAACTCGGCGATCATAGGCCCAGGGGCTTCCATGGTTCGTTCCTCCAGTCGCCGATGGGCTATCGAACCACCCGGGCTCGGCGACCAGGTAGAGATCTCCGGGTGGATCATCGGGCAAGCTCGCACCAACCAATCGCTCGATCTCGTCGCGGCTTTGGCGAAGCCGTGCGCCCTGATGGGCGTCGTAGACGGCCTGCACTCCTTGGATCGCGGGCATTGCCCGCTGCAATGCGCGGGTGAGCTCGTCGTGGCGAGCCTTGCCCTCCGGTGTGTAGGTGAAGAGAGGAGGAACGTAACCGGCGATCCAATGACCCGCGCCCAGCGCGCCGTCGGCCACTTGCTCCGCCTCCCTGACCAGCATGGCCGGTTGAAGTCGGCCCCCCGGGCGTCGTTCGTTGCCAGATTGCTCGGGAAGCTCAGCCACGCCGTGGTCTGCCGTCAGAACGAAAGCCACTGGCCCGCGGTCCTCCAATAGGTCGACCAGCCGGCTCAGCGCGCGGTCTATGCGAGCCAGATTGTCGGCATACTCCCAGGAGCGGACGCCCCAGATGTGCCCCACGATGTCGGTGCCGGAGATGCTGAGCACCAGCAAGTCCGGTACCTCGTCCATCCCCATGCGCTCGGTCTTCACCGCTGCATAGGCTGCCGCGATCAAGTACTCGCTCGATTCCGGAGTTGCCGAGAACGCGCGCCAGGGGTCCGGCGACTCTCTCGGATCGTGGGGGAACAACGGGTACATCTCTCCGGGTCGACCATCCGGCCCAAAGGCTCGCTCCAGACGATCGGGCGCAGCCGGCTCCCAGGGCAACAACAGAAGCTCCACCGGGTTGGCCTTGTTGAAGTCGGCTAACCAATCGGGAAGTCGGCCCGCGGCAGCATAATAGGTCGACGTCGTCAGGCCCCGGGCTCGTGCATCGTAAAAGACTGCAACGTCCGGCTCGTGTCCCACAGAAAGCACCGCCGAGCGCGCCTTCATCGAGATGCCCACGATGCGCGCCTTGCCTTGGCTCTGCCGATGGAGCACGTCCGCGACGGATTCACTTCGAAGGGCTGCCGGGCTTGCGAATCGATCAGGATTGCCGATCACCGGGTGCTCACGGTCATCCACGACGGGCCGAGCGCCGAGCTCGGGGTCGTACACCTCGTTACTGACGATGCCGTGGACCGAAGGGATCACGCCAGTGGTGAGGGAGGCGTGGCCGGGAGCCGTCTGTGTCGATGCGTATGGAAACTCGGCGACCAATGCCGCCCCCTCGCGGTGAGCACGACGAATCACGCCGTTTTTTGGAAGCAGTGAGAGGTGCTCGTTCAACACCCATGCTCCGAGCTGGTCGACGACGATCAACACCACGAGCTTCGGAGCGACGTCGGATTGCGAGCCGGGCTCTGGTGGAGGGGCTGGCTCCTCGGCTACCGAAACGGCGGATTGGGGCTGGGTCGTGGTTGCGCAGGCGGGGAAGGCGAGCGCGGCCCCCGCGAGCGCCATGGCGGCGAGCCGTCGTGCGACCCGCTTGGAGCTCTTCATCGTCGGGCAACTTAACGTGACCAAAGCCATCCCGCTAGCCGCTTCCTCAAAGCGTGCCTTGAAGCTCGGAGCGAGGCGTCCCAAGAGATGGGAAAGGAGCTCGCGAGCCAGATGAGCCATCAGCCCACCCGACACATGGAAGCAAGAGCGCGCATGGCCCGCGGTTGGTCCTTGGGTTTGTACATCGCCGGCATGGCAGCACTTGGATCCGGGCTATTAATCGGCGGCATCGTCGCGGCAGCCGGCAGCTCGGCCGCGGCATGGGTGGTGGCGGCCGTGATCGGAGGAACAGGTGTGGCGACAGGAGCTTTGGGGCTTTGGGAGAGCCGCCGATTCGCCGCTCGCGCGAAGCACCTGCAGCGACTTGCTTCTGAGCATCGATTGTTCGCGTTGGCTGAAACCCGCGGTGGCACCTTGCGGGTGGTCGACGTGGTGCGGGGTCTCCGACTGATCAACGCCGAGGCGGAGGCGCTGCTCGATTCCCTGGTCGACGAGGTTCGCGTGTCGATGGAGGTCAACGACGACGGCGAGATTCGCTACGTCTTCCGAGAGCTGCTCGACCAAGAGCGCGATCGTGTGCGCGTGAGGGTCGAGCCTCCCGAGCCGGCAGAGGAGCCCGTGCCCGCTGCTGATGCGGCGGAGCGGGACGTAAGTGATTGATATTCATGGGCTATTAGATTGCCGACTTGCGGGGTCGCGCTTCCGGCTCGATGGTTTGCCGTCGAGGCGGTCGTAGGCTACATACGCCGGCCTCGCTGAGCGACGGAGCACGAGAGTAATGAAACCCGACATTCATCCCGAATACCACGTGGTGACCGTGAGTTGCGCCTGTGGCGCGTCATTCGTGACGCGTTCCACCCAGAGCATCGATCAGGTGGACATCTGCTCGGAATGCCACCCGTTCTACACGGGTCGGCAAAAGCTCGTGGACACCGCGGGTCGCGTCGAGCGGTTCCGCAAGAAGTACGCGAAGAACGCGAAGGGCAAGAAGGCCGAGACGCCCGAGGCGTCCACCAAGAACTAGGACTCCGTGCCCCGCAAGGGCGTCATAATGACCACCACCGCCCAACCCTACATCGGGGGCCAAGCGGTCATCGAAGGGGTGATGATGCGCGCGCCGTCATGCCTGACGGTGGCGGTTCGGCGGCCCGACGGAACCATCGCGCTTCGCGAAGGCCCCTATCACTCCCGTTGGTCCAAGAAGCTCTGGAAGCTGCCGGGGTTTCGCGGCGTGGCCATGCTGGTGGAGTCGATGGCCATGGGCTTCGCGGCGCTCCAGTTTTCCGCCGAGCAGCAAATGACGGAACAAGAGCTGGCCGAAGATCAGGGATCCGGGCGGCTGGCGGTGTTCATTTCCACGGTGCTCGCGTTGGGTCTGTTCATCGCCTTGCCTCAGGGTCTTGCAAGCTTGACCTCCAGAGGCGCGGGCTGGGAGCTCGGTCTGACGGACACGTGGTTCCACGTCTTGATCGGCGGCTTCAAGTTGATGATTTTCGTGGGCTATCTTTTCGTCATCAGCAAGATCCCCGACGTGCGTCGTCTTTTTCAGTACCACGGGGCCGAGCACAAAACGATCAATGCCTACGAGAAGAATCTTCCTCTCACCGTGGAAAACGTGCAGGCTCAGACGACGCTGCACCCGCGTTGCGGGACCACGTTTCTCGTCGTGGTGATCGTGGTTTCCATCATCGTCGGCTCACTTGCGGCACCCTTGCTCATGCCCGACGTGGGGGGGTGGTTGGGCCAGGTCGCCTTGCTTTCGATTCGAATCGGGCTGCTCCCGCTCATCGCGGCCCTGTCATACGAGCTGCAGCGGTTGAGCGCTCGCTATTGCACCCGAGGTTGGAGGCGTTTCGTGCTCTATCCGGGTTTCGTGTTCCAGAAGATCACGACGCGTGAGCCGGATGACGATCAGGTCGAGATCGCCATCGCTGCGATGGAGGCCGCAGCTTGGCGTCAACACATTCAAGACGCCGCGCCTCACGGCGAGGAACCGATTGTCTTTGCCAGCTTCGCTCGCTTCAGGGAAGTATTGAGTGGCAACGATTCTCTCGCCTCCTGTCGCGCCGTCTGAACATGCTCCCGACGCACAAGCTCGAGTCGCTGACAGCTCGTTATCGCGAGATCGAGGAGCTCCTGTGTCAGCCCAACGTCGTATCCGACGCCAAACGGTATACCTCGCTCACCAAGGAGCGTGCCGAGCTTCGAGATATCGTCGAGGCCTACCGGCGATACGGCCAGGTGGTCAAGGACCTGGCGGGACACAAGCAAGCGCTTTCCGACCCCGACCTTCGGGAGCTGGCGTCGGACGAGATTCCCG
>JASFKY010000109.1:0-10788 GCA_050118395.1 Myxococcales bacterium | reverse complement strand
GCATCCCGACCAACGAGGCCAGCAAGCGGCCCAAGTTGGTGGAGCAAAAGAGCGCGCTGAGCACGAGCACCGACGGCACTGCGATCACGTTCTCGAGGCCTTCATCGTATCGGCTCCGGCTATGCGCCAAACCTGCCGTGGTGAGTGTCGGCGGACTGCTTGCCGGTGTCGGCTCTGCGCTCGGCTGCGGGCTCGATTGCCGCAGCGCGCGGGCCAGAGCGAAGAAAGCCCCCTCGCCGAGCCAAAGCCCGCCGCAGCTCCTGCACTGCCACGACTGCACGCCGTCGGACGCACCCAGCACGCGAAGAGGCTGCATGGCCGGCTCGACACACTTGGGGCAGCGCACGGTCATTTCTTCGCCTAAAGAAACCGGTACCACCTCGGTTGCTTTGGAGAGGGAGCCCTGGCCCACGAGCTCCCGGATCTCGTGCCGATCGAGAAACAAGCCGCGGCAGTGCGCGCATAGCTCGACAGAAACCCCCGGGCTTGGCTCGTAGCCGGACAGGGGCATCGCCGTGCATGTTGGACAGGACCCCACGAATTCAGTGTAACGGGGTTTGGCCTAAACCCCATAGGTCCGCGGTTTCGCCATGCGAGGATGGACCACGGGCTGTATAAGGGTCGGCATGCGCCGGCAGCTCGCGGATCACGGCATCTTCTTGCTTCGGGTCACCGTCTCCTTGCTGATGCTCACCCACGGCATTCCGAAGCTGCTCGAATACAAGACGCTCATTCACACTTTCCCCGATCCCCTCAACGTAGGGACCCAGGTGAGCGCGCAGCTCATGATCTTCGCCGAGGTCGGTTGCTCCGTTCTGTTGCTCTTGGGTTTGCTGGGGCGCTTCGCTTCGCTGACGCTCTTCATCGCCATGATGGTGGCCGCTTTCGTACACCACTTTGCCGATCCTTGGTCCTCCCGCGAGCTTCCCCTTCTCTACGCGAGCGTGTATGCCTGCTTGACGCTGACCGGGCCCGGGTCTTCGTCGATCGACGCGTGGGTCAACAAGAAGGTCTTCGAAAAACCGGAGCCAGCTTTGCCAAAGCCTCGGACAGATGTGTCGGAGTCACGGCGGTAAAGCACAGGCGCACCCACTTGGCGTAGTCGGCTCCGCATGACATCCCAGGGGTGAGGAGGACGCCCTGGTCGGCACAGCGCTCCAGAAATGCGCTGCAGTCTTGCTCGGCCGGATCGAGATGCTCGCTGACATCCACGAACAAGAAGGTGCCGCCTTCGGGACGAGCGACGCCGAGCGTATCTGCAGCTTGGTAGCCGGCGTCCCGGTAAACGATTCGGCTTCGCTCACACCATGGGCTGCCATGGCGTAGGGCTTGGATCGCCCCGAGCTGCATGGGTCGCGGCGCGCAATAGGTGTGAAAGGTCTGCATTCCCATGATGGCGCTCATGACGGAGGCAGGCCCGTGGGTGAAGCCCACCCGTGCGCCGGCCAGTCCGTACGTCTTCGACGTCGTATGGAATGCGATTGCGCGGTCCCGTATGTCCGGGTGTCTCCAGATGGCTTCGGGGGGCTCTCGATCGAAGTAGATCTCTTCGTAGGCCTCGTCGCATAGAACCCAAAGATCGTGACGTTTGGCGATGCGGGCCATCGCGTCGATCGTCGCCTTCGAGAGGATCCGCCCGGTGGGATTGTGAGGGGTATTGACGTAGAGGGCGGCCGTGCGATCGGTGACGGCGCGTTCGAGCGCAGCTTCTGGATCGAAATCCGGGTCGCCGAGGCGAGTGTAGAAGGGAATCTGAACCGGCACGGCGCCTTTGGTGGCGATGATGCCGCGGCTCAGAGGCCAAAACGGGGATGGAAGCAGCACCTCGTCGCCCGGAGCGAGCAATACCTGGCACACCACGCTCAACCCGGCGGTCGCGCCGGACATCACCTGGACCTGCTCCCGGTCGAGCGACTCGCCATGCCGGATTGCCACGTAGTCGATGAACGCTTCGATCAATCCGGGCTCACCCTGCACGGGGGCATACTTGTGCATGCCTGGGTGCTCCGCGGTGCGCTGATGCTCGGCCCGGGCGGCTTCGATCGGCTCGCGATAGGTGTCGCCGACGTGCAGTGGATAGATTCGCTCGTTTTGGGCGCGGGCCCGCTTCCCGAGGCTGCTGTAGACCCGGGACGAAACCGTATGGGCGTGGTCGGATATGGACGGAAAACGCGGCATGTCTGCTCAGAGCCAGGCGAAGCTGATGATGGTGACTGTGCTGATTCCGACCAGCAATTGCAAAGGCACGCCGAGCCGAAGGAAGTCGACGTATTTGTAGCCGCCCGGGCCGTAGACCATGAGGTTGGTCTGAAAGCCGATGGGTGTGGCAAACGCCGATGCCGCCGCAATCATCATCATGTAACTCATCGGCAAAAGCCCGATGCCCTGTGCCTCGGCTGCCGCGGCGGCAATGGGAAACATCAGCGCCGCCGACGCCTTGCTCGTGACCAGCGCCGCAAGCACGGCCGTGATGGTATAGACGGCGACCAATACCCCCACGCTGCCGAACGGCTCGGCCAAATTGACGATGCGAGACGCGATCACCTCCGCAGCGCCGCTGTTTTGGATGGCCGCTGCGACTCCGAATGCTGCCGCGATCGTGATCAAGACGGTCCAGTCGATCGATCTGCGCGCCTCCTCGCCGCTCAGGCATCGGGTCAGGAGCATCAACCCCGCGGCGCTCAGCGAAGCGGTCATCAGGTCCATGGTGCTGGTCGCATTGACCAATACCATCAAGAACAAGATCACGGCGGCCAACCAAGCGCGATCATGTCGCGGCGGCACGCTGTCCTCGACCTCGGCGATTAACGCGAAGTTGGGATCTCTCTGCCTCGCCTCCAGGAACTCGGGCCTGCATTCGACGAGCAGCACGTCGCCGGCTTGCAGCCGGATGTCACCGACCTTGGTTTCCGTGACCCGCACACCTTGCCGATGGACGGCCAGAATCGCGGCGTCGTACACCGTGCGAAATCGGCTCTGGCGCACCGTCTGCCCGGCCAGCGAGGAATGCGCGGCCACCACGGCTTCGACGAGCCGGCGGTCACGGCTCGGGGTGATCTTGTCGACCTGGTCGGTGTCCGGGACGATGCGCTGCTTTCGAAGATCCACCACCGAGTCGACGACCCCCGTGAAGTGAAGCCGGTCGCCTTCACGCAAGACGGTCGAGGGCGGCACCGCGGCCAGCGAACGGCCATCTCGTTCGATCTCGTAGAGGTACACGCCGCGAAGCGAGCGAAGCCCCGCGTCCTCGATGGTCTCTCCGATGACGGGAGAGCCCTTTTCGACCCGCATGGCGATGGAGTACTCGCGGGCCTTGCCCAGCTCTTGGAGCGCGCCGCGCCGATCTTTGAGCAAGCGCTGAGAGGTCATCACGATGAAGATCATGCCCAGGCCGAGCGCGGGAATGCCGAGCTGCGCGATCTCGAAGATCGGAAACTGCAGGGTGGGATCCCATTGCTTGGCGAGACCGGCGACCACCAGGTTGGTGCTCGTACCGATCAGGGTGCAGGCCCCGCCCAAGATGGTGGCATAGGACAGGGGCATGAGCATGAGCGAGACGCTGAAGTCGAGCCTCCGCGCCCAGCTCGTGACCAATGGCACGAACATGGCGACGACGGGGGTGTTGTTGAGAAACGCCGACAGTCCAGCGACGGGAAACATCATGCGTAGCTGCGCGCCCGCCAACGAGCGGGGCCTCCCAAGCACCACACGGGCGGCCAGATCCAAGCCGCCGGTTTCCTTCACGCCAGCCGCAACCACGAATAAAGCAGCAATGGTGATCACCGCGGGATTCGAAAAGCCGCTCAAGGCCTCCGATGGCTCTATGACCCCTGTGAGCAGCAGTACGGTGACGCCGGCGACGAGCACCAGGTCCGGTCCGGCTGCATTGGCAGCCATGACGAGCACCATTGCCACGATCACCCCGATCGTGATCCAGCCTTCCGCTGACATCATGGACGCCGAGACTAGCAGTCGGCGTCTCGATTGACCCGTTCTTGATCAGCGAAGGGGTGCAATGGGCCTATGGGGCGTGTCGCGCGGCCTTTTCGCGGAGCCTGAGCGCCGCGTCATGGTCGCCGCGCTGGTCGGCGTCGAGCGCCCCGCGCCGGTAATAGTCGAATTGCACACCGCTTGCAGCCATGGTGATCCACAGGGCGAGGCAGCCGCCGATCAGGCTGCTCACACGCCAAACCGGGCGCCACCGGGGCGTCAGATAGAGCTGCCTGCCCATCACCAGCAGCATGGCGATGGCCGTCAACGTGCAGCCCGTTTTCACGCCGGGCAGGTCGATGAACATGCTGACCATGGGAGCGACGATCAGCCCGACGAGCGACGCGTAGAACAAGCGGGCGGCCCGCGCGTCGATGCCGCCGGAGGACGGCTCGTCGGCCAAGTATCGCGCCGGTCGCGTGAAAAGCTGTCCGACCTCGTGCAGCGCGGCTTCCGGCGCGAACACGATGAGCGCGATTCCAATCATGTACGCTGCGAGCCAATCTTGTCCCGGAGTGGCGAGGTGAAAGACCAACGGCGCGAGCCCGCTGGTCGGAATCGCGATGCGAAGCCCCCGAAGCTTGCTGCGGTCTTGCATGGTGGCTACCAGGTAGGCAGCACAGCAGAGCATGGGCAGCCAGTACGTCCGGCCTTGCGCCGCAGCCCAAGCGGCGACGTAGAAGTAGACGGTCGCCGTCGTGACGCAAAACAAGATGTATGCCCACGCGCTTCCTCTAGGCGCCATGTGCGAGCGCGAGAAAGCAGAGCGGGCGCTCAGCATCGGAAAGAAGACGAAACAAACCAAATAGAGCGATAGGAGGTAGTGATAGGCCACCGAATCGAGAAGGCTGCAAGACCAACCCAGCGTGTATCCAATCGCTACGAAGAAAATCGCGATCCGGTGCGGGCGATAAAGGGCCTGGCTCAGAGCGAGCACGCCGGTGAAGGCGAGCGCGCCCACGTAAAATCCCGAGCTCGGGACGAAACCATCCAACCAAGGGAAGTGCGCCACGTTGAACGCCGCGGCACCATACTTGGCACCCCTCGGGATCATGTTGAGCCAAGTGTCGAATGCAAGCGTGACCAGCACGAAGCGGACCACCAGATACGGGCGCGCAAGCGCCACGGGACCGAACCAGTACCGCTGGAGCGAGGTCATCGTGTCGCCGTCCTCACGCTCGCAGGCGTGGGTTTATCGGAGCACTGCAAGCTGTACTCGTGCGTCCCACGCACGTCGTCGCAATGATTGATGAGGTCGATGCGCGCGGCGTCGCTGGCCTGACATTGTCGCTGAAGAAAGGCCTGAACCACCGAATGACGGTCGTGTTGGACGTAGTCGACCCACTCTTGGGCAATCAGAGATTCCAAGCTGAGGTCTCGTCGTTGGCCGTCCACCTGCTCGATCCAGGCGCTCGTTTCACACGCGGGCGCGCTCGAGCCCATGAATCGACGCCAGGTGAAGCGTTCGTCGGATGCGTCGTGGCGCCCGAGATAGCTCAGGGGCACCGCAAACTGCAGCAGCACGAACGCCGTGATGAACGCTCCGGCGCGACGCCGGCTTTTGGCGCTGGGGCTGGGAGGTGGCGGCTCCGTCGCTAAGGACGCCATCCCTTCAACATCGGCGCCCGAGGCCGGTCTGTCAAAAGTTGGCCGGCGCAGTCCCCGACGGCGCCGGTCGCGAGGCCGAGCCGAGCTGGAAGGAAACGCCGTCCTGCCCCGTGTAGAGCAGGTCGATTCGATCGGGCTGCGACAGGGCATCGGGCCCGCTGGCGCCCAGACCGTCGAAGCCGGAGCCGCTCGGACCGAGGACCGTGCCCAAGTCGCGCCAGAGCAGCAGCTCATCGGAGACCGCCAACTGCACGGACCAGCGGGTGCCCATGCGGTGGGCGTAGTAGAGCTGGTAGGCGCTATTGTGAACGACCAGGCTCGGGCTCGTGATCTCCGAGGTGGGATCGCTCACATGGGTGAGCGGCTCGAGACCACCGCTGACGACGCGGGCCCAGCCGGTTTGGGGATCGCTCGTGTAATAGGCTCGAAGCTCGGTCGCGCCGTCGGTGGATGTCGCCCGCACCACCATCAGCCACAGACCATCACGGAGCATGACGCTTGGCGCATCGAACGAAACGACCTCCCCCGAGGGTACGAGCACCGGAGTGTCGCTTCGCAAGAAGGTGCCTTGGCTTGGGCTCGCAACCGCGACTTGGATGCTGCTCACACGGTTTTCATCGCGGGCCGCGTAGAACAGCCGCAGATCGTTGCCATCCCACACCAGCTCGGGGTCGCCGACGCCAAGTGCCTCCGAGGGCCTGTTGGGTACGAGCGCTGGGCCCCCTTCGACGAGGACCTGTCCTTGCTGCTCAGGTCCGACGAAAATCTCGCCGTCCCGCTCGAAGGCCACCCACGTGGTCGTGTCGTCTTGCGCGATCGAAGGCGCTCGAAGCGATGCCACCGGCACGCCTTGATCCAAAACCGCCATCGGTTTCCGGTCCGTCCATCCCCGGGGATTGTCGCAAAGCTGCGTGCGGAGCTCGATGCGGGAAATCGCGGCGCTCGTATCGGCCACGTTGAGGTTGCGTCCGTAGGCCACCAAGCGTGCTTCGGCCAGAGATGTCCAGTTGAACGGGTATGCGCCCTGCAGCGTTCCATCCCGATAGACTTCCGCGATGCCGGGAGGCGAGACCACCAGCAGCCATACGGTGTCATCGGTGCCTGCATCGAAGCTGTCTGCCACGGCACCCTCGACGAGAACGCTCACGGTTTCGCGCGATCCGCTGAGCAGGAATCCGAGCTCGGGGTCGACGAAGACCTCGGGCACCGAGGCGGCGAAGGCGACGCCGGCGCTTTCGAGGCAGGTGTCGTTGCAACCAAGCGGCAACGTGAATTGCACTTCCAACTCGACGAGCTTCGAAACGAGGCTCGTGCTTTGCCCGATGACCGCGCCACCCTCGGAGGTCGCCGTGCCGTTTGGTACCAAGCCGCGGCCGGTGAGCAAGGGCTCTCTCGAGCCGAACGTGGTGACCCCGACGCCCTCGGGCGCCACGCACGCATCGAGCGTCAACCCAGCGCAGCTGATGAAATCGAGCGAGCTCGGAAGCCGCGGATCCGCTACGGGCTTGCAGCAGCTCGCGGTGTCGACACAGCAGGAGGCAAACGCAGCGCACTCCGATGTGTCACAGGCATCCGGCTCCGCGTAACAGGCGATCGCCGCCTCCCCGTAGCTCGGTCCGCCGAGCGCGTCGGCGCCGAGGAAGTCACCCGGGTTTCGTTGGGGGTTGGCGAGCAACAGCTCGACCGGGTTCTCGTCGAGGCCCTCGGAGCCGCCGTATTGTGCGGGGGCTCCCGTACCCCCTGCACCTCCCGTGGAAGAGGGAGCGCCGTTTCCACCGAAGCCACCGGAGCCCGAGGCATCGGGGACCTCGCTTCTGCTCGAGCTTCCGCAGCCGGGGAGGGCCGCCCAGACCGCGGCTGCCATCAGGGCCCCCACGGCCAAGGCCCGGAGGCGGCATGGATGTAGGTTTCCAAAGTCGCGGGTCACGGTTTGCTCCAAGTTTGCTCCAAAGGGACCAGCTGATCGGTGCGTCCCCCGCCGGGTAGGTTCAAACGCCGTGCCAAGAGGAACCGGAGCCTGGAGGGTTGGTCGGCCCGCGCGGCGACCGCGATTCCGGTGATACTGCACTCCTCGTCGAGACAGCCGCTGCGAACCAGGGTCGAGGCGTTGCTCAGGACGGGGTTGACCGGGAAGGGAATCGGCTCGGGCAGCTCGAATGCGAGCATCGAGCTGTCGTGCGTGCGCGCCTCGGCCAGTGCAACCGCCCAGTCCCCCGGCGTCCTTTGAGCCAGAAACCAAATCCGCAGTCGCAGCCCGTCTTCCTCGAACGAGATCAGGGGCTCGGGCGAGCGAATTCCGGCGGATGCAAAGGGCCCCAGCTCGTCCGCCACCAAGACCGCGCGGCGCATGGGCATCCCGTCTTCGCGGACGACCTCGAGCGCGCGCGTGATCCGAACGGCGTCGATTTCAGTCGGGGCGCCGCTGCCGGTGACGCAGGTGAAAAGCACCCAGTATCCTTGTTGCGCCTCGGGATCCACTGGAATTAACGCCGGATCCCGCAGGCTAATGCATTCGGGAACGTCGCTTGGGGCAAGGGTGGGAAGGCTTGGCAAGCCCAGCGGACTGCTCGGTGCGCCCACTGGGCGAACGATCTGGATCCCGAACCGATCCCGCTCGCCGGTGCTCGGGACGACCTCGCGGGCAAAGGCAAGAACCAAGTCGCGAAGCTGCTGTTGGTCGTTGAGCTCCGCCAGCAAATGGGGCTCGCGGACGCTCCGGTTGTCCTCGCAGGTGCCGTCCAAGCACGACGGAGGATCGTCTCCGACCTTGGGTGTGACGCTGCTCTGCCATGAGCCGAGCGGCCAGTCTCCGCCCTCGTCGGTGGCCACTCGCGCGTGCCCAAGGGCATATCCGATATGGGTGGTGGGCTCGAGCTCCGGGGGGTCGTTGCTGCCTTCCGCGATCAAGTCCCACTGGACGTCGCCGACTGCGTTTCGTGAGCTGGCCAACGCTGGGGAGCCCAGGTAGGCCCCCACCCAAGAGGGTTGAAAACCCAGATTCGCCGCGCTCAAGATTGCACTTTGTTCATCGAACTGGCTCGGATTGGCACAGTCCTGCCGGGCGGTCTGCAAGGGGCCCACATACACGCCGGCGCCGCGTCCTTGGGCCGCGACGTGAAGCCCCGGAATCTCCGCACAGCTCCCGGTGGACACCAGTCGCTCGATGGGCGTTACGGTGAAGTCTTCGAGCAGTACGTCCTCTCCGACCGTGATGCGGGCTTGCACGATCGCCTGGTTCCGATCGTCTACGGTCGGCCGCAGCTCGATCTCGACCCCGATGTCCTGGTCGATGCCGACCGTCGCGCTCGCCACCTCGACGCCGGCCTGCGTCACCGACACGAGGCCGCCCCCGTACAAGGTGACGGCGAGCTCGTCTTGGAGCGTACTGCCCGGAACCGAATCGGTGGCCGCCGTCAGCACCACGCCCGCGCTCCGGTCGCAGGAAGCGCTTGGCTCGCAGCCCATTGCATCGGTGGACCGAAGCGTCGTGCGCACCCATCCGCCCAAGGCCAAGGACACACAGTCTCGGCTGACCAGAGCATGGGGTGAGTCGTCTGGGAACCCTCCGAGGAACGTTTCCCCGCCAAGTGAGGGACGGAGCGGCGTCCATGCCGTGCCCGTGGTGGGCGCAAAGATCCATCCCGCCTGCAAGTTCGCTGCGCCCCAATCTTCGCTCAAAGTCGGGGACTCTCGCGTGCAACAGGCCGGTTCCTCGGCGCAATCCGAATCCGCGCAATCGGTGGCGGTATCGTCGTCATCGTCGATCCCGTCATCGCAAAAGAGCTCGATCCCGCCGCCGTCGACGCCGCCATCTCGAGACAGGAGATCCCGATCGGGTGCGTTGAGCCAAGAGCATCCCGCGATCGACAGGAGCAGCCAGAGCCCAAGCGGCGCTCTCATGGCCTCGCTCCCCAGGCCATGCGCACCGACGCAAATCCACCGTTCCCCGAAAGCCAAAGCCCGACCTCCGGCATGGCGCGCTTCTTCTTGGCGTGGTGCACGCCGTAAAGCACGAGAGCGCTGATGCCGAGGCCGATCGTGGCCCCCCAAAACACGTCGGCTGAGACGTTGAAGCGGTCGGTTCGATCCGCGAGGTGCTGGGCTCGTTCGAGGTCTGCCGGGTCGCCGCTCATTTGGTATTGCCCGGCAGCCTGGTCGTAGTCATCCCGCAGCGTTCTGCCGCGCAGCGAAAGCCCGAGCGCCACCCCGGCTGTGGCCAAGGTCGCGGCCGCGGTGCCGATCGCCGCATTGCGCAGACGCGGTTGGGGTGAAGGCTCGATGGGCTCCGGGGCTGCAACCTCGGGCTCAGCAGGGACCGGCGGCGGCTCGACCGGCAAAGCGTGAAGTGGAATCTCGGCGGTCACGGTCTGGCCCCGCACGACGGTCTCGGTGCGCTCGAGCGGCAAGTACCCTTCTTTTTCGACGAACAAGCGGTGCTCGCCTTTGGAAAGGGCGAGCTCGAGCGGCGTCTTTCCCCGCGGCGCCAGATCCTTGCGATCAATCCACAAGAGCGCGCCCTCGGGTTTCGTGTCGACGCGCAGGACGGCGACGTCGGGGCGAAGCGCATCGCGACGGCTCAGCGCGTCTTTTCGCTCCTGGGTCGAGAGCCCCTCGACTTGCAAATACTCGGTCAGGTAGTTGAACGATTCATCATAGCGCCCGAGCTCTCCGAGAACGACGGCCGCGTTGAAGAGGGCATTGCGGCTGCGGACGATCTGGAGGCTGTCTACATAGGCTCCGAGCGCTTGCTGAAGAAGGACCGTCCGCTCCGAGCCCCTTGCGCGATTGGCCTCCATGTAGAGTCGGTTGCCCTCCTCGAAATAGACCCGGGCCTCTGCGTTCTCGGTGGCTGCTTGTGCCGCCCCCGAACCGGGGCTCACCAATCCGAACAGGGCGAAGAGCAGGACGCAGGCGAGGGGGTTCACGGCTTAGAAGTCTGTCTTGATGGCTGGGGGTTTGGGACGGGATCTCGGCTCGAGACGGACCCGGAGCGCTCGGGCATCCTCGGCGACCAGGCGCCGTTCCTCGGTTCGGTAGCCCGGAAGCGAAAATCGTACCGTCGCCTCCGCGCCCCGGTCGAGCTCGAGCTCGAGTGGCGTTTTGCCCACGTGATCGCCGTTGAGCGCGACCGATGCACCCCTTGGGCGCGAGTCGACCTCGAGCTTCACACGGGGCGCCGGCGCTTCGGGC
>JASFKY010000108.1:0-10799 GCA_050118395.1 Myxococcales bacterium | reverse complement strand
GGTCTTCCTAGCATCCGGATCTCCAGTCGGATCATAGGCCTCGTCTCTCTCGGTATTTTGGCAGGCTACTTCGCGCTCGTCTGGCGGCATGTGGCGCCGCTACGCTTTCGTCACTTCGAGTTGCGCCTGCCGAGCCCCCAGGTCGCGGCCGCCCAGCTGTTGGTCTCGATCGTCGATTGGTTGACGGCGTCCCTGTGCCTGTACGTGCTATTGCCGGGCTCGTCTGAGCTGTCTTTTTTCACGTTTCTGGGAAGCTACCTGCTCGCGGTGTTGGCTGGCCTCATCAGCCACCTCCCGGGAGGCGTCGGCGTATTCGAGACGGCGATGGTACTTCTGTTGCGAGCGTACCTTCCCGGGGACCAGGTCCTCGGATCCATATTCCTTTACCGCATCATCTATTACCTAGCTCCCATGTCGTTGGCAGTCATCGTGCTGGTGGCCTACGAGACCCGTGAGCGGCGCGATCGGCTCGGACGTACCGCGACGGTGGTCCGGCGGTGGATCGTCGAGATTGCGCCTCGCGCGTTGGCCGTCGCCACGTTCGTGGCCGGCGCGGTGCTCCTGTTGTCCAGCGCGACCCCGGCGCTCCCGGAGCGTCTGGCGTGGCTGCGGCGAACCCTTCCGTTGCCCATCATCGAGGCTTCCACTGTGCTCGGAAGTCTCTTTGGCGCGTTGCTCTTGATCCTCGCCCATGCCCTTCGCCAACGCATCGATGCGGCGTACTACGCCACCCTCGCGCTGCTGGGGGCTGGAGCGGTGGCATCCATGCTCAAGGGGCTCGATTGGGAGGAAGCCAGCCTGCTCTTGGCCATGGCGGCCGTGCTGTTGCCATGCCGCTCGTTTTTCTACCGCCGGAGCTCGTTGCTCACCCTGCCGCTGTCGTGGGGGTGGTGGGTGGCGGTGGCAGCCGTGGCTGTGGGGAGCGTTTTGGCGCTCGAGCTCGCATATCGGCACGTGGAGTATTCGAACGAGCTCTGGTGGCGCTTTGCTGTTGACGCCGAGGCGTCACGGTCGCTCCGGGCGACCCTCCTGGCGGGTGCGGCGTTGGTGGTGTTCGGGGCGGCCCGCTTGCTCCGACCGGCGCCACCGATTCCTGGCCTGCCTTCGTCCGACGAGCTGGATCGGGCTCAGGCCATCACGAACCGAAGTGGCGACATCGACGGCTACCTGGCGTTGCTGGGTGATAAGGAGCTCTTGTTCCACGAGGACGGGAACGCTTTTTTGATGTTTGGAGTGAGTGGCCGCACCTGGGTCGGCATGGGCGATCCCGTTGGCTCTGCACTAGAGAAAAGCGACCTCGCCTGGCGTTTTCGCGAGCTGTCCGATCGGCATGCAGGTCGCGCCGTGTTCTACGAGGTGTCGGAGGCGGCTCTTCCGATCTACTTGGAGTTGGGGCTGGTGCTTCGCAAGCTCGGGGAAGAAGGACGCGTTCCGCTCCGAGACTTCTCGCTTCAGGGAAGTGCAAAAAAGGGCCTTCGCCAATCCTACAACCGCATGGCACGAGAGGGGGTCACGTTCGACGTCGTCGTGTCCTCGGGCGTTGGACCCCTCTTGGACGAGATCGAGACGGTTTCGAACGACTGGCTCGCTACGAAAGCCATGCGAGAAAAAGGCTTCTCGCTCGGATTTTTCGATCGCGCGTACCTCGCCCGGTTGCCGGTGGCCGTCGTACGAAAAGAAGGGCGCATCGTGGCATTTGCCAACGTGTGGCCAACGGAATCCAAAGTCGCGCTCTCGATCGATCTCATGCGACACGGCCATGACGCGCCACCGGGCGTGATGGACTACCTTTTCACGGAGCTCATGCTCTGGGGAAAGGCACAGGGCTACGAATATTTCAGCTTGGGAATGGCGCCTCTATCCGGATTGGAACACCACCACCTGGCCCCGCTCTGGAATCGATTTGGTGAATTCCTGTTCCGACATGGCGAGCACTTCTACAACTTCCAGGGACTGCGAGCGTTCAAAGAGAAATTCGACCCGGAATGGCAGCCGCGGTATCTGGCAGCGCCGCGGGGTCTCTCGGTGCCTTTCGTGCTCACACGCATTGCAACGCTCGTGTCGCGCGTTCGACTCACTTGAGCTTTGCAGCGCGGATCGGCTCGGGTAGCATCGCGGGGCGCCCTGGGTGATCCCCGTGCGAAAGTTTCCTCACGAACGGCTGCAAGGCCTGAGCTCTCCATTCGAAGGGCTCACCACGTCCCAAGCGGCGGATCGTCTGGAAGTCTATGGGCCCAACCGCATCTTGGAAGCCGAGACGCACGGTTGGGTGACGGTCGCAAAGGACACCCTTCGTGATCCCATGCTTTGGTTTCTGCTTTCGACCAGCGCATTGTTTGCGGTCGCCGGGGAATGGACCGAGGCGGCCGTTCTGCTGGGAGCCATGTTTCCGTTCTTCGGAATGGACGCGTTTTTGCATCGCCGAACGCAGGCATCGATTGAAGGGCTCAGCTCTTTTCTTGCGACCGAAGCATGTGTCGTTCGAGACGGGTCGGAATTACGGGTTCCGGCGATGGACTTGGTTCCCGGAGACTTGGTCCTGCTGGGCCCCGACGACCCTTTTCCCGCCGACGGCGTATTGGTCGACGCGCTGCAAATGCAAGTCGACGAGTCTGCGCTGACCGGAGAGGCGCTGCCCGTGCGGAAGGTTGCCGTAAAGGGGCCGTCGGGAGCGGCCTTGGGCGCCAAGATTGGGACCGAGGCATGGGGCTATGCAGGCACGAGGGTTCTGACCGGAAAGGGACGCCTGCTAGTTGGATACACGGCGGGCGAAACCCTTTATGGAGAGATCGCTCGATCCGCCGTTCGCGGTACGCACGAACGCACGCCACTTCAGCGTTCGGTGGCGGATCTGGTCAAAACATTGCTGATCGTGGCCGCCATCTTTTGCGTGGTGCTGGCGTGGGTGCGCATACAGCAAGGGCACGGTTGGATCGATGCGCTGCTGAGCGCCCTGACGTTGGCAGTCGCAGCATTGCCCGAGGAATTTCCGGTGGTGCTCACCTTCTTTCTCGGCGTGGGCGTGTATCGTCTGGCCAAACGGCATGCTCTGGTTCGCCGCGGCGTCGTGGTCGAGAACATCGGACGGGTGACGTGCATCTGTTCCGACAAGACGGGAACGCTGACTGAAGGGCTGCTCCGTCTCACGCATTGCTTTCCAGCCCCCGACGTGACGGAGGCTCGGCTTCTTCGGTTGGCTGCGATGGCCTCTCGGGTCGAGATTCATGATCCCGTCGACCTGGCCATTCTTTCGGCTGCGCCGACGACGACCGCCGTCGAGGTCGTATCGAGCTTTCCATTTACCGAGGATCGAAAGCGGGAGACTTGCGTCCTGCGAGAGGAGGGCGCACTGCTGGCGGTTGCCAAGGGTGCACCCGAGGTGCTGCTCGTGCAGTCTAACGTGGATCCGGCCAAAGCCGCTGCATGGCTCGCGAAAACCGAGGAGCTGGCGGCCGAAGGACACAAGGTGATCGCCTGCGCTTGGCAGTCGCCCGATGCCGATTCCTGGTATGGCGGTGAGCCGGATCGCGGCTTTCGTTTCGCGGGTTTGATCGCCTTCGAGGATCCCGTGCGGCCAGACGTACCGGAAGCCGTGAGAGAGTGTCTTCGGGCCCAAATTCACGTGATCATGATCACGGGTGACCATCCGGCAACGGCAACGGCGGTGTCCAAGGAAATTGGCCTAGGTGGCCGTGCTCCCAAGGTGATCGTGGGCGACGAGCTGGAGTCCCGATTGTCGGGTGAAGGGCCAGGCTTCCTGCTCGGCGTGGATGTCATCGCCCGTGCCAAGCCCGCGCAGAAGCTGAGCCTCGTGCGAGCTCTTCAGGGAAACGGTGAGATCGTCGCGGTCACCGGTGACGGAGTCAATGACGTGCCCGCTTTACAGGCAGCCGACATCGGGATCGCCATGGGAGAGCGCGGCACGAGGAGCGCACGCGAGGTGGCAGCGATCGTTCTGCTCGACGACAACTTTCGCAGCATCGTGAGCGCAATTGGAGAAGGAAGACAGCTATTTCGGAATTTGCAACTGAGCTTCGAGTACCTTCTGATGGTTCACATTCCGTTGGTCATTACCGCGGCGATCATTCCGTTGGCGGGCTATGCGCTCTTGTACTTGCCGATCCACGTAGTTTGGCTGGAGATGATCATCCATCCCACGGCGATGCTGGTCTTTCAGGACCTCCCTGCGCCAGGTGCGCTTGCCGACCGATCGACGATGAGACGCGCTGGTTTCTTCGACCGGAGCCAGTGGCTGACCATCGTGCTGGTAGGGACCTTGATCACGGCAGGCATCGTTTGGAGCTTTCAGCGGAGCTTCGGCGCGGGCCATCACGTGGAGCATGCACGGGCGATGGCGTTGGTCGTTCTCACTTTGTCGAGCGGCGCCATCACCGCGCTCCTGAGTGGCTTGCGCGGGATCGCGGCCCGGGTCGTCACGGCTCTGACGATCGGCTCTGTGCCGCTATTCGTGCAAGTGCCTGGTTTGTCGCGCCTCATGCATTTGACGCCTCTACATGCCGATGATTGGCTCATCGGCATGGCAGGCGCGGCTGTCGCCGTTCTACCGGTCGTGGGGAGGCAGCTGATCAAACGTTGGAGTGCTCACCGTCGGACTCGAACGGACCACGCGCCCCCCTGAGCCAGGCCATGGACGAGGGTCCCGTCAAACCAGGGCACCGACTCGATCGGACCCACGCCGCTTGCGTCGATCTCGAGATCCGAGGCATCGGCGGTGGGGGTGAAGATTTCGAGACGGTTCCCCGGTTCCGCATCGTTTCCAGACACTTCGAGCATGGTGTCATCGGGCATCCAACGCAGCGAGGCGATGGGGCCTGGCGCAAAACGCACCGTCATCTTCCGCAGGACGTCGAACAAGGCCGTTCTCGGACCGGTGATCGTGTTCGTCGAGCAGTCGACCTCGAAAAAACCCCATACTTCGGGAACCGTCCCGTTGCGCACCGGCTCGTATTTGTGGGGATCGCCGCAGGCTTCTCTCCAGGTCCACATCGTCGCTCCCAATCGGTAGCGGTCCTGCTCGGCCAAATGACGCTGGAAATAGTCGTCGTCGGGCGATGCAGCGCGCGCTGGGTCCGAACCCCATTCACCGGTGATCACCGGCGCTCCGCCATACGAGTCCGCGGCTTCTCCTACGGCCCGTGCAAATCCGTTCTCGATCGTTCCGCCGCCGAGCCCTTCCTGATAGATGTGAGGCGAGTAAACGACCTGGTCATCGTGCGCGAAAGGGGGAGGGGCCGGGAAGCCGAGCCACCACGCTGCCGTTGGTTCGAACACGAAAAGACGGCGTGGGGCGCCGACGGATTGTTCGGCTTGCCGCATGGCGGAAAGAGCGTTCTCGTAGAAGCTCGACAGAATGGCCTGATCGGCCGGGTCGAACACGTTGGGCTCGTTCATCAGGTCGTACCCAAAGACGGCGTCTTCGTTGGCGAACCTCGCAACGAGGTGTGCAAACATCTCCACGTAGCGTGTCTGTATGCCGACCCCTCCGGGACCGGGCGCGTCGTCCAAGAACGCCCGCCAGGCCGCCACCACTGCGGGCGTGAACTCCCGAGGGCCCCTCACGCATCGGGGCTCGCCCCCGTCGAAGGTAGCCCATTCGGGGGCTCCGTCCCATCCTCCGGCCGGTAGGGAATCGCCCTCGCAAACCTCGTCGGGTGGCGCAGCCAGGGAGGCTCCCCATGCGTCCTGGTGAAGGTCGAGCAGCGTGTACACGCCCCGCGCCCGCAGCATGGCGATGGCACCGGCGACCTCGTCGAGATACCCCTCGTCATAGGTGCCGGGCGAGGGTTCGACCCGTGACCAACTCACCAGGAGGCGCACGCTGGTCCATCCCATCGCCGCGATGGCATCGGCGTCTTCCGAGGTGAACGGATAGGTCGTGAACAGGTCCGGATCGTATTGCCAGTAGTCGACGAATGCGTTCACGTTGACGCCGCGGAGCAGGACCTCCCGGCCGCTCTCGTCGATGATCCGGCCGCTGCTCGCTGCGCCCGGGACGGCCTGGAGGACTGGCAACGGGTCCCCGGGGCTGGGAGGCCCAGAGTTGCTTGATTCCCCGCAGCCCGCCGAGAGCGACAACGAAAGCAGGAGAGGAATGAGAGGATCGTGCGACATGGTGGGCTCGAAAAGTAGAGATGGAAGGCGAGGC
The DNA here is from genome assembly GCA_050118395.1 of Myxococcales bacterium. Classification (GTDB taxonomy): domain Bacteria; phylum Myxococcota_A; class Polyangia; order Polyangiales; family Houyiibacteriaceae; genus SG8-38. The sequence continues at coordinate 4,633 of JASFKY010000108.1, read as the reverse complement.
CTTTAGGAGATTTTATGCCGGTGTGCATCCTCATCGAAGAGGGACGTTGCCAAACCCGAGCCCTGGACCGAAATTCCGGCTCCCGGACGTGCCGGGAGGAATACTTGGGCCTTTGCTCGACAAGCCTGGCGCAGCTGCTAACCTCCGCAGTTGAACGCCCTCCGCAGGGCGTGGCAGTCCACCGTGGGCTGTCGGCACGTCGGCTGTTCCTGTGAGAACCCCGTGGCTCGAAAAAGCGGTTTGAGGTTCGCAGAAGCACAGACGACGAAGTGAGAGAGCGCTCGGGCAGTCGGCCCGGGTTGGCGATGAGCGCCGTACCCATCTCACGAATGCAAAGCTCAGGGGAGCCATTTCCCCGAGAACGAAGAGGTTCCCAAGGGGACCAAAGGAACGAAGAGAGTAAAGACATGAGTAGCAAGTTATTTGTAGGCGGATTGAGCTGGAACACCACGAGCGCTGCGCTCGAGGAGGCCTTCGCGGCCTGTGGCGACGTCGTCGAGGCGAAGGTCGTCACCGATCGGGACTCCGGTCGGTCACGAGGCTTCGGCTTCGTCACGTTTCAGGACGATCAAGGGGCTGCGCGAGCGATCGAAGAGCTCAACGGCTCCGCGTTGGACGGCCGCACCATCCGAGTCGATCGTGCCAACGACCGTCCCAAGGGCGACCGCCGCTCCAACAATCGCTGGTAGTCGTCGACGCTAGCGCTCTGGTCGGGTGACCAGAGAAGATCCCAATGAGGGGACGTCACGCGCCTCGTGCTGCAAGCCAAGCTGCGCGAGGCGCGTTCGATGCCCCCTTGCTAGTGTGGGAGCCCCGCGACTTGCAAGCTTCGAGCAATGGCTCGGCTCGCTCGCTGAAGACCTTCTCGGGTGCAAAGCACGGTCTGATTGAGCTCGAGCTCGATCCCGACGTATTGCGACTCGTCGAACACGTTCCGCAGGGACGTGACCAGGCCATCCGCCTTTCCGAGGTAGGGGTAGTTGCGACGGACGCGCAAACCAGGGTCCGTATCGCCAAGTGCCTGCTTCCAGTGCTTGCAGAATACCCGCTCGGCTTCTCTTGCGGGATCGTAGAGTAGCCCCACGTCTGCGGTGCGGCGGCGGCCGGCGATGCGGGGAGCGAAGCTGTGCACTCCGATGTGCAGCACTCGATTTCCCCGACGACAACGCGCCGCAATCCAAGATTCGACGCCATTTCGATGAGGAAAGTAGTACCTAGCCAAGAGCCTTTCCCGCTCCGTCGGGTCGAGTCGCCGGGAGAACTCCGACAACAGGCGGGGATGGCCGATCGAGCGGTTCAGATCGACCAGAAGGCGGCTCACCGTGCTCGCTCGCAGAGGCGCGTCGAGCGTCCTCGAAAGGTGGCGGGCCAGGGGCAGGGCGCCGAGATCACATCCTCGGTGGCTGTCGAGCGCCCGCCGGGCAGCTCGGCTTTCGAACAAATGCTGGTATTGCCGTGGGATGCGTGCACCTCCGTGCTCGCAGCTCAGCAACAAGGCGTCCGCGCTCATGACTCGCTCGTGAAGCTCTCGCCGCGGGCCAGGCAATCGGCCAAGCGCATGTACACCTCGCGGAGCTTCTCTCGACTCGGCTCTGGGCCGGCAGCCTGAACGATACGAGTGGCCAGGCAACCCTGGGACAAGACGACATCGAGGACTTTCGATGCCGATGCAAGCTCGGAATCCGTCCCCACTCGGCTTTCCACGAGGTGACGCCAAATTTGGCCGGCGGGAGCTGGCGAGCCATGCATGCCGAACGCTTTCAAGAAGCGGGCGTCGTCGATGACTGCCCGATCGGCGTCGGCAACGGTCTTCAGCAGGATTGGTTCGAGCTCACGCTCGTGCCAGGTTTGCTGCTCCTCGTAACTCGCCCAGGTTTCCTCGACCAGCGCCCGAACTGCTGCAATGGCGGCCTGCGCGATGGCGAGATCCATTTTCGGGCATTCCTGCACGTCGAGGAGTCGTATCTCGAGGGCCATGCGGTCGAATCGAGCGATGCACCCGCGGGCATTGATCCATTCGTGCTGCAAGATGCGCTCGGGATCGAGCGGCGCCAGATCGCGGTAAATGCCCTCGAGCAGGCGCTCGTAGTCTCTTCGCCGAAAAACGGCCTCGGGAATGACCCGTCCCGTGACCGAGGGGATGCGGCGCGCATTGTGACGGTAGACCTCGACGCGAGTGTCGAGCAGGCCGCTGGCATGCCCATCGACGTATGGAGAGCTCGCCGCCAGTGCGGGCAAAATCGGTAGGACGAGCCGAATCGCCGCATGAAGTCGTCCCAGCTCCTCGTCGTTCGCAAACGGCAAGTTGACGTGCATGCTTTGCAGGTTCGACCATCCGTGTCCGCGGCAATCGAAAATTCGATGAAGGCTCTGGTAGATGACGTCGTCTTCGTGAGGCCAAAGACGGAGCTCGTCGGCCGCCATCCAAGGATGCATTGCGGTGGGAAGCAAGCGAGCCTGCATGGGCGTAAGCAAGGAGTCGATCGACTGCACGTCTCGTTGGAACGTCTGGTCTAGATCTCGAAGCGACGTCACGGGGCCGTTGGTCTTCAGCTCCACGACGTGCAGCGCGAGCTCGTTCGACCAGCGAAGCTTTCCGCGATCGACTTCCATTTCGTAGCTTCCCGCCACCATTTTGAGAAGCTCGTCTGCGATTGGCCGAATGGAGAGGCTTTTCGAGTCCACGATCATGTACTCGATCTCGATTCCGAAACCCTCGAAGAGGTGGAGGGGGGTGGAACCGCTCACCTTCGTTCCCTCTGTCCGCGGCGTTCCAGGCGGTCGTAAAAGCTCTGCATGATGCTGAGGTAGAGGTCGTCCTTGAGGACGGCGTCTTCCACACCCGCTTCGATGCTTGGATTGTCGTTGACCTCCATGACCAAGAGTCGATCGCCGACCTCCTTGATGTCGACGCCGTAGAGTCCGTCTCCGATCAGATTGGCTGCCCGAACCGCCAAGTCGACCACCGCCTGGGGCGCGTCCTGCACTGCCAAGGTGTCGGTTCGGCCGTAGACGCGTCGCTTTTCGCCCAGGGCCTTCTGGATCTGCCAGTGCCCGCGCGCCATGTGGTATCGGCACACGTACAGAGCCTTGCCTTCCAATATGCCCACCCGCCAGTCGAACTCCGATGCCGCGAATTCCTGCGCGATGACCAGCTCGGACTTCTGCAAAAACTCGCGCAGGTGTGCGCTGAGCTCTTCCTCGGTTTCAACCTTGACCACTCCTGCAGAAAACGAGCTGTCCGGCCTCTTGAGCACGCAGGGCAGACCCAGCCTTTGAGCCACTTGCTCGGCGCTCTCCCGAGACACGACGAGCGTTTTGGGGCAGTCGATTTTGTTCTGCTCGAAGAGCTCCGCTTGATAGACCTTGTTGGTGCAGCGGACGATCGACTCGGGATCGTCGATGACGATCAAGCCCTCAGCCTCCGCCCGGCGGGCGAACCGGTAGGTGTAGTGATCCACCGCCGTGGTCTCGCGCAAAAACAGTGCATCGAACTCGGCGATGCGTCCAAAGTCTTCCTTTCCTACCACCCAAGCATCGAAGCCGACCTTTTTGGCAGCCCGCAGAAATCGTTGAATGGCTTTTTCATCGGAGGGAGCGTCGACTTCTTCCGGGTTCACCAAAATCGCCAAGTCGTAACGGGCCCGATGCACGCCCGCGGGGTGAGGTCGCCCAAAAAAGCGTTTGGCCTGCTCCATGACGAAATCCCTGTGGGACTCGGGGATCTCGTGCGAAGCGATCACGCGAAGCTTCTCCAGCCGCCACTGCTCTGCACGCACGAATTCCGCACGGAGTAGGGGGGCGGGGAAATGATTGAACAGGGCCCGGCACAGGCGATCGTAGCGTTTGGCCATGTTCCGGCCGAAGTAGATGCTCAGCACGAAGCGATCACTCTTGATGGGAGCGAGCGTTTGTTGCACCAGGAGCTCGGTGGTCTCGGAGGCGATTCGAACCAACGAGGCTTGCCGGAGGTCTTGCATGGTCATGACCGACGGCAGTGGCTTATGTCCGCGGGCGGCAGCCAGAAGCGATACGTAATAGCCCGCACTTTGATAAGCGTAGCTCCGGCAGAGGTTGAAGACCTTGGCCCTCTTGAGCTCCACGAACCTCGGGTTGGTGAGGTAGTCGGTCGCGGTGACGACCTCGGTTCCCGGAATTTCGAGTGGCCAGTTCTCGGGCCGTTCGACCACGATCAGCGCGCTCATGAGCCCGCTCCCGTACGCTTCGGATCCGGTGTCAGGACCAGCAGGTTCGCATCGTAGGTCATGACGCCCAAAGCGATCGAGGTAATGAGGCGATCCATGCGAACGCTGTATCGGTGCGTTTGAAACAAAGGATTGTCGTGTGACGGATCGGACACCGTGACTTCGCGCTTCTTGCGATCGTAGCCGCTCAAGATCACGAAATGCCCGACAGGCTCCCCGCGAATGTCATCGTATTGATCGTCGTGCTCCCTCGCACAGCGATACAGGTAGGTGGCGCTCAGTCCGGTCAGGATGGGAACGCCTCGGTTCAAAAAGCGGCGAATCAGAGACGGGCGGAGCTCCTCGTACCGAACGATCCCGCCGAGGCGTAGGTACTCGAGATAGGCGTCGGTGGCGATCTCGAGCTTGCGTTTGTGTTTGTGCTCGAG
>JASFKY010000107.1:0-10907 GCA_050118395.1 Myxococcales bacterium | reverse complement strand
GGACACCATCGCTCGGCATCAAAGCGAGGTTCGAAGCATCCGAGGCACCGAGGTCACGCTAAACAATGGCGAGCACTTCGAAACGGACATGCTCCTTTGGGGGACGGGTTATCGAATGAACCTCGAGTATCTGGGTCTGCCCGAATACAGTCACATCGAAGTGCTCGGCGAGTTGTTTCCCAGGCTCGGATCGCTCGTCCGTTCGGTCGATTATCCCAATCTGTTCTTCATTGGCATGAGCCTGGCGGAGAGCACGTCGTCCACCCCGTTTTTGGCGGCGATCGAGGCGAAAAGCATCGTCGCGCACATCTTGGGGAGGTGTGAAATTCCTCGGGAGAACATCCCCCACCACGTTGCCTACTGGAATCTGTTCGGACACTTCGCAAGCTTCGATCGCGCGAACTACCCAAGGCTCTGGTGGAAGATCAAGTACTTCGCGCTTGCCTGCTGGTACGCCATTTTCCGAAACAAGAGCCTGAAGGTATAGCCGTGCCGATTCCGGTACTGGTGCTGCTTCTCTTCGCGCTTTGGACGCTATTGACCCTGGTGGTCAGCGTGGGGAAGTACCGGATGGCCGAGATCCTTTCGGGCCGTTCGCCCTTCGAGCAATATCGTTTTCCGGACGTCGATCGAAGCGAGACTCATCGACAGGCGCTACGAGCCCATTTGAACTGTTTGGAGAACCTGGCGGTGTACGGGGCCTTGGTACTGGTGATGGTGTACACGGGCAATTTTGCGCCTATCTTGAGCGTCCTCGCCATCGTGTTGTTGGGGTTCCGAATCTTGCACACCTTCGTCCACGTAGCCTTGCCGCAACGAGGAAAGATCCTGATCTTGCGCTTCAGTCTGTTTCTGGTGCAACTGGTCTGCTTGTTTTGGATCGCTCTGTACCTGCTGGTTACCTAGGTCATCCCGCGTGCGATCCGTCGGGTGGATTGTTTTGGATGGAGGCCGCCACCACCCGGCCCAGACAGGCCATGCCCTCGGCAAAGGCCTCGGGAGGCGTGAGAAGACTGACCACCACCCAAGCTTCATCGGGAAAGTCATAGAACCAGCCCGGCTGCACGAGCACACCGTGTTGCAGAAACCGGATAACCCAGTCTTCTTCCGACATGACCCCGGGCAGACGCAGGACTTGATACCAGCCACCCTGCACCGGAAGCACGGTCATCTCCGGAACGTCGTCGCGAAGCAAGAGGGCGCTTTGACGATTGTGCTCCAAGCGCTCGAAGACGATCTGGCGACGCGCCTGCGAGAGCTTCGACAGGAGCCCGGGAAGCGCCCGTTGAGTGAGCTCGTTGGCGGAGAGATACGTGTCCGTGATCACGTCGAGCTGGGCCTGCGCACGCTCGACCCTCTCCTCGTCTCCGGACACGGCAATCCAACTGAGCTTGAGCTGAGGGAGGGCGGCGGCTTTGGAGAGCCCACCCAGGGCAAACGATAGACCCGAGAGTGCGCGGGAGTGCCGCAACGGCGATGCCTCCTTGGCGCGAAGGTCGTAGGCTGCAAAGACCTCGTCCACCACGACGGGCAACCCGTGGCTGGAGACAAACTCGAGGTCGTCCTCTGAGAGATAGGCGCCGGTCGGGTTGTTGGGGCTGACGACGAAAATCAGCTTGGGCTGCGAATCGAGATGCTCGAGAAACGATGCACGATCGATGTGCCAATCCCCGTCGTAACGGAAGCGATAAGGAGCCACGGAGGCCCCTTCGAGGCGCGTCAGCATGGACAGTAATGGATAGCTCGGCTCCGGAATCAGCACGTGGTCACCCGGATCGCAAAAGAGCTTGATCAGAAACGAATACGCTTCGCTGGTCGTCGCGGTGAGCACCAAGTGGTCGGGATTCCAGTCGAGCTGACGTCCCAGCGCACACCGAGCCGAAGAGAGCCCTCGCGGATCCGGTTCGTATTTGCTGGGATCGACGGTGCCGATGACACGTCGCACCGCATCCTGGTCCAAAGAAAGTCCAACGTTCGTCGGATTCGAGACGGTCAGGTCCCATACAGGGGGCGTGGCTGCCACTTGCCGAGCAAGCGCATTGAGCGCCAGGTCGAAGTCGCCTCGCTTGGACAACACCTCGTGATTATGACTCGCCAAACGCGGGGAAGGCTAACTCGCGAACGTTTCGTTCTAGTGATTTCTCAGACCACACCGTGGGCCAGCATGGCATCTGCAACCTTGCGAAAGCCCGCACGATTGGCCGCATCCACGTAGTCGATGTCGCGGTCTGCCTGGATCTCCTCGACGCAGCGATCGTGGATATCACCCATGATTTCGTGAAGGCGCGTCTCGACTTTGTCTCGGCTCCAGGACGCATGCGTGGCGTTCTGCGACTGCTCGAGCCCACTCACGGCCACTCCCCCCGCGTTGGCCGCCTTGCCGGGCGCGAACATCACGTCGTGCGCGCGAAAGCACTCTACCGCGTCTCGATCGGACGGCATGTTGGCCCCTTCGACCACGGCCATGACGCCGTTGTCCACGAGAGCCGTGGCAGCCGAGCCGTCGATCTCGTTTTGGGTAGCGCACGGCATGGCGACATCACAAGGGACGCGCCATGGCGTCTCGCCGTGGTGGTATTCAATGCCCTTGATCTGGTCGGCGAGCTCGCTCAAGCGTCCACGCCTTTCGAGCTTGTGCCTCATGATGGATTGCAAGGCTTCTTCATCGATGCCATCAGAGCAAAAAATGAAGCCATCGGAATCGCTGAGCGTCAGCACTCTCGCGCCCCCGCGAATCGCCTTCTGCGCGGCGAACAGCGCCACGTTACCGGCTCCGCTGATCACGATGCGCTTCGCCTCCAACCCTTCATCGTGGGCTTCCAACATGTTCTTTAGAAAACACACCGTTCCGTAGCCGGTGGCTTCCTGGCGTATCGCGCTCCCGCCGTAGGGTAGTCCTTTGCCGGTTAGCGCCCCCTCGAATTCGTTGGTGAGCCGCATGTACTGGCCGAACAAAAACCCAATCTCACGGGAGCCGACGCCGATATCGCCTGCGGGCACATCGGAGTCCGGACCGATATGGCGAAAGAGCTCGGTCATGAAGCTCTGACAGAACCGCATGACCTCTCGCTCGCTTTTGCCCTTGGGGTTGAAATTCGACCCGCCTTTGCCACTGCCCAGCGGCAACCCCGTCAGACTGTTCTTGAAGGTCTGCTCGAACCCGAGGAATTTCAGAATGCTTTGGTTCACGGTTTTGTGAAAGCGAAGACCGCCTTTGTAGGGCCCGATGGAGCGGTTGAACTGAACACGCCACGCCCGGTTGACTCGGATCGATCCCTGATCGTCTTCCCAGCTGACCCGAAATATGATGATGCGGTCCGGCTCGGTCATGCGCTCGAGGATCTTCGCTCGACGATAATCGGCGTGGTCCTGAATGACGGGGAAGACGGAGCGAGCGACCTCGCAAACCGCTTGCACGAATTCCGGTTCGTGTGGGTTTCGGCGTCGGACGCCTCGAACGAATCGGCTCCGTTCGGCATCTAGATCATCGGTGCTCATCGGTCGCGGGCGGCGCTCCGGAAAACCTAGGGCGAAGTCGGGGCAGCGCAACCCCGTCGAGCTTTTCCGGTCGCGCCACATTGCACGCGACGTGCTCCGATCTATGGAGGTGGAACGATGCGGATCGGTCAGCTAGCTGAACCACTGAAATCGGATGACGAAGACCTGTTGGCGCCCTTGCCGACCTCGGCTCCGAGTCCGCTACGAACGCTCCGAGAGGCACGCATCGGCATCGAGCTCCTCCAGCTGCTCGCGAATCTGCAGAACCTATCGAAACACCCGCGCGGGCACGGTGAGCCCGTGATGGTGCTCCCTGGATTTGGCGCCGGTGACCGCTCGACCCTCGTACTTCGCACTCATCTGCAGCGACTCGGGTACCGCGTCAGCGGTTGGGGCCTCGGCGTCAACTCCGGCAACGTACCGAAGCTGATCACCGCGGTGAGCCACGAAGTGGAAAAGCTCGCGACTCGGGAGGGCCGCCCGGTCCGGCTGGTGGGCTGGAGCCTGGGAGGCTATCTAGCGCGGGAGGCCGCACGCGATCTGCCACACCGCGTCGATCGCGTAGTGACGCTGGGCTCACCCGTCATTGGGGGTCCACGATACACGACGACGGCGGGTTTCTATCGAGCGAAAGGTACGAGCTTCGATGACATCGACGCCCGGATTGCCGAGCGTGAACGCAATCCGATTCAAGTGCCGATCACGGCGGTCTACAGCAAGTCAGACGGCGTCGTGGACTGGCGTGCTTGCATCGACCGCACGAGCCCGCACGTCGAGCATGTACGCGTCCGCTCGAGCCATGTTGGGCTTGGTTTCTCACCGGAGGTCCTTCGGGTCGTCGCCACGCACCTTGCTGCGCCCACAGCAAGCAAGCCCTGAGGCGTCAACGGTCGGAACAAGACCGGTAGCGACACAGAAAGGTCGCGATGATTTCGCGTAGCAAGGCGTCCCTTGCCTCGGCCGCCATCGGGGCTTCGAGCAACTGAGGCCAAAACAGCGCGCCTCGCGTCATGCCCCAGAAGAGCTTGGCCGCCAGCTCGGGGTTGGGAACGTCGAGGCGGCCTGCCTCGGTTGCTTTGCGAAGCCAGGTGGCCAGAGGGCGTTCGGCCTCGGCCGAGCGGGCCATGACCTCCCGAACCAGCTCGGGTTGGCGGATGAAGACCCCAAACACGACTCGGATCAGGCAGCGCGACGGGCCTCCCTCGGCAAGCCGAATCTTGGCTCGGGCGAAATCCGCGAGCTGGTCCTCCAGCGGCCGATCTGGGTCCCAGGCCACCTGATCGAGAGCCATCGCCTCGTCGAAAAGGCGAGATACGACGGCCTCGAAGAGGGCCTCCTTGCTCGGAAAATGGTTGTAGACCGTCCGTTTCGAGGCCCCTGCCAGCTCGGCGATGCGATCCATGCTGGTGCACTCGAATCCCTCATCACGAAAGGCGACGGTCGCGGCGTCCAAGATGGTCTCCCGCTTGGGGTTGGTCCGTGATTCTTGCTGTGTTTCCATATACTTAGATAAAAACTACACCGTGCAGTGCATTTTGTTCTTGATTCCTCATCAGTGGGAACTACACTGTGTAGTGTAATGGTTGACCGCCCGATGGGCAAGCCCGGAAAGCGGTCGGCAGCCGAGGAGAGGCCATGAAACAGACTCTGAAAATCCGACGCTCGATGCTGGCAGCGATCATCGCCGCAGCCTTGGCGCCCGCGGGGATCCTGGGCGCGCCCAGCGAGGCCTCGGCGATCGAGGCCGATGAAGACACGGACGTTCTTACGGCACAGATTCCGGTGGACGGATCCGACATCGCTTCGGGCCGTGCAATCGTCGTGGTCGACAAGCCGATCGACGAAGTGCTTCCGATCATCCTCGACTACGCAAACTACGTGCGCTTCATGCCCAACTTCACACACTCGAAGGTGCTTGCGCAGCGAGGCAATCGGGCGATGGTGTATATGGAAGTGAGCGTCGCAAAGGGCATGTACACCCTTTATGGGCAGCTCAACTTGGCTGAACAGGCCAACGAAGGACCATCGCGCGTGGTCGAGGGACGGCTTCTCGAAGGGAACATCAATGCGTTCAATGCCAGCTTCAAGCTGACTCCCGTCGATGATGGCAGGCGGACCGAGATCGACTTCCAGATCTACGTCGACCCCGACATCCCGCTGCCCTCGTCCGTGTTCAGCCGCGAGAACGAACGCGCAGCGGGCCGGGCTCTTCGCGCCCTGCGTGCGCGCATCGCCGAGACGCCAGGCGGCTCGGCCTAAGCGGTTCGGAGACGACCCCGCAGCGACCGCGGGCGAGTGGACGTTCCTGCCGATGATGCCACCCTTTGCAATCGGTCCCCTTCCAAGAAGGGGAGCCTGAACGACCAAGGGAGGTCCTGATGTGGAAACGATTCGATCTGGTCACCCTCGTGGCGGTGCTTTTGGCCTCGTCCTGCGGGGGCAGTGACGCGGTGCCGCCGCCCGAAACGCTCGTCGGAGCTTGGAACGCCAACTCGGTCGAGCTCGTGAGCATGACCGACTCGACCGTCCAGGTCGATGTCGTCGGCGACCTCGGCGCGACCGTGACGCTCGTCCTCGCGGCCGACAACAACTTCACCCTCACCGTGACGTACACGGGGCAAGAGCCCGGGGATTCGCCGCCCTGGGGCACGAGCTCGGTGGTCACCGGAACTTGGAGCGTCACGGACGTCCTGACGCTCCAGACCTCCCCGACCAGCGAGTGGCAGTTCGAGATCGACCTCAACGGCGACTCTCTCATCCTGACTGAAGCCGATACCTCGTTCGACTTCAACGCAGATGGCACGCCCGACGACGCCGATCTAAGTCTGGATCTGACCCGAGCCTGAGCCCAAGCTGGGAGCAAGGGCTCACGACCTCATGGCTGATGACATTGGCACGGCACCGCGCCCGATCCGAATCGCGTACGGGGTCCTCGATCTGGTGACCGCAGCTGCGGTTGCCTTCTTGGCTCGGATCCTCTGGAGTGGCAGCTCCTGGTGGCCGGCGGCCTTGTGGCTTTGGTTTGGTTTGTTGGTCCTGTCCGCCATCGGGCTCTTTCACGGCGGACGATGGGGACGGTTCATGGCGAGGCTGGCGTCGTTTTATCAACTGGGCTTTCTCGCAGTGTTGATCGGCGGCTTTGTCGCCAGCGTGACCTATCTGTGGGGACTCTACGGAGAGGTCGGAACGGGCATCGCGGCACTTTTCCTGTTGATCCTCGCGGTTCTGCTCGAGGTCATGGGTTTGCTGCCTATCTTCAAGCTGAGGGCGATCGGCGTGCTCGAACACCAATCGCAAAGGCTCGCCAGAACGGGCCTTGGGGGAGCGGCGTTGGTCACGATCATCGGGGTCGCGTCGTGTTTCGCAATCTACGCGCGCGCCAGCTACGACCCCTGGGAGCCTCTGCCGTACGAGGCGAAGGCAGCCCTATCGGGCGGCGTTCTCGCAGTTCTGCGCGACGAGCCCAGCCGCCTCGCGTCGGCGTACCCGGAGCTCAGTGCCCACTGGGTCGTGCGTGTGTACCGGCAAGGTCGGCTCGAAGCCCGCATCGAGGCGCACGGAGACGCCCAAGACGTGCTCGATGCCGTCGGCGATCGATACCAAGGCACCATGCGAAGCGGTCGGATCGGCATCGTGATCGATCGCGTGGTTGGCGAAACCAGCATCGAAACCGGCGTTCCCCTGCTCGCCGCGTTGTCGGTCGTTCCCGGGCTCGATGGCATCACCGGCGAAGTCGATGGAACGCGAGCTGCAATCACACCTCAAGAGCTCCTTTTGTCTCGAATGCTGACGGCGCAAACCCCAATTCGATTCGTTCCCGACTTCAAAGCGGGCGTGAATCTAGAACAAGCGAAACGACGACTATGCCAACACGCTGGACGAAAGCAGGACTGCGAGGTCACGACGCTTCGTCGGGCGCGGACCGAGTCTTGGGCACGCTATCGAGGCGAGACATTCGAGCTCTACCGGGGACGCCCTGCCGAGACACACTCCCCCACGGCGAGCAAAGCGCGCAGCGGAGCCCTATCGGCCGGCCAATACGTTCTTCGGGCGCAGCAGGGGGATGGACGTTTCGTGTACAAATACTTTCCGCAGACTGGGAAGAAGAGCATCGAGCCCTACGACATCCCTCGCCACGCAGGCACCACTTGGTTCTTGTTGCAGCTTGCCGATCGCACCCAGAAGCCTTCGGTGCTCCGAGCCGCAGAAAAATCCCTCGACTGGCTGGAGGCGCAGCTCCGACCATGCGGCTCGGGCAGCCTCTGCCTACCATCGGGCGACACGGCCTCCCTCGGTGTTCAGGCGCTTCCGCTGATCGCATTTGCCACGCACGCGAACAGCACTGGGTCCGACCGCTACGCCTCGACGATCCACCAGCTTGCCCAGGTCGTGCTCGGGCTGCAGAAGGACGACGGCGATTTCGATTTCACCCGCGATGCTCATACGGGTCGCCCCCTACCTGGGCCGCGGGCCTTCTACGCCGCAGGACAGGCGGCATTGGCACTCGCGCTCGCAGGTGAGGCAACCGGGAATCCTCGCTATCTCGATGCAAGCCGGCGAGCTCTCGATTTCATGTCAGGGCCGTATTGGAGCTTTTTTGCCTCCGACCTCTTTTTCATCGAAGAGCACTGGACCTGTCTGGCGGCCGACGAAGTCCATCGTTTGTTTGAAGACCCTCGCCACGCGGAGCTCTGCCTCGAAATCGCAAGCTTTTATCGGCATCTGCAGCATCGAAAAGGCGCGACCGGCTTTCCCGATTACGTCGGCGGCGTGGGGTTCAGCCCCTTCTTCCCGCCCCACACCACGCCCACTGCGAGCCGTGCCGAGGCCTTGATCGCCGCCTATCGGATCTCCGAACGCCTCGGACGTCCCGATGCAGCGTTGCGCCAGGGCATCGAAGACGCCGTCGGCTTCCTATTGCACAACCAGTACCAAGCTAGGGACACCTACCCTTTTCAAAGCAACCTGGCGGTGGGCGGCGTTCCTTGGAACTACCTCGATCCGATGATTCGCGTCGACACGGTTCAGCATGCGGGCACCGTCATGTTGCATGGCGTCTCCGTTCTCGAACCAAGTGGGGCATCGAGCGCGCTCAGCCCGTGACCCATCGCACCGCACGTCGCCGTGCAATCCAGCGACTCAAACGCTCGGTTCGAAAAAACGGCGCGAAGGCGACGAAAGTCAACGGATACAAAAAGACGATGGCCATGAGCGCGAGCACGCCGACATGAAAACACCACATGGCGACCGCCCAGGTCTTGGCGACCTTTCGCTGAAGCATCACCAGAGGCGCCAGGAGCTCGAGTAAAAGGCTTCCCGCCGCCAAGACCTGGAAGGCGCTCGAAGAAGAAAGGGCAACTGCTGCCAAAGGCGAGTGCACGCTTCCGAGCTCGATCTTGCGGACGTTGTCCATAGCGACGAAATTCCGAAGTGAATCGCCCTCCACGAAAGCCAATCCGCTGTTTTTGAGCTTGGCCAAGCCCGCGAGAAAATAAGTCAGCACGCAAATCCAACACATCAGGCGCACCGCCCAGCCGTACTTGAAATGCGCGGGCGGCACCGGTTGGTTTCGATGGTCGAAGGAGTGCGCATCGGCAGCCGGAGCGAGAGCCAGCACCCACACGTGCATCAACCACAAATTGTCGGTATGGAGCACGGCACCCCAACAGTTCGCGTAAGTCAGAACGACGCCGAGGCAAAGCGCGAACAAGGGCGCCGTCAAACGATAAGCTGCGCCCAAGAGGAAGAGAACGCTCGTGAGCACGGCGGCTGCCACGAATGTTTGATAGACGGCAGGATGAAGAGGATGTTCGAGCCAACGCAGTAGACCCACTGGTTGAAACTGGATCGGTCGGTGTCGTGAAAAACTCAGCCAGTAGGGCAGCCTCGCCGTGAAATAGATCACGCTGTAGGTCCCGACCAGGATTCGCAGCACGGCAAGACGCTCGGCGGGCATCTGGGGAAACCACCATCTCAGCCCCTTGGGTGCTTGAGCGCCGTTCATCGTGCGATGGGGCATCGGTAGAGGGTTCGGCGATGCCGGGGCCGCGGGGACTCTTCGAAATAAGCAACCGTATCGAAATGGCTGCGCGCAAGCTCGATGGCCGCGGCTTCCGACCAAGGACTGCTCGCCGTCGCAGCGACCCGTGAGGCGATGTCACGACAGAACTGCTCGGCGCGTTCTCCGCCGCCGTACGTATTGTCGACGATGATTTTCATCGACTGAATGACCTCCTCGTTACCCGTGGAAAGCTTGGGAGGCAAGGGCTTGCGAGCACCGTCGGGCATTACGGCCAGTGCTTGCGTGAGCACCAGCGACGGATCCGTCTTGGCGCGGGAAAACATGGGGTAGGTGGAAAGCGGAAAGCTGTCTTCACTCGGATCGAGGAAAGCCGGCCACAAGACGAGGCAGGTGAGGACCAAACTGACCACCGATCCAAACCACAACTGTCCCGCCCTGCGCATGTCGCCTGACGGAGCATAGCGAATTCGGCGACGCTGTCTGCCGATATCGAATGGGGCTAAGGGAGCAGCTTTGCCATCCCGTGTCGATTCAGGGCTCGACGCCGTACTTCTCGGGGCGGAGAACACGGACTTCGTCTACATATGCAATCAGTGGGTATTGGTCGAAGTAGCGGGCTTCGACGTGCTCCAAAATTCGCTCGGCCACTTCGGCGTTGGTGATGACCTCTAGCCTGCCATTGGGGCCGCTCCAGTTGCTCGGTCGAATACCGCGCTCGCCTTCGCCGTGCACCATGGCGTAGGTATAGCCTTTGGCGCCTAGGCTGTGGATTTCGGAGATCAAGGCCTCATGCAAGGAATGCGCGCCGATGATGGTCACGCGTGTTACGGGCGTCGTGTGTACGGTCATGTTCCCTACTGTCTGCTCGGTTTGCTCAAATCTCGGTGTTCATCGCGCTCGTCGAGCCGGACGTCGATGCCACTGGTGGGCTTCGGCTTCTTGACTCCCTTGTACTCGAAAACCTTGAACGGCTGAACGTCGTCATCGCTCGGCAAGTCAGCGCGCTGCCAACCACCCCCGAGCGCACGCACCAGTCCGACGGTCGACGTGAGCAAGTTTGCTTTGATCTCCGCAGAGACGATCCTCGCGTCGAGTGTATTGACCTGTGAATTGATGAGATCGAGGCTCGACGCGAGGCCACCACGGTAAAGCTCCATCGACAGGTCCTGTTGCTCTTCCGCGGCGACGACCGCCAATTTTTGCCGATTCAGCTGTTCCGAAATCAGCTTCGTGCGGCTCAGTCCGTCTTCGACTTCCTTGAATGCCTGCAACAGCGTTGCCCGGTAGTGATCTTCCATTTCTCGGTAGAGAGACCAGGCCTGCTGCAGGTCGGCGCGACGAGATCCACCCTTGAATGCCGAAAATGTAATCAGCGCGCCGAGCGACC
>JASFKY010000106.1:0-10959 GCA_050118395.1 Myxococcales bacterium | reverse complement strand
GACGATCCACCGACTGTTGGAATGGAATCCGGCCACTGGGCGCTTCAACCGCGGTGCCCGAAGTCCCCTCGAAACGGACCTGGTCTTGGTCGACGAGGCGTCGATGCTCGACATGCGACTTGCCTCGCAGCTTTTGGCCGCAATCCCACCGAGCGCGACGCTCGTCTTGGTCGGCGACATCGATCAGCTGCCACCGGTCGGCCCGGGACAGCCATTGCGGGATCTCATCGCCTCGGGAATCTGCCAGACGGTTCGATTGCACGAAGTGTTTCGGCAGGCGCAGCAAAGTGCCATCGTGCGTGGCGCGCATGCCGTCTTGGAAGGGCGCATGCCGGAACCGACTCCCGCGGGCACCAAAGGCGACGGCGACTTGTTCATCATCGCGGCGACAGACCCCGAGACCATCGTCGATCGTGTGGTGCAGGCCTTAAATCGAATGTCCCCCGCCTATGGATTCGATCCCATCGCGGACGTGCAAGTGATGACGCCGATGCGAAGGGGCCCCCTGGGGACGAACAAGCTCAACGAAGTGCTTCAAGAGGCTTTCAATCCGCCCCCCGAGCAAGGAGCGGCCCCCACTCAGTTCCGCCGAGGCGACAAGGTGATGCAGCTACGCAACGACTACGACAAGGACGTATTCAACGGCGACTTGGGAGAGGTCGATCGAATCGAAAGCGGCGCGACTTTCGTTCGATTCGACGGACGCGAAGTCCAATACGCCGCCGACGACCTCGATGCGATTTCGCTCGCATACGCGTGCACGGTTCACAAGGTGCAGGGAAGCGAATTCCCCGCCGCCGTCATCGTCATGCATCACGCGCATTTTCTGCTCCTCAGCCGCGCGTTGCTCTACACCGCGCTCACCCGCGCCAAAAGGCTCGTCGTGCTCGTTGGAGACCCCAGGGCGATGGCCAGGGCCGCGGGGAATGCGCATAGCTACGACACCAACTCGAAGCTTTTCGATCGGCTTCGAGCTCAACGCTGAGCTTGGTCGAACGCATCGATGACGGCATCGTGAAAGACGGGCCGAAAAGCGCGGATGGCGGCGTTGTCGTCCGACATCACGACTCGATTGGTGAGCAATACGATGACCAGTTGCCTCCTCGGGTCGCACCAGATCGACGTTCCGGTGAATCCGAGATGCCCGAACGCGGATCGGTCGATGCGCGTGCCGGCGGCGCTGCCTCGCTCCGCCTTGCCGTCCCATCCCAGCCGATGCGTTCCACCGGGTCGAGGCGCGGTCGCGTGCCGGATCAGCGCTTCGTCCGAGGCGCCGCGCCGTCCGTGCCAAGCGCCGACGCAAGCCGCGCCGAAACGCGCCATGGCGCCAGCGGTTCCGAACAGTCCCGCATGGCCCGACACGCCACCGAGTGCAGCGCAGTTGTCGTCGTGCACCTCGGCCCGGAGCACCCGCCCGCGCCATACTGATCGCCCCGTGGGAGCGCATCGGAGCTTCCAGGGCTCGTCCGCACGAGCAGCCCCGAAGAAGACCTCCTCTTCGAGCCCGAGCGGCGCGCTGACTTCGGTGGCCACGATTTCATCGAGCCCCGCGCCCGCCGCGCGGCGCATGGCGACGCCCGTTAGAATGTATCCGAGGTCGCTGTATACGGCCGTGCCTTCCGGATGAGCATCCCCGTGCCGAAGCAACTCGGCGATGACCAAGGCCTCGACCGCAGCCGGCCCTCCCCGATCGGGAATCCGCTCGTAAAACGGCAACCACGCCCGGAGCCCTGCCCGATGACTCAGCACCGCCTCCCAGCTCCGCCCGCCCAGGGGCAGCCCGCGCGCTTCGTGAATGAGCGCGTGCACCGGTGCGTCGAGCGCAAAGATGCCTCTGTGATGCAAACGTAACGCGGCCGTGGCCACCCAAGGCTTGGTCAACGAGGCCAGGTCGTAAATCGTGGTCGGGGTGACTTCTCCCTCGCCTGCGCTCAGCGAGCCCGCGGTTTGGTCCACGTAGACCCAGGAGCTTCCATTCCAAAGCGCCACCGAGGCACTCGCGCCCGGGAAAACGCCGCTCTGCCGGCCGAGCTCGAGCTGCTCCACCAACGTGCGCTCGATTCGACCTCGTGCGTCGGCTACCACCAGGGGTGGTCTACCCAATCGAAGCTCGATGGTCTAGGACCGCTGCCGCATCATGACCTTGCCGTATCTCACTCGCTCGATCGAGCCCATCGATGCGACCTTCCGAGCACGTTGGGAGGACTTCGAAGTGGAAGAGGTGCCCGCCTATCCGCCGAGCGGGGCCGGGGATCACGTCCTGGTCTTCATCGAAAAGGCGGGGATCACGACCCGAGAGGCAGTGCAGAGGCTGTGCCAGAGCACGGGCACCGATCCCAAAGCCGCAGGCTGGGCAGGGCTCAAGGACAAGCACGGGGTCACTCGCCAATGGCTGAGCCTGTACGGCACGACCCCCGAATCGGTCTGCGGCGCGTCGACGGAAGGATTGCAGGTGCTGGAAGCGGCCCGTCATTCGCACAAGCTTCGGACCGGCCACTTGCGCGCCAACCGTTTCAGCGTTCGATTGCGAGATTTCGATCTCGCAAGAATAGACGACCTTCATCGCGTGTTGGATCTCCTCGAGAGCCAGGGGCTACCCAATTATTATGGAGAGCAACGCTTCGGCCGCGAAGGCCAGAACGTCAGCCGGGCATTGAGCTGGGTGCTGAAGAAGGGTCGCGCTCCCCGGTCTTCTTTTCAACGCAAGCTCGAGATGTCTGCGCTTCAATCCGAGCTTTTCAATGCCGTCGTCGCTCAGCGGGTCGAGGAAGCCGCGCTCGGGCGGATCTGGCCCGGAGACCTGGTGAAAAAGCACGACACCGGCGGGATGTTCGTGGTCGAGGACATCGAGGAGGCGCAGCTTCGAGCGAATCGATGGGAGATCAGCCCGACGGGCCCGATCTTCGGGGCCAAGATGCGTTGGCCCCAGGGCGAGGCCAGGATCCGCGAGCAAGCCATTTTGCAGGAGAAGGGGCTGACCGCCGACGATTTTGCCAAGTGGAAGCGAATCGCCCCCGGAACGCGAAGATGGGTGCGCGCTCCAATCGAAAAAGTGACGCGAAAGGTACGCGGTGACGTCGTGGAGCTGCATTTCACCCTGCCCGCCGGCTCTTACGCGACCATACTGATTCGCGAAATTCTGAAGCGGGATGCGTCGTCCCCCTAGACCGGCTACAAGCGCGCCTCTACACGAGGAAACCTATGTTCGACATCCAAGAAAGACTCACCGCCTTTGCCATGCTCGGGGCGACCTGGGTCATGTGGCTTTTGATCCTTCTTTCCATCATCGGAGTCGCGATCATCTTCGAGCGCATCTACTACTTCTTCGCTTCTCGTGATGACGTTCGAAAGCTGCAGGAGGACCTGCGGTTGCTGCTCGCGAAAAACGACGTGACCGGAGCACGGGAGCGATTGTCTCAGTCGCGTTCATTTCAAGCCAAGATCCTCTATTCGGGAATCGAGGTCGTCGACGACGGGCCGGAAGCCGTGCAAGAGCGTTTGGCGGGCGAGACTTCCGTCGCTCGAACGCAAATGGAACGCAACTTGGGCTTCCTCGGCACCGTCGGAAACAATGCACCATTCGTCGGACTGCTGGGCACCGTCATCGGGGTCATCAAGGCCTTCCACGTGCTCGACCAAAGCGCCGGAAAGGTGACGAGCGGTCTGATGACCGAAATCGGCGAGGCCTTGGTGGCCACGGCCATCGGTCTCTTGGTCGCCCTGCCCGCCGTAGCCTTCTTCAACTTCTTCCAACGCGTCATCCGCTACCGACTCACCTGGGCGGACGCGCTGGGGCGAGATCTGCTCGCGTACCTCAAGGGCGTCGAAAAAAAGGGGAAGGGCTGAACATGGCTGGTGGAGCTCGCTCTGGGGACGACGACGACCTGATCACCGACATCAACGTGACGCCGCTGGTGGACGTCGTGCTGGTGCTGCTCATCATCTTGATGGTGACCGCGACCGCCATCGTCTCGAAGACCATCCCGATGGAGCTGCCCAAAGCGTCCACTGGAGAGCAGACCCCGGCCACCCTGGCGGTTTCCATCGACCAGTACGGGCAGATCTTCTTGGATACCATCCCGGTCACACCCGAAGAGCTTCGCACACGGGTTCGCGCGGCCCGAGAAGCCGATGAGGACCTCCGTGCCGTGATCGCAGCCGACGGCCGAATTGCCCATGCGAAGGTAGTGCAGGTGATCGACATCTTGCGTCAGGAGCGAATCACGAAGTTTGCGATCAACGTACGTCCCGAGGAGATCGGGCGCTGAGTCACCCTGCCGTCGAACCGATGTCCGCCTCCCTCGAGAATCTGCCCTCGTGGGCACTCGAAACAGGATGGGTCGTGTTGGCGATCGCGGTGCATGTCGCTTTCTTGGGCGCCATGTCGCATGCACGACCTCCTGCGGATCGGCCGGACCCACTAGCGAACGCCGTCGCAGTGTCGATCGTCGACGAGCCGGTCGTCGACGAGCCGACCGCGAGCGAGCCGGAGGAGCCCGTCGAGCCCCCGCCCCCCGAGCAGGCGCCTGAGCCGGTAGAGCCTCCTCCGAGACCCAAGACCTTCAAGGCCCCCAAGGAGCCGCCCAAAGCCCCGGAGGAGCCCCCGGCAGCCGCCCCGGAGACGCCCGTCGCATTCGACAATCTGGTCCTGACCAACGAAGGAGACGAGCCCTCTTCTTGGGCCGTCGAACCGGCCTCGGGAAAGAGCCGGGAAGGACCGATCGGCCGACCGGATGCGGTGGTGAGCGGACGGAGCCGCCAGGGGGTGGCCGGCGGGGTGATCGGCGGCACCGGAGCCGGGGTCGTCGTCGACGTGGGAGATCTCTCAAAGCAACCAGTTCCGCCAGTTTTGAAACAAAAGCTAGAAAAACTCTATCCCAAGAAGGCCCGACAAGAAGGCGTCGAGGGGGAGGCCGTGGTCCGGCTCCAAATCGGGCCCGACGGCCTTCCATCGAAGATCCGGGTGGTATCCGAAAACCCGGCCGGCTACCAGTTGGGCAATGCTTGCATGAAGACGCTCCAAGGGGAGAAGTGGCAGCCGCCGATCGGCAAAGACGGCAAGCCGGTCACCACGCGCGTCACCTACCGCTGCGGCTTCGAGATCCGCTATTAGCACTTTTTTGACCGCGAACGCACGGCGGCTGTACCTGTGAGCCATGCGCTGCATGGGCCTGTGCCTGCTGGTGTCGCTGGCGGGCTGCTGGGATCAGGGTCAGGAGGCTCCGGGGGACCCGGTGGGAACCTTCGACACGGAGGGGCTGCTGGTCGAACAGACTTGCGGACAAGCCATCCCGGCAGCAGACCCAATCCAGCTCGTCTTCGACCTCAGGACCGAGCCCGCAGGGAGGGCCTACTGGCAGCAGGTGGGTGGCTCCCTTTTTGCGGGGGTGCAAAAAGACGGTGAGTATTCCTTTCAAGTGAGCCAGAGCTGGACGGTCGTCGAGCCCGATGCGTTCCTGGGGTACGTCGGCTGCTCGGTCACCCAGCACGACGAGTTCCGCTTCGCGGTCGAAGAGACGGATGGCGAAGCCGCGCTCGACGGAGACGCCGGCGTGCCGACCTCGCCGATGACCTTGACCGGCTCTCAAATCACCGAAATCACGCCCGTGGCGGGCTCGGATTGTATGCCTGCGGTGGTTGCCGGAGGTGGCTCGTTTCTGTCGCTGCCCTGTCGTGTCGAGTACGTGCTCACCGGAAGCGGCGAAACGATCGAGTAGCCGGCGCGCCCGGCGCGAAGCGCCTTACTCGCCGTCTTCAGGAAGGGGCAGCTCCGAAGGTCGGAGTGCGCCCTTGGGCAGATACGGCGTGGGCACCGGCGGCGGCGCATTGGCCTCCTCGGAAAAAGGCCCCGGCAAACGCTCGGCCCGGATGATCATCTTGGGAGAGTGCACTCCGAAAAAGACGCCGAGGGTCGCCTCGCGCCCACTGATCGCATCGACTCGAAAGCCGTTGCGCTCGAGGAGCGAGCACATCTCGTGCAGCGCATACAAACGGATCGAATAGAGCCGATCGTTTTGTTGGCCGCCATGACTGGCCACACGACGTTTCACACGGAGACGCGACTTTGCATAGTCGAAGTCCGTCTCTTCCATGCAGACCGCTCCATCGACCTCGAACCAAACCTGATTGGGTTGCGAGCCGATCATGAAGTCCCGGTTGACGACGTCGAGCAAGAGCACGCCATTGGGCTTGATCGCACGATGGAACTGGCGAATCGTTCGTTCGTTGTCCGCTTCGTCGAAGTAACCAAAGGTCGTCCCCCAGCACAGGAGCGCATCGAACGGATCCTCGAAAACCGCCTCGCGCATGTCTCCCAGCACGAATTCGATTTGCAGGCCCCGGTCCTCCGCTTCGTCGTTGGCGCGCGAAATCATGGTCGGGGAGATGTCGAGCCCCAGCAGATGGTAACCGCGCGATGCCAACTCCACTGTCTGTGCCCCCAAGCCGCATCCCACGTCGAGCACACGGGAGCCGACCGGAATGCGCAGAGCGCGCTCGATGAAGTCGCACTCCACTCCGACCTCTTTCGGCGTCGTGGCCCGAACGGTGCGGAGGTAGGCCTCACCGAAGAAACGCTCGTACCATGGGCCGTCTTCGTCGGCCTCGACCTCTGGCGTGGTATCGTCCGCCGCTTCGGTTGGCGGTGGCGGCGGCTTGGGGATTGGAATGATCATCTCGGCCGCGTGCTCGGGCGGCGGAGCGATATCACTTCGCGAAAGCACATCGGCGTCTTCCAAGAAGAGCTCCTCGGGAGGCTCGCTATGCCGATTTTCGAGAGAAGGCCTGGTCGATGGACGGGGCCCGGGAGGGTCGGTGAAGTGAACGTCGATGGACGGATCCGACAGCTCGGAAGATTCGATCTGCACCTCGTCTCCTCCCAAGGGATCGGACTCGGTGACGAAAGAGGGCTCCGTAGGGTCGCGATCATCACTCGTCTCGATCGCGATGGGTACCCCACTCGGCGGGTCGAATTCGATGATGTTCGACCAACCGTCCGCACCGCCGTTGCCGTCCTCCGACGACCTCGGCGGCTCTTGCGGGGCACGGATCTCCTGAACGCCCGAAATGGGGACGCGCAGCGCGCGCCGGCGAAGCGGCACCTCGGGTGCGAAGCTGCCCGGCTTGTCGACGGGCTCGCCGCTCATGGACTCTCTCCCCGTGCCATCGCCTCGCCCATGCGAATTGCCGAGCCCGCGTCCACCACCACCTCGAGCGCGCATTCGGGGGGCGTCATCACGATGGCGGTCGAGCCCATGTGGAACACGCCAAGCTCCTCGCCCCGACGACGGGCTATGGGCGCGTCCGCGTAGCTTCGAAGCCCCGGCGCGTGACCGCGATTCGTCTCCACCTCGTCGAAGCTCAACCCAATTCGTCCCACTCCGATCGCCCCCACCATGATCGTCGTGACGGCCCCGTGCACGTCACTCTCCTGCAGGATAGCAAGGCGCTCGTTCCGCGCGAAAAGCCGGGGGACGTGGCTTCCGATTCGGTTGACCGGAAAGAGAGTCCCAGGGATGTAGCGGATCGAGCGGACGGCGCCCGAGACCGGCGCGTGAACGCGGTGGTAATCACGTGGCGAAAGATACACCACGAAGTAGCGGCCGCCCTCGTAGGAGGAGGCGAGGGCCAGATCCCCGAGCAATTCCTGGGCCGTATAGTCCTGTCCCTTGATCTTCAAGCGGCCCGAGACGGTGATTTCACCCAAATCTTCGAGCCGACCGTCCGCGGGAGACACCACGGCTCTTGGATCGGGGTCGATGACCCGCGCCCCTGGCCGAAGGCGTCGGGTGAAGAACTCGTCGAAAGTGCGAAACCCCTCCGGAGGCGTCTCGACGTCGGTCAAATCGACATCGTAGACGCGAACGAACGCCGCGACCGCGGCGTCGACGATCGATCGAGGGGCGCGTGACGACGCAATCCGGCCGATCGCCCTGCTCAGCCCCTTGCGCGGCATGGCACGGACCGTTTGCGCGGCCAGACGTGAAGCACTCATCCCCATGAACCGGTGCTTTCCAGGCATGGTATCGGACTGGACCGCACCGCGTCAAACCCTTGCGATCTGACAAGCCCATGAAATCCCGAGGTTTTTGGGGCTTCGAAGACAAGAACACCCCGCCGGAAACCCCACCGGCGAGGCGTTCACCCGAACGAAAGGACGCTAGACTGCCGCTTCGCCGCGCTCGCCCGTACGGATACGCACGGACTCTTCAATCGGTGAAACGAAGATCTTTCCATCACCGATGCGGCCGGTCTTGGCTGCATTCTCGATCGCTTCGATGACCGAAACGACGAGGGGATCGGGGACTACGATCTCCACCTTCACCTTGGGCACGAAATCGACCACGTATGCGGACCCCCGGTAAACTTCGCGCTTCCCGCCAGTGCGGCCGAATCCTTTGACCTCCGTCACGGTCATGCCTTTGATGCCTACCTCGTTGAGGGCATCCTTCACCTCATCGAGCTTGAAAGGCTTAATTATGGCTTCCACCTTCTTCATGGGACCTCCGAACTTCGAGCAGCCCAACGAGAACCGCCGATGCGAATGGGTGTAGCCCCCGATTATTTCCGGATTGTTTCATGGCCGTAAATACGGTAGCGGCTTGAGCAGTCGGCGGTCGAATCGGGAAGTCAAACCGTCGCGTGCTACGCTGCCATCCCCATGGCTTCGCTTCTGACCACGGTGCGTGATCTGGAGCGCCTTCGGCAGATCGCCGGCGTGCTGGCGGTACACGGCTTCGGGGAAGTGGTCGATCGAACCGGCCTGAACACGCTGATTCCGGGCAGAAAGCGTGAAGATGCCGGACGGATGCCCGCGGGTATCCGCCTCCGAAAGGTTCTGGAGGATTTGGGGCCTTCTTTCGTGAAGCTCGGGCAGTTGATGTCGACGCGGCCCGACCTGATCCCCGAGGACATTCTAGTCGAGCTGAAAAAGCTTCAAGACGACGTGGCGCCCGAGCCCTTCGAGGTGATTCGGGAGCAGGTGGAGCAAGAGCTCGGCTGCGCACTCTCGGACGTCTATGCCACCTTCGAGGAAGCGCCCCTCGCCTCCGCTTCCATCGCGCAAGTGCACCGGGCTCGCCTACGCGCAGAGCCCGCGCTGGTCGACGTGGTGGTCAAGGTTCAGCGCCCACACGTGCAGGCCTTGATGGCGCGCGACGTGGACCTCCTCTATTGGCTGGCCAAGGCCATCGTGCGATCAATGCCCGAGTCTCATCTGTACCGTCCGATCAGCCTGGTGGAGGAGTTCGATCGGTCCGTTTCTGCGGAGCTCGACTTCTTGCTCGAGGCCGACAACCACGAACGCTTCACCGCGAACTTCGTCCACAACCGCCATGCAAAGTTTCCGAAGGTGTACCGTCGTGCCAGCGCCAAACGTGTGCTCACCTTGGAGTACCTGGAAGGACAGAAGCTATACGCAGCGTGTCGAGCCGGAGTGAGCGGCGAGCTCATTGCGAAGCGCGCGGTCGAAATCATCCTTCAACAGATCTTCGAAGATGGTTTTTTTCACGCAGACCCGCACCCCGGGAACATCATCATCATGGGGTCCGAAGAAGACCCGATCATCGGGATGATCGACGTCGGCATGGTGGGCCGGCTCACGCCCAAAATGCGGGATCGCACCATCGACTTGATGCTCGCGGCCGTGCGAGAAGACTACGGCGGCATCGCCGATGCGCTGTACGCCATCGGCCGTCCCGCACACAAAATCAACCGTGATGCCTACGAGGCCGAGGTGACCGCATTGGCGCAGCGCTACCTCGGAAGGCGGCTCAAGGAGATCGAGCTGGGACCGCTCTTGCGCGACCTGATCATGGGAGCGCGCAAGTACGGCGTGGAGATCCCGTCCGAATTCCTGATGCTCGGCAAGAGCCTCATGACCGTAGAAGGCGTGGGCAAGGAGATCTATCCGGAGCTGGACTTGATCGAAGAGGTTCGCCCGTATTTCATGGACCTTTTCCAGAAACGTTATTCGCCGGAACGGATGACGCAGGATGCGCTTCGCGGACTGCGGCGATTGGGCGCCGCGGCATCCGAGATGCCTCTTCAATTGGAGGAAATTCTCGACGACCTGCGCAAAGGCGCCTTCAGCATCCGCACGCAACAAAGCGACCTCGAATTGGCTGCCGATCGTTTGGGCCGACGCGCCTTCAGCGGGATTGTGGTCGGCGCCCTCATCATTGGCGGCACCATCCTGCTATCGCAGGGCCGGTACTGGCTCGGCGGAATCATGCTCGGGGCGGGAGCGGTCTATGCATTCGCGCACACCGCACGGGTCTGGCTCCTCAAGAAGCCTGGGCACTGAGCTACCCACGAATGGCGCGTCCGACCATCAACCCGACCGCGCCCCCGAGCAGGCAAGCAACGACGGTTGCGCCCATGTAGAGAGCTGCCCGACCCCATTGCCCATTTTGCATCAGACCGATGCTCTCCAGGTTGAACGCAGAGTACGTCGTAAAGCCACCCATCACCCCGGTGCCGAGCAGCAACCTGAGATCGGTTCCGAGCCAAGTTCGATCTTCGGCGAGCACGAATGAGAGCCCGAGGCCAAGCGAGCCGAGGATGTTGACCACCAGCGTTGCCCAAGGAAATGCGTGTGCGGTGCTCACCGGTCCGAGCATGAGAGAGACCCCATACCGAAGGCAGGACCCTGCCGCGCCCCCGATGGCGACCCAAACGAAGCCCACCGTGGCCTTGTAGACGACAATCTTGCGCGGGCGCAAGCTTTGCGCCTGCCTTGCGGCGACTCTGCGTCGGATCGCGTTGACCCCCGTCGGGCTGCCGTTTACGGTCGAGCTGCGCAGGAAAGGTGGTGCGACCATGAGAATCGCTACGAAATCCATCGCCGTGGTCGGCTCGATGTGGATCTTGGCCTCCCTCACGGGCTGCAGCGAGGAAGCGCCACAGCGATACGAATACGCCGCGCCCATGGATCCTCTGAGTCCTTGGCCGAAATTCAGA
>JASFKY010000105.1:0-10995 GCA_050118395.1 Myxococcales bacterium | reverse complement strand
TTCGCCACGGTGCTCGATCGCACCATCTTCACGGCTGCGGCCAACCCGCCGTCTGCCTTGTCCTTGGTGCGCGCCAAAAACGTGACGCGGGGAACGGCCGTGGTGAACAAGGCTCCGCTCCCCAGGCCCATCGCGCCATTGGCGCCGAGAACCACCACGTGGTTGATTGTCCGAGAGCTGAGTAAATCCGAAGACTTGGCGCTCGCCGCTGCTGTGGTCGACAACATCCTTGGTCCTTTCTGCTCACCTCGGCTGTTTACAAGTTAACTAGCCGGGAAGTCACACTGTGATTGCAGCCGCCTGCCTAGTCAATTGAAGTCATGAAAAAACCGATGTTTACAGCAGTTTTACAAGAACTGGAACGTGCGTTGTGAGACGAGCTTTGGAGATCGCCCCGGTCGTCCGCTCCGATGGGCCCGCGCGTCCGTGGTAGGGAGCGTGTCGATGGACATCGAAACGACGGCCCACACGCTCGGCATCAGCACGGAAGCGGTGCAGCTCTTCGGTGACTCCGGTGCCATCGACCTTCACATCGATTCCTTCATTTGGCACCGCGTCTTTGGCTACGACCTCGGCCGAGCGCACCGAGGAGGGCCATTCGGCCGTCGGTTCTTCGGTCAGGCCGACTTCCAGACGGCGCTCGACTGCGGCCTCGGAGGCGCGACGTGGGTGATCACGACCAACCCCGCGCGCACCTCGAGCGGGCGGGCGCGCGCGTTCGAAAAAAATCTTCGGGCCCTGCGCGCTTTGATCGACCGGGCACCGGGCATCCGGCACGTGCGGTCGGCCCGAGAGCTCCGCGCGGCGCGAGCGAGCGGCGAGCATGGCGCGTTCATCGGCATCCAAGGCGGCAACGCGCTCGATACGAGCATCGACGCGCTCGAGGTGCTTGCCGACCGAGCCGTGCTGCGCGTCACACTCGTCCATCTCACCGATTCCCGGTTGGGGGCCTCGAGCGCACCGGGAATCCGACACGTTTCGGCCCTGACGGATTTTGGTCGATCCT
The DNA here is from genome assembly GCA_050118395.1 of Myxococcales bacterium. Taxonomy (GTDB): domain Bacteria; phylum Myxococcota_A; class Polyangia; order Polyangiales; family Houyiibacteriaceae; genus SG8-38. The sequence continues at coordinate 9,989 of JASFKY010000105.1, read as the reverse complement.
ACGTGGAACGGCTGAACGAGCTACGGATTGGAGTGGATCTCGCCCACATCAGCCGCCAAGGATTCTTCGATGCGGTAGAGGTACACGACAAGTCTCAGCCCCTGTTCGTCACGCACACGGGACTCTGCGGCGTGTACGACCACTGGCGCAACATCACCGATGAGCAGTTGCGCGCGGTGGCCGAGACGGGCGGCATCGTGGGCGTCATGGCTCACGCGCCTTTTCTCGGTCGACGTGGAGTCAGCGTCCGAACCGTCGTCGATCACATCGAACACATCGTGAACGAAGTCGGAGAGGACCACGCGTCCATCGGTACCGACTTCGACGGCGCGATCCAACCTCCGCAGGACCTGCCCGGGATCTGGGCCCTACCGCGGCTGGTGCAAGAAATGCTCGACCGCGGTTGGTCTGACGGGCGCATCCGTAGGATTCTCGCAGGCAATGCATTGCGAGCGATCGAGGCGTTGCGCGGCTAGCCGCTCGCGCTCAGGCTTGATTCATGGCGCTGCTGGACAAGATCGATGCCGACCTCAAAAAGGCCATGTTGGCCCGCGACGAAGTGACGCGCGAAACCCTTCGCATGCTCAAGTCGGATCTGTTGATGCTCGAGGATCCGGACGAGCTGGCGGTGCTCACCCGCGCGGTCAAATCCCGACGAGACAGCGTGGAGAGTTACATCCAAGGAGGCCGTCGAGATCTGGCGGACAAAGAGCTTGCTGAGATTGCGGTGATCGAGCGCTACCTGCCCAAGCAAATGACCGAGGACGAAGCGCGCGCAGCCATCGGTGCCATCGTCGACGAGCTGGGTCTTTCCAGCAAAAAAGAGCTCGGCAAGGTGATGAAAGAGGTCAAAGCGCGCTATCCGGGTCAGATCGACGGAAAGGTCGCCTCTTCGATCGCGCGCGAATTGCTGGGCTGAAGTTTTACGAGCCTTCGGCTCGGCCCGCGCTTGGATGCAGATCGCTGGCCGCGATGTTGCGTATTTCGGGGTCGGCGTGATGAAGCCCCTCGGCGAGCCACTCCTCGCGGGAGCAGTGCCCGTTCCGCTCGAGCCAAGCCCGCCATGCAGTCTGATCCGTACCGAAGTCCTGTGCCGTCAGCATGCGCAACACCCGCCATGCGGCTTCCCTCAGAACACTGCGCTCGGACAACGATGAAATCAGCTCGCCGATGCATCCGGTATCCCGCAAGACGGCCAAGGCTCTCATAGCCAACAAACGCGAACGCTGGTCGGCGTCCGAAGCTACGGATAGCACCCGCATCGAGATTTTGAGCTGCTCGACTCCCTCTTGCGCGCGAAAGTTCTCGAGGGCATGCAGGGCACTTCGCGATACGCCCGGATCCTGATCGAACATCGCAGCGGCAAGCGCCTCGACCAAAAGCGCATGGGGCAGCTCCGCGGCCACCAGCGTGGCGTAGTAACGAGTCTCTGGATCGTCGTCCTTCAAAAGCTCGACGACATGGGGAACGGCAAGCTCTCCGAACGCCACCAAGGTGCGGCAGAGCCCGGATACGCTCCGGCCCTGGGGCGGCCGGACGTGTGGCTCCCATCGACTGAACCACAGCCGGCCGGGAAAGGCGTCCCGCATCACGGGGAGCACCTCTGGTCCGAGCGCCAGTAGCGCGCCGTGCTCGGGTGCTTCTTCGTTCGGCCCGTGCATCCCGAGCCCGGTCACCATGGCTTCGACCCGCTCGGTAAACCCGGGGGGCTCGATCGGGGGCGCGGAGCCGCGGGGCGCCGTCCCCACCGCGCTGAGCTCTCCGACGTTCAGATGCTCTACCAGGAACTTCATCGCAGCGGCGTGACCGGCGTCGCCCCGCGCAGCTGGAATGCTCGTCCATCGCCGAAAGGCGCGTCCGAGCTCTCGATCGGGCCACCACCGGGCCTCGAGGCTGTCTCCGGGGGGCGGGTTCGACGTGCGCCATCGCTGGTCGGGCGGTCCTGACGCCGGAGCCTCGCTCGGCCCCACCGCCTCGACTCGATCGGAAGGAGCATTCTTGATCAGGTACGTCGATTGTCGATCGTCCCCGTATTCCATCGCTTCGTAGAGTACACCAGTCCGATTCAAACCAACATTTTGATTCGGCGCTCCTCCATGACCGAGCTTCGGCGCCCTGCCGCAGAGTCTCGCAGAAGCTTTTTGATTCGAAGCCCGAGCACGTCGATTTCCGTGGATGCGAAATCCTCACGGCCGAATCGCTCGATCTGTGCCGTTTGGCGACGGAGGATCTCGATGTCCTGGCGCAGGATGCGCATCGCCACTGGTTTGAACACCGTGCGCAAGATGGCGTTGGGGATGGGCACCTTCACGGCCACGGTGGCGAACAGATCGGTGATCGTGGCAGAGCGGGGTGTCAGTGCGGCGGTGGTCACGAGATGGCTCTGCTCGCCGAGCCGATATTCGACTTGCGCAATGCAGGGAAGGATGAACCGGTCCCAGTGAAAAACCTCTCCGCCTTGCGGAGCAAGCAAGCGCCCGACCAGACCTTCGGGTCGACTTTCGCCGATGAACTCCGCTTCGACCCCGTCGTCCAAAGCGCGGATGACGACCTCGATCGCTCGTCTGTTCCGGTTCTTGCGGAACAACCCCGAGTGCACGAAAGCGGTGTGTGGAACGTCGAGCGCGTTTTCGGCAACCGCGTCGAGAGGTCCAGGCATTTCCAGGTGCTCGCGGATGGTCAGGTAGCCTGCCTCGTCGGCATGGGGAATGGGGTAAGGAACCCGATCCGGCTCTACGTCGGGCTCCGAGTAGACCCAAATCCATCCCTGCGAATCTCGGCACGCGAAGGACGGAACGCGCCGGGCGGGATGCTCGGGCTGCCCGCAAAGCCCTGGCACGGCTTTGCACGTGCCGGCGCGGTCGAACTCCCAGCCGTGGTAATGACACTGCACGTGGTCGCCCACGACCCTGCCTGCCGACAACGGTGCATTTCGATGCGAGCACCGATCGAGCAGAGCCACGCTGCGCCCTGCGCCGTCGCGGAACACGACCAGAGGGAGCCCGTTGAGCACCACCCGAACCGGCTTCGTCCGGACTTGGTGGCTCGCGGCGACCACGTACCAGCCTGGGGCGAAATCGGGGCTTGCACGGGACTTATCAGGTGCTGGAAGCTCTGGTGACATGTTGGCATCGCGCAATTTCTGCGCGTCCCTCGTCCGGCGTTTCTTTCCTTTGCGTAAATAGCACGATCGCAACCCAAGTTTCGATGGAACCCGATGAGCCCGACTGCTACACGAACGGCATGTCTCGGCAAACCAACAAGGACCGCACGCGACGCCGCCTCTTGCAGGCGGTCCTCAAGACGATCCACCGGTCGGGGTATGGAGCGCTCACCACGGGACGAGTCGCGCAACTCGCCGGTGTGGCACAGCCCACGTTCTACGTGCATTTCCGAAGCATGGATCAGGCCCTCGATCAGGTTGCTCAGTGGGTGGCCGAAGAGCTGAGCCCTGGGTTCGACGCAAGCGCCTCGGTGGAGCTGGACCGCGCGGCCGACGTGCTCGAGGAGGCCGTTCTCAAATGCACGCGCTCCCTGGTCCAAGACCGAAAGGTTGCCGAGGTGTTCCTTCGCAACCGTCGTGACGACACGTCGGCCCTCGGCCGGCGCTGGACCGTGCTCACCGGCGGGCTGCGCGAGCGCATGCGACAGATCGTGCTCAAGGTTCGCCCCGACATTGCGGCTTCGGATGCGGCGCTACATGCCGAGCTCCTGGTCAGCATTGTATTCGGTCTGGCCGAGGCGTATTTGGACGGACGCGTGGAAAACCTCGAACGGGCGACCGCGGTCGCGTCGCGAGCCATCGTGACCAGCATTCTGACCACCTCGTCCGTCGCCGACGCCGCTTGATCGGCTCCGCTTCCGATCACCGGGCGAGCATGATAAGCCCCGCCCTGTGACTGCTGACCTTTTCAATCCCTCGTCGGAACACCGCGCCTTGCGCGAGCTCGTCCGTTCTTTTGCCGAGCGAGAGGTGGACCCGCAGGCCGAGGCTTCCGACCACGACGAACGTTTCAACGTGGAGCTTTTCCGCAGGTTGGGCGAGCTCGGGCTCTTGGGCATCACCGTCGAAGAGCGTTTCGGAGGTGCGGGTCTGGACCCGGTCGCCGCGGTGATCGCGCATGAAGAGCTATCCGCTGCCGATCCCGGGTTCACACTCGCGTTCTTGGCGCACTCGATGTTGTTTGCCAACAATCTGCAGGTCAACGGCAACGATCGACAACGGGAGAAGTATTTGCCCGACGCCTGCTCGGGCACGAAGGTCTGTGGCATGTGCATGAGCGAGCCGGGGGCGGGCACCGATGTCCTCGGCATGAGCACGACTGCCCAAAAGACAGGCGACCGATACGCGCTAAACGGCGCGAAGATGTGGATCACCAACGGCGCCGTGAATGAAACCGAGCTGGGCGATACCTTTTTGGTCTATGCCCGGATCCAGGGTCGGCCGCGGCACGAGCTCTCGTTGTTCATCGTGGAGAAGGGATTTGCAGGCTTTCACCTCGGTCAGAAGATCAAGGGCAAGCTCGGAATGCGTGCATCGACGACTGCGGAGCTCGTGTTCGAGGATTGTGAGGTGCCGGCTGAAAACCTGGTTGGAGCCGAGGGCGCTGCGACCCTGCACATGATGCGAAACCTCGAGATCGAGCGGGTGGCTCTGGCCGCCATGAGCCTCGGCATCGCGAGGCGGTCCATCGAGGTGATGAACCGCTACGCCAGCGAGAGGACGTCCTTTGGCCAACCGCTACGCGATTTCGGTCAAATCCAGCGTTACATCTCCCAGTCGTATGCGGAATTCATGGCCGGCAGGGCCTACACCTACTACGCGGCATCGACCATGCGCCTGGACGCGCCCGGTCATCGGCTCGACTCGGACGGCGTGAAGCTCTTCACGTCGACCATGGGCAAGGACGTGGCCGATCGGGCGATCCAGGTCCTAGGCGGTTACGGTTATGTCGCGGAGTACGCCGTCGAGCGATTGTGGCGCGATGCCAAGCTGCTCGAGATCGGCGGTGGAACCCTCGAGGCGCACCAAAAGAACATGTGCCGGGAGCTTCGTTCGACCGAGCGCATTGTGTGAGACATCCCACAGTTGCAGCTTCGGCTGCGATTTCGCGCTCATGAAGTAGGCGCGGGCCCCCAGGACCCGCTATTCTGATTCGAAGACACGCCCCTTCGGGGGGACAGCCACCTAGGGGGCGGCGGTCGCATCCTAGATCAGGCCGGTGGAGGCGTGCTCAGGGGATTCGTGACGCAAGAAGCTTTCAGTGAGACGCCCAAGCCAACCATCGACCTGCCCGTTTTAGGGAAGTTCGCCGGTTACGATATTCTTGGACGCTTGGCCCTCGGAGGCATGGCGGAGATCCTATTGGCCCGTCATGCCAACACGGACGGAGACCACCGTTTGCTCGTGGTGAAGCGGATTCTTCCGCACTTCGAGCAAGACAAGGACTTCGTGCAGATGTTCCTCGACGAGGCGCGCATCGGGATGCAGCTCAAGCACCCGAACATTTGTCAGTTCCACCAGTTCGGGGCGGACGAGGGCTCGCACTTCATCGTGATGGAATGGGTCAACGGCATGCCGCTCGGGCGGGTGATCCGCAAAGCGAGGAAAACCGGAGGGGTGGGCATTCCGATCGCCGTCCGCATCGGCGTCGACGTGGCAAGAGCGCTTCATTACTCGCACATCGCCAACGACGAGCACGGCGAGCCGCTCAACATCATCCATCGCGACGTGTCCCCGCACAACATCATGATCGCCTACAGTGGTGCGGTGAAGCTGCTCGATTTCGGCATCGCCAAAGCCGATCATCGAGCCCACAAGACGCAAGCGGGCGTCGTGAAGGGCAAGTTTGCATACATGGCGCCCGAGCAGTGCACCGCGGGCCAAGCCGACCATCGGCTCGACATTTTTGCCCTGGGGGTCTGCCTCTTCGAGACGTTGACCGGCAAATCGCTCTACCGGCGACAAACCGAAGCAGCCACCATGCGTGCGGTGATCATGGATCCGGTCCCCTCTCTGCGTGAGCGGCTTCCCGACGCTCCAGAGGAGCTGGACAGAATTCTGCAGAAGGCTCTGGCCAAGGAGGCCAAAGACCGCTTCGCCACGGCGGAGGAGCTGGCCAACGAGCTCGAGCAGTTTGGCCGCGCGAACCAGATGTTTGCCAAGCAACGCGAGGTGGCGAGCTTCGTGACCAAGGTGTTCCCCGAGGAGTTCTCGAGAGGACCGCGGGTCGACACGGTGCCGTTCGGTGCGTCCATCACGCTCGACATGATGCACGCGAACGATTCCTCTTCCTCGAAGTCCTACGTCTCGCAAATTCCGGGAGCCGTTCGGGAGCTCGAGGTCGATGGAGGTGGTGACGAGGTCGACATCGCGCACCTCATCGATGCTCCACGGGTCGTGCCACTCCCATCGCCTGCCGTTCAGCCCGGAACCGCGAGCCTGCGGCCGACTCCTTCGAATGACCAAACGAACCCAGCATCCAAACGCAGAGGCAAGAAGAAGCGCTCCACCGATTCGCGCAAACGCGGATCGGGCCGGAAGATACCGTTGTTGCTCGGTCTCTTGCTCGTGGGTGGAGGCGCGTTCGCCTATGACCAGACCGACGTCGTCAAAGATGCGGTCGGTCGAGTGGGAGCGATGTTCGAAGAAAAGGGACCACCGGAGGTGGCGCTCGACGAGAATCCGCTGCTGCAGCAGCACGGGGCGCGAATCCTAGTGGCGTCCTCGCCGCCGGGCGCCAAGGTGTTTTTGGACGGCAAGGAGCAAGGTGTGGCTCCAGTCGCGTTCACTGGATTGATGAAGGGCGACTACCGAGTCCGCGTGGAGGCCCCTGGTTTTGCGTCCTGGTCGACGACCGTGAAGGTCTCGACCGGCGAGACCGCGGGCGTCACCGCACGCCTGGTGGGCAAGCAGGGCGGCGCAGCGCCCGGCGCTTTTGGGCGGATGTCCATCCAGACCACGCCTCCGGCAAACGTCTACCTCGCTGGCGACCTGGTCGGCCGAACGCCCTTGGAAGCCGCCTACGCACCGGTCGGGCGCGTGACCCTCGACTTCGAGCTTCCGGGCGGTCGGAAGGTCAGCCGCAAAGTCGTCGTCAAGTCCGACGGCGTCGCACGCGCCCGCTTCGACCTGACCCAAACGCAGCCTTAGGCCAATTTTTCCTCTCGCAAGCGCAGGTAGCTCTCGTAGCGATCGCGGTCGATTCGTTCCGAGCGCAACGCCTCGACGACGGCGCATCCGGGCTCGTGTGTGTGGGTGCAGCTCCGAAAGGCACAACGGCCTCGGTAGGGGGCCAGCTCGGGAAAGCATCGGTCCAAACGTTCGGTGGGTAGCGCCCAAGTGCCGAGCTCGCGAATACCGGGGGTGTCTGCGATGAATCCCCCCCTTGGCAGGGCGTGTAACGTGGCGACGCGGGTCGCGTGCCGCCCCTTGCCGTGGTGGTCGCTGATGGCCGAGGTCTTGAGGTCGAGATCCGGCAACAAGCGATTGATCAGGCTACTCTTTCCCACACCCGACGGGCCAACGAATGCCGAGATCTTGCCCTGCAAGAGCCGTTCGAGCCCGTCCAAACCTTCCCCCGTGCCCGCACTGACGTTCAAGACCGGGTACCCGATCGATTCGTAGGCCTTTTGCCACGTGGACTCCGCCGGGTCTCGCAAGTCGGACTTGTTCATCACGACCAGTGCGTGCAATTCCTGATGTTCGGCGATGACCAAGAAGCGATCGAGAAGCCGCGTGTTGAGCGGCGGTCGTCCGTGGCAAAAAGTGATCAGCAACTGATCGAGGTTTGCGATCAGGACATCCTCACGACCGGGTCCTCGACCCGGCTGCCGCCTGGAAAAGCGCGTCTTTCGGGGCAGCACCTCCACCACCACCGCGGAGTGCTCCTCGGCGTGCGCCACCCGCACGATGTCGCCGATGACGCAAAGGTCGGTCGTTCGGGGGGCATTCTTGAGCCGTCCGCGCAGTCGCGCTTGCACGACCCGTTGGTCGATCAGCACGTCGACGAAACCGGCGGTCGAACGCACCACCAGGCCTTCGGACGTTTCATCCACCGTCAGCCCCGACAATTCGAGTCTCGGTCCTTGGTGATCAAGCTTCGGAGCGAGTCCTGATGCGCGACCCACGCGTCGATGACGGCGGGGGGCGCTCGGTGGTCCTGCAGGGTCTCGATCAAGATTTTGCGACGCCGGTCGAACTGACCTCCAAAGATGCGATGCGGTCCGTGTGCCCGTTCGAGCGGCCGGCCGGAGTACTCGACTTCGGCACCCAGGTGACTGGCCGCGTGCTCGTATTCGAGCTGCTTGATGCGCTCGCGGTCGGCTCGTGCGAAAAGGAACCCGATCATCATGTCGTCGAAGCAACGATCGACGAAATCGTCGATGATCGCACGGAGCTTGGGCTCTCCACCGAGCTGTTCGAAGAGACTCATCTGATCGACGAACCTGGGGCAATGTGCGGCCCTGATCAAGCTCCGGCGGCGGGGTCGATCAAGTTGCCGAGCCGTTCCATGGTCCTTTCGAGGTCGAGCCGCGTTTCGTGGGCCTCGGCCATGGGGTCGCCGACTGCAAGCACCCGCTCCGGCACCGTGAACACGTCGAAAGAGGAGGGATCGAGCGCGAGGCTCACCTCTTCCCAAGACAGAGGCGTGGACACCTTGGCCCCAGCGACGGCTCGAACCGAGTAGGGCGCGACGATGGTTCGAAGCGGACCGGTTTGACCGACGTCGATGAGGACCCGAGAGCCGCGCCGGTCTTTTCGGCGCTCCATGGTGGCAGAGTCCGGGTGGTGTTGGAGCGTCAGCCGGGCAATCAGCTCCAAGAGCTTTTTGGCGACGTCGAAGGGAAGGCCGTGTCCGAGGGGCACCCACACGTGGATGCCGCTCTTGCCCGAGGTTTTGGGAAAGCCTCGAAGGCCGACTTCCTGGAGGATGTCCCGGATCGTGAGAGCGATGGGGATTGCAGTTTTCAGGCTGGCTCGCTCCACGTCCAAATCGAGTGTCAGAAAATCGCAGGTGTCGAGCGATTCGGCGTGCGAGGCGATCACATGCAGCGGAATGCAGCCCAGGTTGGCGACATACATCAACGAAGAAAGGTCGTTGATCAAGATGGTGCTGACTTCCTTTCCGTCCTTCTCGTTCGAACGAAGCCGAAGCGAGTGGACCCAAGGAGGAGCCGCGTCGGGGATGCGCCACTGATAGAAGCTCTTGCCCTCGATTCCGTCGGGATAGCGAACCAAGGTGACGGGCCGGTCACGGAGGTGGGGGAGAAGCACTGGAGCGATCGATTCGTAATAGTCGCACAGATCGCCTTTGGTGATGCCGTCCTCGGGCCAAAAGACCTTGTCCTGATTGGTGAGCACGGCCTTGCCCGCGGTGCGCTCGGCACGTGCATCCTCCGGGCCGCCGAGCAGCGTGGCGTCTTCGGGCTTGGGGCTGACCCCGACGTCCTCGGGGGAGACGTCGTTTCGGATGCCCAGGTAGACCGGATGGCGAAGGTTTCCGTCTTCCGTCCAGCCCCCGTACCGCGCTCTGATGACCACGGGTTCCCCGGCCTCGAGCCGTGGCAGCAGCCTGTCGATCTCGGCTTCCGACAGACCGCTTCCCACCCGCCCACATGCTTGGAGCTCACCCTCTCGAAAGGTGGCCAACTCGAGCGCTCCGAGCCGCTGACGGCTGCCCCTTCCGGCGGTGTAGCCAGTGACGATGAAGTCGTCCTCGCGGACCCGTTTGATCTTCACCCAGTCCGCAGTTCGGCCAGGCCCCACGTGGTATCGGGAATCTGCGCGTTTTGCCACGATGCCTTCGAGCCCGTGCTGCTCGCAAAACGCCAGGATGGGTCGTCCGTCGTCCTCGGCGTAGTCCAATGGGCGGATCACGCCCGCATCGCCTGGCACGACGAGCTTCAGCAATTTCTTGCGATCGTGCAGGGGGAGCTCGCGCAAATCGTACCGTCCGAGCGTCAAGATATCGAAAACCACGAAGACC
>JASFKY010000104.1:0-11041 GCA_050118395.1 Myxococcales bacterium | reverse complement strand
GCCGGGGAGCCGCGTGCTTGGCTCGGGGACCAGCCCGTCGTTGGGCACTTTGAAGATATCCCGTAGGTAGACGTTGGGCAGCATCAAGAGGCTGACCGTCCCCACGGCCTCGGTCCATGCGTCGGTCACCTGGCGGGCAATGAGGTCGGCCGACTGACTGGCGGCAGCGCCGATCACCCGAGGCAGATCGTTCGGGGTTTTGGCAAACTCGAACGAGACGATTTCGGTGATGCGGGTGACCAAGTCCGCACTGAAGACGCCGTTGGCCAACGTCTCAGCAAACGTACTCACGCTATCGTTGGATTCGAAGGTGGTGTAGGCCGCAATGACCGGAATGCGCGCGGTGAGCTTTTCAATTTCGGTGGCGTGCTCTTGCATGTAGCGCATGCGAGTCGTGGTCTTCAGGTCTTCGACCGCCTGACCGTTTCCGCCGAGCGCTTCGAGCAAGAGCCCGTTGAGCTCCACCGGGCTCGGATCGGCCAGGGGTGAGCCGTAAAAAGGCGCCTGCAGGGCCACCCAACCGATGACGGTCTTGCCCCAAAGCTCGGGCGCCTGCAGCAACGCATGCAAGGTGTCGAGGCCCCCCTTGCTGTGGGTGACGAAAATCACCTGTTTGTCGGTGTGTTGCAGCAAGGCGAGGATGGCTGCCGCGTTGTGCTCGACGCTTTGCGACGTGTTGAACGCGGCCGAGACCAGCGAGATGTTGCGATAAGGGATGCCCTTGGCATCGAAATCCTGCATCTGGGGATAAAACGACATGAAGCGCCCGTGCTCGATGGGCAGATCGATCCGCGGGAGCGCATCGGCAATCGCGTCGCCCAGCTCGATGTCGAGGCTCCGGCCGCCCGGTAGTTCCAGGTGCACGTTGAGCGAGCGTGCGCCCCGTTGCAGCGCCTCGTTGACTTCGTCTTCGAGCTGCCCGCTCAACGCATCATAGAGCTGCGACATGAAGCCGCCGACGAACCAGACTTCTTGGCCGTGGAAGGACTTGGCGAGCGCCTCGGGCCGAGTTGCGGGTTGCTCGGCGCGGTCAGGTCGCGCTCCCGCGTCGACGTCTACTGGACGATCGGTACAGCCGAAGAGCGCCGCGGCCGATGAAATCAGGCAAACGACGACGAGATGAACAATCGCGAACCTCATGCTCTTTGGACATGAGCCCGACTGGGCTCACTTGGTCAAATTGAATTGGATGCTCCGCCGGTCTCCGCTTCGGAGTCGCACTGATTTGTGCTCGGAAGCCGCTTCTCGTCCCGCGCTGACCTTGTACTTGCCTGGCGCGAGAGAGACATTTTGCAATGGGGCCCTGCCGTACGGTCGTCCGTTGATCCACACGCGGCCCCACGGAAATACGAAGACGCTCAACGAGGCAGGATGTGCTCGGGGCGGAGGCAAAGGCTCTTTGTTGAGATGACCCGGAGAGCCTGCGCCTTCGGCCTGGCCTTCACTGTGGCCTTCGGTCCGACTCGACGCGCTGGTCCCTTCACCTTCCGACTGCCGTGTGTCTTCATGGGCCATGTTCGGAGTTGCTGGAGGGGGTGCGGGACTCACCTTGGTCGAGCTCTGCTCGGCAGGCATTGCCCCTTCCGGCGGAACCGGCCGATCGGTGCGCTCAGTCGGATGCCGACCCCAGAACATCCATGCTGCAACCAGGGCGGCCACGAGCAGCCACAGAAGATGCCTTCGGCGGCCGCGCTCGGCCTTCGTCTCGGGTCCGGGCCAATTCCCCCCGGACGCCAGCGAACCACTCGATCCACTGACCCCGCTGGTCTCGCCCGTCGCACCACCCCCCAGTGGCTCAGAGCTCGTCGCTCGAAGCGCGCGCGCCTCCGAAGCCATGCGACCCAGCTCGCGACGCTCCCGCGGCGGTGGCAAGAACGGCTCGAGCAGCTCGAGAAGCCGTGTTGCGTCGACGGGTCGCTGCTGCGGATCCGCGGCCAACAAGCTTTCGATGACCTCGCACAATTCAGCGGGTGCCCCGGGGACCAGCGACTTAAGGGAAGGACGGTCTCCATGAAGGATCTTCATGATGGTGGCCGGATCGTGCTCGCCTTGAAAGGGACGACGCCCAGCGAGCGCTTCGAAAAGGACGACGCCCAGGGAGAAGAGATCCGACCGACCGTCCAGGTGCTCGGCGCGGAGCTGCTCGGGCGACATGTAAGGCACTTTGCCCTTGACCGCGCTTTGCTTGCGCGCGGTCCCGGTGATGGCTTTGGCCACACCGAAGTCGGTGAGCAGGACCTCCCCGCGGCGGCTTATCATGACATTCGAGGGTGAAACGTCGCGATGGATGATCGTCTTGTCGGCACCCGTCGTGCCGTCCCGGCGCGGGTCGTGCGCGTGCTCGAGAGCTTGGGCCAGATCGTGACCGATGAGGGCGACACGCCCAGGGGAAAGGCGCCGACCGGGCTGTGAGTCGAGCAGCGCGGCGAGATCGGTTCCATCGACCAACTCCAGAGCCATGTACGTGGCTCCGTCGATGCGGCCGAAGTCGATCACCCCCACGATGTTGCTGTGGCGAAGCTGGGCTGCGAGGCGCGCCTCGCGCTCGAACATCTCGAGGAAGTCGGGCTTGTCGCGAAAAAACGGCTGGACGAGCTTGAGACAAACGCGTTGTGCGAAGTCCCCGGGACCTCTGCGAATCGCCTCGAACGTTTCGGCCATTCCGCCCACTCCTAGGCGCTGCACCAGCTCGTAGGGACCAAATCGCTGACCTCCCGGATCACTGAGCCGCTTCTTGGGGCCTTGTTTCGCCATTCTTCTGCGCTTGCGCGCCACGCACCATCTTGCGGATGCGCGCAGGTACGAAGTGTATGGTGAAATCCATGCCGTGGACAGGATCCGAAGCTGATGACAAGCCCCTGAAAACCGCTTGCAATTCTGGGGTCACATGGAGTTTTCACCTTCCTTCCCATCTAACTCATCCGGATGTAATGTTGGAAACTACGCAGGAAGAGGACGAGCTGCGGTTGTGTACGAACCCCCAGCTTGCGCATGGCCGAGTTCGCGAGGGAAGAAATATAAGAGCGGCTCAGACCGAGCCGATAACCCGTTGCTTTGTGGCTTTCGCCCGCCGCCACGTAGAACAAGACCTCGCATTCTCGCGGTGTGAGATGGTTCCATCTGGGGCCCCGACCGTGGCGCTTGGCGAGTATGTACAGGCGCCCGCTGGACTCGAAGGAATCCAGCACCGAAGACTCGCCGCAAACGAGCTCCTGCCAAACGCGGATCGCCTTTTGCAAATCCCCACCGATCCGACCGGCTAGTGTGCGCTCGCAGTGCAGCGCTTGCGCACGCAGGCTCTGCACATCGGACTCGGCCACGGCCACGGAGATGGGCCGGTGCCGTCGAGTCGACGCGAGCAACGTTCGGGCATCAGGCGCGATCTTCGGTGAGGAAGAGGCACAGCGCATGGGCCAGCGGGGCTTGCATCGGTCATGCCAGAAGCAAGTCCCTCGTAAGCATTGCGCAATCGCCTGCCCCGCTGCACGGAATTGACGTTGCTCGTCAGAAAATGACGCTCGTCGTCAGGAAAATGACGACCGCCGTCATTTGGAAGCACGATGCCAGTCACTGGTGCCAGAATGACTGTCATTTTTCTCTCTGGCACGCTTCATGCTCTTCCTCTGAGCACACCTTCGCCGCATGCCAGCCATTTGATCCAGAAGGAGGAATTCATGAGCCAGATTGCAGAATACAACCGTATCGTCCAGCAAGCGAAGCAGCGTCGAGCCGAGGCCATCGGCTCCGGACTTCGGACCTATTCGCTGCCCATCGTAGCAGTGGCCTCGCTAGCATTTGCCACGGTCCAGTTCGCGTCCCATCACGATCCCGATCCCCCCGTCAAGGTCCAAACCGCAGAACTGGGCTGATGGCAATAGTCGGTCAGGCAGACTGGAACTCAGTCCACTATGGGGTCTGGACGGGACAGGCTTCGCTCGTGGTCAGCTGGAAGTCGTCGAGCAGGACCTGCTTGGGCGGATCGAATGTCTGCGGTGGCTCGGTAGACCGATTCACGCGCACGCCGAAGCGAAACCATCGCTCCGCCCATTCTGGTGGCAAGCACACCTCGTTGGGGCGCCATCCACCTCCCGGCTCGAGCTCGGCGTTAATCGTGCCTGAGAGTCCAAGTAACCACTGCACGGGCACTTGGGGATCCGCGGGCACGTTGGAGTAGAACACGAGCTGCGGTCCCCGATTCTGCTCGCTGCGTGGAACCCAAACACGAGTGCCCACTCCGATGTAAGATTCGCTTGAAGCATAGCTGATCTCGAGGACACCGCTCCCAGGCGGTCGCGCGCGCTTCGAATCGTTCAGAACACGGACCGAGTTTCCGGCAGTCCCAAGCTGGATGACGGCCGGCCAACGGTTCGGCGCCGAATCGAAGCTCGGATCCAAAACATCGGTGGAATCACCGCAGCGCGGATCTGAAATTACCCGGACGTCATCGACCACCAGCTCACTCTCGTTCGCGACGAAGTCGCCTTCCTCTACCGCAGTGAAGGCTAAGTCCACCACGCTTCCGTGAGTCCAGGGCGCCAAGCAATACGTATACGTCTCGGGCTCACCAGTTCCCACGAAATAGTCCAGGCCCGTCAAGACCGAATTCAAGCCGAGGAACGTTCCCAGCTCCGATCGGAACGTCGCACCCTTCGTGCCGCGCCACCAAAACCGAAGGGCGGGTGCGGGCAACGTGGTCGGGAGGGGAACCGACACTTGGGTTCCCATGGTTGCCCGATTGCTGCTTCCTGCCGCCTTGTAGATGCGTGCTCCGCTCGAACCGTCCTTTCCAACTTTCGGCTCGAGGGCTGCAATGGCGGCCTCTTCCCCGTTGAACCCTTCAGCGAATAGAAACCAACCGCCCTCCTCGACGTTCGCCCCACCGTTGAGGACCGATCCCGGGGCCGGGCACTCATCTTCATGCGCCACCAAGATCTCGAACCGGTCTACTTCAATCGTGCCCGAGGGCGCAGAGAAACAATCGGCGAGTCGCTCGGAAGAGGCCAATTGAAATTTGACCGAACCGCCATACGCGGCTTCGCCGAAGCAAAATCGCCGAGTCCGCCAGTCGCCACCTGTCCCGGGCAGCGTTTCCTGCGTGCGACCGTAACCGACGTCGACTGCGGTAACCGTCGCGCGATAGGTCACCTCTCCAACGAAAGGCTCGGCCGATGCATAGCTGGGCATCTCGATGGTCTGGCTCACGGCTCCCGCATTGCATGCGACGCTGCTTTCGAACGAAGCGATGCCCGTTCTCTCGCCGACGGTCAACGGGATGATCGTGGCTCCGTTGGTTTTGTTCGGCCAAGCGGCTTGATCGGTGAAATCAGGGTCGGCCGGCGCACCGCTCCAAACACATGGATCCCCCTCATAGCCGACCACGCACTCGCAAACCTCGCCGTCATTTCCTTGCTTACAGGTCTCGTGCGGACCGCACGGCTCAGCGCAGTCGAAGAGCTCGGGCACACAGCTCGTCCCCTGCTGCTCGAATCCTTCTCCACAGCTGGAAGAGCTTCCGCAGCCCAGATCGAGGATCCACATCAGCATTACAAGAGCGGCGACCAGAATCGGCACGGAAACAAATTGCCCGCAAAAGCCCTGGCTCTCAAGCACCGATCGGTCCGGTCAATCAATTACGTATGGACAGAAGCGCGAGATGGTGGTCTTCTATTGGTGGCCTGATGAACGCGACGATCGGCATCAGAATTCTCGTTCTCGCTCTCCTCGCCGCTGGCTACGTCGCCATCATGGGAGCGGAGTGCAAGTACGACCCATGCGAGGGCAAGGACGAAAACGACCTATGCGCGAGCACTGAAGGCGGTCCAAACGATGGCACCTGCCAAGCTGGCGTCTGCCAGACGGGGATCCGTCAGGGCAACTTGTGTCAAGACGCAGAAGAAGGCGATGCGTGTGCCGTCAAGCTGGGGAACGGGGCAAGCATCCAAGGCACGTGTGTGCTCGTCGAAGGCCACTTGCGCTGCGCTCTCATGCCGCCAGGGGTGAACACGGGCGCAATCCCCGATGGACGCGGCGAAGTTTCGCCGTCACGACAGCCGTAGTCCGTGCTTGAAGCTCAGGCCTCTCGATAGACGCGTCGGAGCACAAGCCAGCCCACCACCAGCAGCGCTGCCGCGATGTATTGGACGTGCGTGAGCCCGAGGTGGCGCGCCATCCCGCCTTCAAACGCTGGAGCGCGGAGAAAGTCCAATAGAAAACGAATGGGCGTGTATGCGACCAAGAGCGTGCCGAGATAGAAGCCGGTAGGACGCGGCGAGCGCGAAAGGAACGCGAACCCAATCGCAATTACGCCGACGACGATCGCGTCGTAAAGCGCCATGTCGTGACGAGGCTGATAGGGAGGGGTTCCAAAATGAAACTCGGCAACGGCCAGAGGGAAATTGCTGACTCTTCCGGCGTGGTCATGAACGCCGAAGCAACCGATTCGGGCGATGCACCAGCCAAATGGCAAGGCAAATGCGAGGGTGTCGAGCATCTCGAAGAGGAAGCCGTTCTTTCGCCAGGCCCAAACGAGCGCCCCGGTGAATCCGCCGATCAAGCCTCCAAGCGTCGACCAGTGGAGCCGAAGATCTCCGAGTGAGCCGGGATCCCGCGCGATACGAGTGAAGGCCCCCGGCTGATCGAGGATCGTCGCGAAGACAAGCGCCACAGGCAAAGCAAACGCCATGATATAGATGAGGAAATCGAGCAGCCGCTCGACCGAGCGGCCATGCTTGTGTGCGAACCATGCGGCGCTCGAGATGATGACGACGATCGCGAGCGCAACCGTGATTTGGTAAGGGTAAACGGTGAGCTGTCGGTCACTCACGGGAACCGTGATCGCTTCCCAACGGAACCACGGGATCAACAGCACGCCAGTCATGGGTTGGCTGGGCAGGAAGGGGATGTGGTCAGGGAAAAGTCGTCCACAAAGACACTTTCCTCCGCAATGGACACGCCGGGGCTCTCCGAGCTCCCCGCGGAGACCGCAAAGCGGAACCAGCGGCCCGCCCACTGCAGCGGCAGACAGGCTTCGTTGATTGACCAATCGCTCGAGGTAGCGACCGGCCCCACCAACTCGTCTCGTCCGACTGCCCATCGTATCGGCACGGAGGGTTCGGCGGGGCTTCGGGAATAGAACCTCACCGCAGGACCTTCCCCACTTTGAGCCTCTGGGACGAAAACGTACTGCTCGGCCTCCACGTGCGCGCCGCTCGTCCAATACCTCAGCTCGAGCACGCCAGTCCCGTCGTGTGCCAAGGTGCTTTGCTCCTGCATGATCACGGTTTCGCTGGTGGATCCAAGCGCAGAACCCATCCAACGATTGGGCGCCGACTCGAAGCCGGCGTCCAACAGGTCGGCCGCGCTCCCGCAATCGGGGTCCGACACGATCGACACGTCGTCGACGACCAACTCTTCAGCGCTGGGCGTCGAGTCGCCATCGAGAAAAAACGAAAGGTCGACCACGCTTCCGTGCGTCCATGGCGGCAAGCAGTAAATGTTGTTCAGCCCGGCGTTGGTTCCCACCAACGTATCGACGTTGCGACCCGGATCATCCATGCCGGCAAATGTGCCGATTGTCGCCTGAAACAAGCGCCCGGCTGACCCCTTCCACCAGAACACCAGCGCTGGTGAGGCAAGCGAGGATGGAAGCGGAACGGAAACCTTCGTGGTCATCGCGGCACGTCCCACGGATTCCGCATCGCGGGCGAGGCGCGCGCCGCTCGTCCCCTCACGCCCCACTTCTGGCTCTAAAGCACCCGTAGCATCCCCCTCGACTTCGAACTCCCACCCTCCTTGATTCATGCGGGCGCTCCCATTGATCACCTGACCGGGTGCAGGGCACTGACCGGTGCTCGCCGGCACGATCCTGATTCGATCGATGCGAATGTCGCCGCCAGGGTCATCTCCCAAGCAATCGGGCAAACGCTCCGACGCGGATAGCGCGAGGATGACCAGACCGCCCTTGGGCGCGGTGCCGTACGCAGCCTCGCCTGCACAAAAGGTTTCCACTTTGTAGGCGGGCCCGGTGGGCCCGAGCCTCTTCCATGCACGATTGAAACCCACCGCGGCACCGCGCACGCCTCGAGCGAGATAGGCGACCTCGACGGCCAAGGGCTCGGCCAAGCCGTAACTCGGCATCTGCAGCCCTTGAGCCAAGGTACCTGCGCTGCAAATCACACTCGGGGCAAACTGGGCTTCTCCGAGGTCGAGGACCGTCCCGCCGGACGCGCGCTCTTCCGGTGCAAGGGGCAAGACGTTCGGCGTGCCCCGAGCGGACTCCCACGGGGATGAAGCGCCAAGCTCGACTTGAAACCCTGGATCTTCGATCACCCCAGACCAGGTGCACGGGTCGCCGCTGTAGCCTGGAACGCACTTGCAGACATTGGGAATGGCGGATGCATCGCAGAACTCGTGCGTGCCGCAAGGTTCACCACAGTCACCCGGTGCATCGGGGTCGATGCATTGACCGGCGACCTGCATGAAGCCATCTCCGCAAGCCGCCGAATCGCATCCTGCAACGACCAGGAGGAGCGAGCACAGGCCCGTCACAAAGCGTCCCATCAAAACACCCCCCGGATGCCGACTTCGCCACGACCACGGCCTACCGCGAGCACGGGCTCGAGCTCGTGTCCGATCCGTTTGTCGCTACGGCGCAGCAGATAGACCAAAGGCATGGCGAGCAGCGGCGCAGCTGTCATCCCGAGAACGATGGCACGATCGGTATCTCGGCCGCGCTCGACGCATGCAGTCGGATCGGGACCGCTGACCTTGCAGGATTGAGGGGGTTTGAGGTCCGCCGTCGCTGCCGATACGACGGCGCCAGCTGTCGCCGCAAGGCCCAAGCCGCCGCTCAGCCAAGCCCACCACGGGGTTTTCGCCCGATGGGGCAGCACCAATGGCATGGCGGTGACGAGCAGCCCCGCGCCGGCAGCGCTCGTGGCGATGACGCCGGTTCCGAGGCGTAGCCACTTGTCTTGCGGCGCGAGCTCGCTCGGTGCGTCCAGCCAGTCGGTGCCCGCCGATCGCCTCGCGATGAAAAGACCATAACCGGTGAGCATCGATGCCGTCCCCACCGAAGCGAGGGTCAGTCCCGACACAAAACGACCGTGCGGTGGCTTGTGCCGTTCCCGTTTGACCCTCTCGAACGTGGAGACGGTGGCGGAGTTCTGCTCCCGGGGCTGGCCCGTCACACAGTCCAGCGGAACCGGTTTTTCGCCCGTCAGATCGATGCACTCCCCCCGAAGAAGCGCCGAGATCGCGGCCTGCACGGATTCGGAGCTGGGAGCGTCGCCGGTCAGCATAACGCGCGTGAGCCTCGGCTCGATTTGCGTGAGCGTGATGAGCCGCAAGTTGAAGATGTGGGCGTCCATCCGGGAGACCACGACGATGGCTGAGGCAGGCAGGGCTCGTGCGACCTGACGAGCGTCGATGGCGAGCTGGTCTATCACGGGCTGCTCTTCGTATCGGAGATGCAAAACAGGCTCGGACCGCACGGCGCGGTCGAAACTATCGAAGATGAAGAGACTGACACCACCTGCGGGAACCTCGACCCGGTGCACACGCCCGCGCGCCTCTGGGTCACATTCGAGCTGGATTCGGTACTCGCCAGGAACCAGGTTTGACAGCTCGAACGGCGTTTTGCCCATGAGCACTCCATTGACACGGATGGGGCACTTCGGCGGTTGGCTTTCCACACGGAGCTCGCCCCTATGCCGCGGGCCGGGTTCGCTGGCGCTTTCGTAGAGAGCGAGAACCTCGGGCGGATGCATCTGTCGAGACGGCTTGGTGGCTGGCACCATCCGAACGCACTCTCTTGCTTGCGCCGAAGCGGCTGAACGGTCTTTCGATTCCATCTTGGCTCGCACCAGATAGAGGCAGGTATCGAGAACCGTCCTGGCGTGTTTGGGATCCCGGTTGAGCGTTTCGAGCGCGCGCCGGGAAAAGGCTTGCGCGGTCTCGAGCTCCGCCAGAGCTGCGCCGGTCTGTGCTTGGACCAGCTTGAGGAGCGCATCTTGGGAACGCTCCACCCAGCCCGCAA
Organism: Myxococcales bacterium; assembly: GCA_050118395.1. Classification (GTDB taxonomy): domain Bacteria; phylum Myxococcota_A; class Polyangia; order Polyangiales; family Houyiibacteriaceae; genus SG8-38. The sequence goes on along the minus strand of JASFKY010000104.1, from coordinate 1,005 downwards.
CTTCGCGTTCGGACACCTCGACGGGAGGAGCCGATCCTCGGGCCTCGAACGCAGCGATCGCGCGCCCCGGGGTCCAAACGCCCACCCCTTGTTTCCGAAGCTCGCGACCCAGGTCATCGACCGTGGGCTTCATCCACTTCGTCTCATCTCCGAGGGTGGCGGGCAGGACGAGCCAATCCTGCGATTGGGCGAACGCGCCCGAAAGACCGCAGGACCACAAGGCCGTGACGGTCATCCACCATCGCATCGAACGCACCATCTACGCGATGCATTGAACAACAACCGCGACCCCTTCGACAAGCGCCGAGGGTCTTTACGCCCTAAGGCCACTCGGGCGGCGGCGGAAGCTTCGTGCCCGGCGTCTTGCCTTCCATTCGGTGCGCCACGAAGTCGCGTACGGTGGGATGCTGCAGGTAGGGGTTTTCGCGCAGCTCCGCATCGAGTGTGGAGACGGTGACCGGGCCGTAATTGTGGCCGGGGTACATGCGGGTGTCGCGGGGCACAGACTCGGTTAGACGCTTGAGCGTTTGATACATGACCTCCGGGTCGCCGCCCACGAAGTCGCATCGGCCGCAGCCCTGCACGAAGAGGGTGTCGCCGGTGACGACGGCATCGCGGATGCGATAGGTGGTGGAGCCCGGAGTGTGACCCGGCGTGTGCACCATGGTGATTTCGAGATGCTCGCCGATTTGCAGCACGTCACCCGGGCGATGCCGTTGCAGGTTCTCGCAGTGGAAGCCGGAAAAATCGATCTCCTCGCCCAGCATGTGCACCGGGATGTCTTTTCGTTCCAGCAACGCGTCGACGCGGTTGACGTGGTCGAAGTGGCTGTGCGTGCAAAGCACGTGGCTGATGTCCACGTCGAGGCGCTCGGCTTCAGCGAGGATCACGTCGATGTCCCATGCCGGATCGACCACTGCGCAGGTGCGCGTGGCCTTGTCTCCCAAGAGATAAATGAAGTTCTCCCAAGGGCCGAGCTCGAACTGGTGAACGAAGATGCCTTCC
>JASFKY010000103.1:0-11095 GCA_050118395.1 Myxococcales bacterium | reverse complement strand
ATGGGCAGCAGCATCCGGCCGCCATTCACATGTGCGTGACAAGACCCCAGACGCGTCCCGGAATCGCCGAAGCCTTCGCAGACGACCTTTCGGAGGCCGTCGGCTATGCGCTGGACCACAGAGACGCCCAACCGCAAAGCTCGGCCATCTATGGCGGCGGGGCTTCGGGAATCCCGTTGGACTCACCCGAAGCCATCCAAATGCTGATGACGATGGCTCTCGATACCATTCAGGCCTACCCGTTCTGATGGCAATGCCGACTCAGCGTCGATTTTCCAGCGATTTCGAGCTCGCGATCGATGCACCGCGAACATTGGGCAAGGCACTCCCACAAAGGAATCGATTGGATGCTCACCAGCGCTCCACCTACCAGGTGTAGCGCACGGTGTATCGGATGACCCTCTCACTGTCTTTGCGCACTTTGACGCGGAAGTGCACCGTGTTGGCATCGTACTTGTCGTATTCGTCCGAGGCCTTGATGATTTCCCAGTTGCTCCAGCGGTAGAGGGTTTCCTTGACGAGCACCTCGACGGGCGCGTTCTTGTGGTTGCGCAGGCGGATCTCGAAGCTCTCCGTGATGACGTGACGGCTGGTGTCGACCTCGTAGTTGGTTCGCTTGCGTTCGCCCACGATGTCGAAGGCATCACCGATGTGCAGCCGGATGGTTTCGTCTTTTGGCGTGTGGTCGATTTCGTCTTCGCCGATGAATTCGAGCGCCCCATCCGCTTCGTCGCGCTTGTAGAGGCGCACCTTGCCCTTCGGCAGTGCCATGCCCATGTGGTTTCGCTTGGAATTCGTGAGCTCGAGGATGACGTTGACCTTGCTGTTCGACTGCTCGCTCCCATATCCCGGGTCACTCACCAGTCCACCGTAGAAACGGTATTGTGGTGCGCCATCGTAGAGGAAGACTTTCTTGACCGGCACATTCGCTGCCTTCAAGAGCTCGACCTGTTTGGTCTGGTTGTCCGCGACGGTCGTTTTCCGTCCAAGCGTGTAGAGGTGGTACTCGAAGAAGGCCTTCTCCTCGAAGGGTGACGCCGCCTCGGCCACCATCGTGTCCTTGCGATACCTCTGCATGGGCGGTTGAATGCGACGCACGTCGCCCGCGATGAGCTTCAGGCGTGCGTCTTCGTACGTTGCGCCCGAGTGATTTTCGATCGTCACCCAGCCGCCCAAATCGAGCGCGGTGTCTTTTTCATTGAGCACCGCGTTGTAGTCGGCGTGCCAGCCGATCCCGGCAGTCTGGTAGGCGACCTCGATCAGTTGACGACCCTTCTTGTTCGTGGCCAGCTTCCAGACCAGCGTCGGCTTGGTGATCAACCCGTCGGGCAAGTCGCCGAGCTGGATGTCTTTGACGTTGTCCCCGCGCTGGATCATCACGACGTTCCCATCCTGGCGGAGGACGAGCTGTGCGGGGTCGAAGCTGAGCAGCGTTCCCGCGTACCGAGAACCGTCCTTGGTCAGTACGGCGATCGGCCGATCGATGTGCTTGTCGAGCAGTTTGTCCGCGGACACCAAATCGTATTCGTAGTTTTGCTCGAGCACCGTGGTGCCCGGATGGGTGAGTGACTTGAACTGCACGGTGGTTCCGTCGATCTGTGCGGCCACGCCGGTAAACCGAATCGTTCCGACTTTTTCGCTTAGGTTCACGGCGCGCTTCTCACGAACCACCCCGAAACCCTGGTTGTAGATTGTGAGGGCCACTCCCTCAGAGTCTTGGGCTCCTGCCGGTGTCGCGACACTCGCAACCAGCGCGGCCCACATCATCAGTGCCTTTTTCGTGTTCATCGATGCCCCTTTGGCCTTTCCATTACGAGGGAGCGTCACGCCCGTCGACGATCCTCTCCCCGAAAAGACGCACGAGGCTCCCATTTGGATCTAATGATTTTGGTCCGGGTGACGCCGAGTCAAGTCCGACCATGTGACGCGCTCACGCGGTCAGCGCTTTCGTTCGCCTCAATTCTCGCCTAGAACCTCGGGATCACGAAACATGCACGAGTATCAGACGAGGATTGCAACGGTCGAGGATGCCAAGGCGGTGAGCGCACTGCTGGTCGCTTCTTACCCAGAGCTGATGCGATGTGCGTATCCCGAGCGCGAGCTCGTTCCCGCACTCGTTCACATGACTCAGGCGAACCTCACCTTACTCGCTTCGGGCCGCTTCTACGTGGCCGAATCAACGGACAAGGAAGTCATCGGCTGCGGGGGCTGGAGCATCGAGCGTCCGGGAGACCGCTCGGTCGTGCCGGGTCTCGCCCACATTCGACATTTCGCCACCCATCCCCAGTGGATCGGTCGAGGCGTGGGTAGAACTCTATACCGGCGATGCGAGACCGATGCGCGCGCGATCGGATGTACGGCCTTCGAGTGTTACTCCAGCCTAAACGCCGAGCCCTTTTACGCTTCGATTGGTTTCGCGCGTGTGGGATCGCTCGAGGTGAGCATGGCGCCAGATGTGCTTTTCCGCAGCGTCCGTATGCGCCGCACTATCTAGCGGCGCGAACGCTCAGCGAACGGACTACCGAAGCCCGGTCAGAGCAATCGCTCGGAGAGACCCGCGTATTTGTGGGCCCTATGCAAGAAGCGTTGCATGCTGTGTCAATGTCCCGCGGCGCCGCCTATCCGACCGCCCTACTGGGGGCTGTTCTCTTGCTTCTCGGATGGTCCGCCGTTGGGCCGCACGACCGGTTCACTTGGTTCCTCGAGGTAGCACCCGTCGTGATCGGGATTCCCATCCTGCTGAGCACGTTTGCTCGTTTTCCCCTCACCCCGCTCCTCTACACCCTGTTGGCGGCGCATGCGGCAATCTTGATCGTGGGCGGGCACTATACCTATGCGGAGGTTCCGCTCGGCTTCTGGATCGAAGACGCGTTTGGTCTTGCGCGGAATCACTACGACCGCATCGGCCATTTCGCTCAGGGTTTCGTTCCCGCAATTTTGGCCCGCGAGCTCTTGCTGCGACTGACTCCTCTGCGAGCCGGTAGGTGGCTCTTCTTCCTGGTCGTATGTGTCTGCCTCGCCTTCAGCGCTTTTTACGAGCTCATCGAATGGTGGGTGGCCGCGGCAACCGGCTCGGCCGCCGAAGCTTTTCTAGGCACGCAGGGCGACCCTTGGGACACACAGTGGGACATGTTTCTCGCATTGATCGGTGCAACGGCCGCGCAGCTTTTACTGTCCCGCGTCCACGATCGGCAACTTACGCAGCTCGGCACCCGTTAGGACGGGAACGCTGGGCAAAGAGAGCTGGCATCGAGTCTCCGCCGACGATCGCGACGGAGCTCGATGCCAGAAGCGACGCTTCCGGTAGATCCACGGACAATTCTTACTCAGCGGCCTCGGCCTGGTTCTGACTTGGGTCGTCGCGGACGATCACCGTGGTCTCGACCATGTTGATCTCGGTGGCCGGCATCCCGACGCGTCGGGCGTGCTCTCGGATCGCCTCCTCGTCGACCGCTTGGTAGATGCATACCGTGCCCAGCTCGCCGTTCGGCTCCTTCACGACGTAGCTCCGGATCCACCGGACCTGGTCCGGCATTTCCTCGTTGCCAACCCGGGCCGAGATGCTGGCAGCTCGCTCGAGCTCTGCCGAGGTTTTCCAGCCGTTCCGGCGGCGAATGGTGAAGAGTTTCATGTTTTTGCTCCTTTCTCTGGTGTTGGGTTGGGCAGCGTCATCGGCTACCTGTTCGCCAAGCTATGCGAACCGGCCGCTAACGTCGTTCCCTTGCGGTTATTCGGCGGTTACCATTGGGTTCGCCTCAGAGGTTCCGCTTGTGCTCTATGAATTCGGACGATTTCAGCTCAACGAACGAACCCGCGAGCTGCGCCTCGATGGACGCGAGGTCCCGCTGCAGCCGCGGGCTTTCGATGTGCTGAAGTATCTGATCCGGAACCGCGACCGGGTCGTGCCAAAGGACGAGCTGCTGGACGCGGTCTGGCCGGATGTCGTGGTGTCGGACGGTTCTCTCAAGCGGGCCGTGAGCCTGGTACGCACCGCCCTCAGGGAAGGCGGACGGGAAGACGCAATCCGAACCTACAGCCGGCAGGGGTATCGCTTCGACGCTTCGGTGCAGGTGGTCGGTCGCAACGGGACGGCGGCGGAGCCGGAACCAAGCCGAAGTCCGGATGAGGATGCGCGACGTCTACATGCCGAAGGTCGATGGCCCGAGGCTGCAGAGCGGTTCGCCGAGGCCGATGCGGCGCAACCGCTCGATGCGGCGGACCTCGAACGCTGGGCTGAAGCGCTGCATCTGTGCGCCAAATGCAGAGACGCCATTGCGCCCCTCGAGCGCGCCGTGGCCGCCTACGGGGCCAAATCGGACCACCCAGGGGTAGCCCGCGCGGCACTGACTTTGGCCCAGCTCTTGTTCGAGCAATCCGAGCTCGGCCTCGCTCGCGGCTGGCTGCGCCGCGCTGAACGGATCTTGCCCGAGGCGCCTGTCCTTCGCGAGCACGGCGCCCTCGCCGGCTTGAGCAGCCGCTTCGCAATCGCGGACGGACGTTTCGACCGAGCGATCGAGCTGGCCGAACGTGCGGTGACAATTGGACGTGAGCTAGCCGAAATCGATATCGAGGTCTATGGAATGAGTTATCTCGGCATGGCTCTCATAGCCACTGGGCAGATCGAACGGGGGCTGGCGGTTCATGAAGAGGCTGCTGCGATGGTGCTGACTGGGCGTGCCAGTCCGACCGTGAGTGGCGTCGTGTTCTGTGGATTGATCTGGACGTGTCGCAACCGTTGCGACTGGCAGCGGGCAGTTGAATGGAACGAAAGCTTCGTGCGATGGTGCGAGGAGGGTTCCTTCGATCAGTTTAGCGGTAACTGCCGGCTGCACCGGGCCGAGGTCCTGCACCATCGAGGCGACATCAATGAAGCCGAGCGCGCGGCGATGGAAGCCGTGGAGTCCTTACCGCCGTACGCTCAGGGGGATGCGTGGCGGGTGTTGGGGGACCTTCACCTGAGCCGGCGGGAGCTCGATGCCGCCGATGTCGCATACCGGCGCGCGCACGAGTGCGGGTGGGATCCTCAGCCAGGTCTAGCGCGCCTGCAGGTGCTTCGAGGACGGGCGATGGCAGGGCTGTCCGGACTGGAGCGCTCGCTCAAGGAAGCCGGTTGGGCGGACCGGCAACGCTATGGGCTATTGCTGGCACACCTCATTGAGGTCGCCCTGGCTGCCGATCGTCCCAAGCGAGCCCGCCAAGCGCTGGAGAAGCTCGAGCGCACCCCGAATTTGTGGAGCACTTCGGGACTCCGAGCCTACATGTTGGGCGCGCGCGCCGAGCTTCGGATGTTCGAAGGCGATCTGGAGGAGGCCATCAGCGACCTGCGTGAGGCCGTGCGACTGTGGCACCGGATCGGCTCGCCGTTACACCTCGTCCGTCAAAGGCTTCGGCTCGCCCGAGCTTACTCGGAGACAGGGGAGCACGATGCCGCGGATCTCGAACTGTCGGCCGCGACAAGCGCTCTGGAAGAGCTGGGCGTTCCCGCCTTGTTCCAAGAGGCCAGCGAAGTCAGAGGCTACTGCCAAGCACGTGGACGGTAGGCCTCAGCTGGGATGAGCCGCGAGTCCACACGCCCACGTTGGGGATTCACTCTTCGTCCACGATGGCTTCCTCGCCGACCTCCTCCGTCCACACCTCGAATCGGACTAGGCGACTCACGCCAAACGAGGTCAGCAGCGCGACATCGGCAGCGTCGCGCCCGCGCGCCATCAGGATTCGACCGATGCGCGGGGTGTTGTTGCGCGCATCAAAGGTATGCCATTCGCCACCCAGATAGGCATCGAACCAAGCGCTAAAATCCATTGGATCGTCCGAGGTTGGAACGCCAATGTCACCAAGATAGCCGGTGCAGTATCGGGCAGGAATATTGAGACAACGGCACAGCGTAATGGCGAGATGGGTAAAGTCGCGACATACACCCACCCGCTCTTGATAAGCCTCGTAGGCCGTGCGAGTGCTGCGCGCCTCGAGGTAGTCGAACCGGATGTGCTGATGGACGAAATCGCAAACGGCCTGTACGCGGGCCCAACCCGTGGGACCGGCGCCAAACAGCTGCCAAGCGAGGTCTAGCATTCGGTCCACCTCACAGTAGCGGCTCGGAAGCAAGAATCGGAGCACCTCGTCCGGCAACGCGTGAATCTCATGCTGTTTGGCGCGGGTTTCTTTCCGGTCCGGCTCTCCGCTGTCCTCGAGAACGGCCTCGTTCCAAAAGCGTATCTCTCCGGTCGGCACGACCAGTCGACCGCAACGATTGCCGAAAGTATCGATGTAGTCCTGGATCCGTACTTCCGGATCGACGATGAGAGATTCGGCGCGACGGATCGATGCTGTCCGCGAAGGATGAATATAGAGCATCGCCAGGACCGGCGTGGGTACCGGATACTCGAAGACGATGTCGTAACCGGTCCGGATAAGCATGCCAGCACGATGGCTATACAATGCAACTCCCCGTTGAGCCATCGGGGATATTTTTGCAATTATCTGAGGGAAGATCGTTCGATCGCGATGGCAGCGAATGAGTGCGGTGGAAGGACGACCCGCACGCGGGCGCCTTGCTGCTCGAACGTGGTAGGCACCGTCTCTCCGGGAACCTGCAGGGTCTCGATCCACACGTCGTCGGGTACGACGCCGCGTGCTTCGGTCACGCGATCGTGACTTCGCACAGTCAGCTCGACCACGTGCTCTTGTGTCAGATCGCGATTCAGCAGAAGCACGCTGCCCTCGCTGTCGTCGTCGGAGACGAGTGCAAGCGCACTGACCAGGTCGTACTCGTAACCGCCGCTGGCAAGCGGCTGCCGTGCAGTCGGCATCAGTGTCTCGTTCACCGTCGCGACGTACTGCCAGAGATGGTCGGCAACGAGCTTGGTCAGCGTGTAGCTGGGTCGATCAGTCACCACGTTGCCTTGGACGAAGAAAGGCTTGTGTGCTTCCTGCACGATCGGATTCGAGCCCGGATCTTCCGCAAGAGTCATGTGCTCGAGAGCCAGGTCAACCTCAGCGTCCGCATAGAGCATGAGCAAATCGGCAATGCTCAGATCGGCAGCAAACGTGCGGCCCATCCGATCCTGCGCGGCGCCGAAGTATTCGGTCACCGTGAGCTCTAAGGGCTCCTCTCGTGAGAGAGAGTCGAGCATCGTGGCCAACTCGCGAAATAGCGGTCGATAGAAGTCTGCGCTCGAAAGAAGCCATGCGTCCTGTGCGGGCTCCCACCCGTAACCGGTTCTCCCGTCGTCGGCCACATACTGATGGACCACGACACCAGCGACGGCGGGGAGCTCGAGCAACGGTGCAAGAGCTGGCAGGGACGCCGATGGACCGCCCCACCCGTCCCACGTCGATTGAGTCAGCGGAATATAGAATCGCGCATCCGGCTGCACTTCCAGAACGGCTTCCACATACTCGATCGCTCTCTCCGTATAGTCGTCCACGTCCGAGGCGGGGCGTCCGTACCAAAGAGGGTCGCCTCCGTCGAGCGCGTTTGGATTCGCGTAGCTGTATAGGCCATCGCCGAGGAAGCCTGTGTTGAAAGGCTCGTAGATCTCATTTCCGATCTCGTAGTGAGAGACCGCCCAGGGTGCATCGCGGCCCCAGAAAATACGCGCCGCCACCATGGGGTCGGTGCTCTCGTTGCCAGTCAGGTGACGCGCATAGCGCGCCGCCTCCGCCGACGTTCCAGAGCCAAAGTTCAGCATGATGAGCGGCTCAGCGTCGATCTCGTCAATGATGGCCATGTATTCGAACGGCGCGACGTTGTCGTCGGCAGAGACCTCGCTGGATGGGTCGGCAAAATCGAAGAAGTGATATCCATCCCCACCAAGCGCGCCGTCGATCTGAAGGCCGCTGAAGCGGACGATCGGTCGATCCCGATTGGCGGCTCGCACCAAAGAGAGGCGTCGAACCATCTCCGCGATTTCCGGGCTGCGCCATTCGGGATGACGCCGTCCATCCGGGGGTGAATAGCGGGTGCCGGCTCCGATGTTCCAACCGATCAATCGGCCCACCCGGTGACGCCTTGCATCGAGGTCCACGTCCAAGACCACCGATGGAGCGGAGATCCCAAAGCTGGCCTCGTCGGTTCCACAGCCGGCCGCCAGCACCAACGCCACCGACAACAGGAGTATCGTCATCTGTGCGAGGATGCACCGGTCTACGGCCTGGAACAAGCGCGACGCCTGCGCTGCGCCGTCGGCAGGACAGGAGATCCAGGAGATCCGACCGACGTCGCCGCCAGTCGAAGAAGTCATCGAAGTCACGCGAGCCTCCTTTGAGCTCAGTTCGACGTGCCGAGCCTGCGCTCGAATGAAGCTTCGGCATTGCAGAGTCGGGTTTCGAACAGATTAGGCGCCGGGACACGGGTCGCAGCCGCAAGTCCTTGCCCCTAACGTCGAGGCGATTCTCCGAGTATTCCCGACCGCGCGCTTCCACTCGCCTAGTGCTGTGAGACGCACTGGAAGCAGGGCGGCGACTGTCCCTCCGGGCACGGCGCGTCATTGCACACTCCGAGAGGCCCATCGGGCAGTCGGCACTTGGCGTACCGTTCGACGCAAACCGTACCGAGGTCCGGAGATTGGGTGGCGCTCCTCGGGCAGCCCAGCAACGAGAAAGTGAGAACGACGAGGGTCGCAAACGCAGCAACGGAGCGGTGCGATGATCCGGATCGCATGGATTCGAGCATTGCGGAGTATTGATCTCAATGCCCATCTCGCAAGTTTCGTCGATCCCATGCTACCGTCTTCCGTCGTGACCGACATCTCGACTTCGGCTTCGGTTTTGATCCCGCGCCCGCGTGACGAGGTGTTTGCGCGAGCCACCGACAGCACGAACACCTCGGAAATCTTGAGCTCGCGGGGGCCCTTTGCGGGGATTACCAAAGTGGAGATGAACGAAGGGCAGGCACTTGCCACCGGTTCGAAGCGCCGCGTCTTCATGACCGACGGCACGGTTCTGGAAGAAGTCATCCTCGCCTTCGATCCTCCCGTGAGGTATCGCTACGGCTGGAAGGGCGGTGCCAAGTTTCCCTTTTCGCTACTCGTGCGAAGCGGCACTGGGGATTGGGGCTTCACCGAAGAGCAAGGCGGCACGCGAATCGTGTGGACGTACACCTTCGGGCTGACTTCTCCTCTTGCCTATCCGCTTGCCCTTCCGATCGCGAGGCTCTTCAAAGGCTGGTTGCAGCAGGGCCTCGACGCCCTCCGCGCAGACATCGAAACAGCGCCCGATCGCAACGGATGAGGGTCCACTGCGCCACGGAGGGTCGTCCTGCTGGCGGTGATTCTGCTGACCGTACCCGGCACGTCGGCGTGCACGCCGCGGTCCGAGCCAGCCGCGGATGAGACGGACTCGGTCGCTCCAGAAGATCGCAACGTCCTACCGCACACCAAGCCGCCTTTCCAAGGCAAGATTGCACGCACGGCGGCGGAGTCGACGCCGTATTTTCCTGAGGGTGTTCAAGCACCGGAGGGGTCCCCAAACGTGCTGCTGATTCTGACCGACGACGTCGGTTTCGGCGCAAGCAGCACGTTCGGCGGCCCCGTGAGCGAGGCCCACGTGGACCAGATGCCCCATTCGTTCACGGGCACTCTGAAGAAGCTCGTCGTGGTACTCCAACCGGAAAAGCTCAGCGAAGAAGAGCGTGAACGCCTCCGAAAAGAGCTGTCGGAAGCTCTGATGTCCATACACTGACAAACTGGAGGAACCGTGAGGCTTGTCAGTCCAATAGCTTGGGCACCCGGCTTGCGCCACGATCTCCTGAGGCTCGACTGCTGCGCGGGACACCGGAGTCTTGCCCCTCCCCACGCTCCGCGTTCTTGGAGGGCAGCGCGGGATCGCTCGGGAAGAGCGGTGCGAGCACGCTCAGCGTTTCGGGAAAGTACCGCTGCCTCATCCGCTCGCTGTAGCGCATCAGATTTTCGATCGAAGCACCGTATCGATACAGGGGATTGTCGCCAGCAACGTAGAGCGACACGCCGAGGAAGCCGAAGACGCACGCATCGATCGAGCATGGACGATCGCCCAGAAAGTACGGCTGGTCGCCGAGCAACTCGGCTACGGCGTCGAGATCGGACTTACCCTGCTCGATGATGATGTCCTCCGTATGACGACCCATGCCTCGGGCATACAACTGCTTTCCGAACGCTCGCTTGAGGACGGTAGGCACGAGCCAGCGCAAAGGAATCGGCATGCTGGCCGCAAATTCATGCAATCGCTCCTCTCCGCCGCGACCGAAGAAGAGCTGGTGTTCGAAACACTGGTGAAAGTGTTCTTCGAACATGCGCTGAACGGATAGCGCGAGCGCCCGCTGTCGTCCGTCGAGGTGCGCGTCGAGATCGATTCCGAAGCGCTCCTCCATGTACTGGATGATGAGCGTCGAGTCCCCCATGCGCAGCGTGCCGCATTCGATCCAGGGGGATTTGCCTTTGGGGCCCTTGCTCGGGTCGTTGGCGACCACGAAATCGAATGGGATCTCCGCCATCCGCAGCCAAGTGGCGAGCTTGAGGGGAAACGGGGCCGCGGTGGCGAATGGCACGCCCCAACCGCCGCCGAAAGCAAAGAGACGAATTCTGTCTGAAGGGTGGTTTGTCATGGGTGAACCCTCCTCCTGTTTCAAGAGGTTGAGAAGCACCATATCACGCAATTCTAACCATAGGTAGAAAAAAACTACCTATGGTAAATTTTTTTGACCTATGGTAGAAATACCTATGGATCCGCGACATGCTCGAAATGAACGCCGTCGAGAACAGGTGCGGGAGGAGATCCTCGACGCCGCGCGCAGGGTGCTCTTGAGGCGGGGCACGGCCAGCTTCACCCTCGCCGCGGTGGCACGCGAGCTCCAACTCACCAAGGCCGCGCTCTATCACTACTTTCCTTCCAAGGAGGCCCTCGTTTTCGAGTTGGTCTATCTCGGGCTCGAAAGCCACGCCGAGGCGGTCGGCGATGCGGTGGCGAAAGCAGAATCGGGAGCCGACGCGATCGAGGCGTTGATTCGAGCCTCGACCGAACACTACGGGAACCGCAAGGACGAGCTCCGACTCGCCTACCTGGTGCCGCAGGTCGGCACGGCTTCGGCCACGCCCTTCGACTCGGACATGCTCGCGCG
>JASFKY010000102.1:0-11235 GCA_050118395.1 Myxococcales bacterium | reverse complement strand
CCGTCCGGACGCAAGAGTGCGAGCAGTCCAAAGAGCAGAGGTACCCGGTAGCCCGGGCGGTCCTCCTCCCAAGCTCGCAATGCTGCGAGGCATGATGCGAGTAGCACAAGGGTGAATGCGGTGGTCTCCAATCCATCCTGTCCCCAACGTCCCAACGCCCCGTCGAGCACCAGCAGCAGGCCAGGCACGATAGCGGCGCCCGGACCGATGTGCCTCGAAGCGAACCGCATCGTTACCACCACGGTGGCGACGGCACATCCACCGTTGACGAGGCGAGCTATCAGGGGCGTATCCAGTCCCAGAGCCTCGAATGGCGCCAACAAGATCACCCAGGCGAAGTTCGTGTAGCCATCGACGAATTGACCCGGATTCCATACGAGACCCACGCCTCGCGCCAGATTACGGGCGTAGCGGAAACTGATGTAGGCATCGTCGATGCACCAGGGACCCTGCAGGAGCGCGGCAATCGTTAGGTGCAGGAGCAGCACCGTGACGCAGAGTACGACAAACGACTGGTCTGGAGTCGCGCGGCTTGCCGTCTTCATGGCCGCGCATGGTACATGATCGACGGTGGGGAGGCCCCTTTGCAGGATCGTGGTACCGGCCGAGCAATACACGACTCAGACGCCAAGCGAAAAACCTGATCAACCCCCTCTACTTCGAATCCGGTTTCGCTGCCGCGCGCACGGCGTCCACGAGCTCTTTGGAAAAGACGCGCCCGGTCATCCCGTCCAGGATCTTCTTCGACACCTCGTCCCACGCTGTTTGGTGCTTGCTCGTGTCGGTAGCCACGATTCCCTTTTTGATCATGACGTCGAAGGCTTTGTCGTCGTCGCGACGGATCGACGCGTTGAGCAGCGTTTCAGCGCGCTTGGCCGTCTTGAAGAAGATTTCGCGAAGCTCGGGGTCCAGCGCGTCGAGCTTGTCCTTTCGCATCACGACGCCGCCTACGATGATGGAGAGATTGTGGCCGGTCATGTAGTTGAGTCGCGTGTACCACTGGAGAGCAACGGCCGTGAGTGCGGACGATGTCACGACATCGATCATCTTGGTCTGAAGCCCCGGGTACACCTCGGGAACGCCGAGCCGGACACCAGGGGCACCGACCACGTGATAGAACTCGATGAAGTTGAGGTCGTCTTTCCATATCCACGGCCGCATGGACTTGATATCCGAGGGCTTTGCAATGGGCTTGACGGAAAAGAGCCTGGTCTTGCCGGCATCTCCCCAGGCGACCATCTGGAAGCCCTTGTCGACGAACAACTTGGCGAAGCGATCCGCGAGCTTGGTCCGCACTCGATCGAGCTTCTCGTAGGAGTCGAGAAAGCCCGGCACTCCGAGGATGACGGTGGGCCGCACCAGCATGCTCAAGCCCGTGATCGTGACGACGCCCCCATCGAGCTGTCCGACGCGCATCTTGCGTACGAAGTCGCGCTCGTCGCCCTGCGAGCCTCCGGGGTAGAAGCGTACGATGAGCCGGCCGCCGGTGTCTTCTTCGACGGTCTGTTTCCACGCATTGAGGACTTTCATCCAAGACGACCCCGCAGGAGCCAGCGACGCAATGCGCAACATGGTCGCCTCCTCGGCATGGGTGGTCGGGGCCGTCCCGGGGAGACCACACAGCATCATCGACAGCGCCAACGCAAAAAAGAGAGACCGCATCATGGACATCCGCGCGCTTGGGCGAGCGCGTGCAACGTATCACATCACATGCCCGCAGGACGCACAGAAGCCCACTCGGCCAACGGGCTCGACGCCTCGCATCGTCTCGCGTGCGCAAATCTGGCGCCATCGAGATTGTAGGCGCAAGCAATTCGCTGGCTCGGGCCGAAAAGACATGGGAAGTCGGAATTGGGTCGGTTGGTATGCTCGATGCATCGGAGTCACGAGGTTTCGAGCGGGGAGGTCATCATGCGTACCCAAATCAGGACATTGAGCGCGCTGCTTTTGTCCGTTGCGCTTGCAGCGTGTGGCAGTGACGGAAACGGCACCGGCGGCACCGGCGGCACGGGCGGCACGGGCGGCACCGGCGGCACGGGTGGAACGGTCGGCACGGGCGGCACGGGCGGCACGGGCGGCACGGGTCCCACATCGAGCGTCAACGGGATCGTCTACGCGTACGAGCAGGGATATCCCACGGTTTCAGGGGCTACCGTCGAGGTCTATGGAACCGCGCTTTCCACGACGACCGATGCCAGTGGCAGCTTTACCCTTGAAGGGGTGCCCGATGGCGATCGACTCTTCATCACGACCGCAGCTGGAAACTGGAGCACCGTTGACTACTGGGTAGTCCCCGGTGAGACGACGGGTGGCGCCGACCTTTACGTCGTCCCCGACAGTGAAGTCTCGGCTTGGGCCACGTCCATAGGTCGAGCCATCAACGACAACCACGCCATGGTCGACGTCACCTTCTCCGAAGGCGCCCAAGGCGGGGAGACCGCGACCATCGATGCCGACAGTGACCCGCCATTTACGTTCTCCGGTTGGGACGCGGTCAACCAACAAAGCGTGATCGCCGACGGTGGGTTCGGAGAGTTGGTATTTCCCAACGTCAACCCGCCATCAGGGACAGTCGACGTCACCGAGCTGTCGCCATCGAGCTGTTACGTCGATGAAACGGCCGGGCTTCGGTATCCCATCTTCCCGAAGACCATCACGTTCATCTACGCGTATTGTCTGTAGGCGGCAAAGCCAGGAGCCGTCTGCTCCAAGCAGGACGACCGGTCGGCGTTCAGACGTATCCCGCAAGGCTGGCCATCAAAACCGACAAGACGATGAACGCTACCAGGGTGTAGAGCCAGTCGCGACTGAGCGCGAAGGCCACGGCCGCGAAAAAGACCCGAGCGACCGGCGTCGCGATCAGCAGCAGCAAGCCGAGCTCGATGACGGCTGTGCTCTGAAGGGACCAAGCATCGCGGAAGATGAGCGTGATGCTCCGCAGGTCGGCTGGCTCTCCTCGAAAAGTGCGATAGTCCGGAATCTCGCCGGCGTGCCCGATCGTATGAGCCAAACCGCCGACGAGCACGACCGCGCCGGCCAGCAAAACGCCGGTTCGCAGGAGATTCCCGATGAATTGCTCCACGCGGCGCTCTGTGGGAGGAGGCGTTGGCAATAGGCTCATTTCAAAGCTTCCCCGTGAGGCTTTCGAAGATCATTTCAATCCCCAAGGCCACGATCACCAACGCGAAAACCACGCGTAGGATGTGGGTCGGAGCCCGCGTCAGCAGACGCGCGCCGAGCAGAGAGCCTGCCAGCACACCGAGGACGATGGGCATCGCCAGCACGGGGTCGATGTACCCACGATTGAGGTAGACGCCCGCGCTTGCGGCAGCGGTCACGCCGATCATGAAGTTGCTGGTGGTGGTCGACACCTTGAAGGGCACCTTCATCACTCGATCCATGGCGAGCACCTTCATTGCGCCCGAGCCAATCCCGAGCAGGCCCGAGAGGACTCCCGCGAGGTACATGAGCGCGAAACCACCCGGCACATGTTGGACGAAGTACCCAACGTTTTGGTTCTTTTCAGGGAAGCTGCCATCGAGCCGGAGTGCCGAGGCGATACGGTCTCTCCGCTCGGTTTCGCTGTCGAGTGGAATTCGGCGCCACGATGCGTAGGCCGAGTAGAGCAGGACGCACCCGAAGATCACTCCGATGGCGGAGGAAGAGACACGGGAAGCCACGAATGCGCCGCTCACCGCGCCGACCGTGGTTGCGACCTCGAGTAGCATGCCCAGACGCAAATTGGTGAAGCCCTCTTTGACGTAGGCCGCCGCGGCACCCGAGGAAGTCGCGATGACCGAGACCAGCGAGGCGCCAATCGCGTAACGGATGTCCATGTGGAGACCAAGAACGAGCAGCGGCACGATCACGACGCCCCCCCCCATGCCGGTGAGTGAACCGACGAGCCCCGCCCCGAGGGCGCAGGCGAGCAACAACGAGGTCAGTGCGAGGAGGCTCATGGGACGTCCATGCGTAATCTAGGACAGGTACCGCGGGAGCGCTGATGAAACCCGCACCCTTGAGGAAGGCGGCTCCGTGCATGAATCGTTCCGAAATCGACCGCGAGACGGTCGAGCGAGGCTGCGATATGCTTCCAAGAATGAGCTTGGGCGGAACGATGCGCGTCTTATGGCGCTTTGTCATGGGCGGCACGCTCTTGGTCCTCACGGTAGGATGCGGCTCGTCGGAGCCTCCTCCTCCAGTGGATCCCTTGGCCAGGGACTACTGTGCCGTCTGTTCGGCATTTCCAGGCTGCGTCAATGTCGTGACCGACGCTCTGAATGCCGCCTGTCCGGATGAAACCCGCAGTTACTATCAGTGCGTCACCGACAATGAATGTGACGTTGCGGCCTGCCAGAGCGAGTGGACGACGCGCCAAGCTTGTATGGAAAGCCCCTCTTAGCGCAACGGAGCGAGAGAGCTCGATCGTGCGATGCGCTGGAGCTTCGAAGCGGTCACCGAATCGTGTTGATGCCCTCTTTCGTGGAGTTCTGTAGCGCCTCTTGGTCCGCTTTATCGAGCTCCTCCGTGTTCTTCTGCTCCTCCAGTTCCTTGACCGCTTCATCCGCCTTTTTCGCACGCGCCGCCGCTTCCTCCGCTTGACGGTGTGCGTCGATCGCACGCGACTTGGCCGCCTTGATCTCGAGGTCGGTCTCCTCTTCCATGTCTTGCCGGCGCTCTTGTGCCTTTCTTGCTTTTTCTGCCTCGAGCTGCTGCTCCGTCTTCTTTTCTTTGACGCGTGTCTTCACGATGTCGGCGGTCTGCCCGATGTCACCGCCGATGGAGACGATGAAGGTCCGTTCTCTGACCGGAACGCGGATGAAGTTGGTGTCGTTGTCGAACGCCTCCTGCCGAAAGTCGAGCCCGTTGCCGGTTCCCTTGCCGAAGAGCATGGAAATGCCCACGGACAAGCCCTTGCCATTTTTGGAGCCACCAACCGAGGCGCTGAACCCCAGTCGATCGATCTGCGCAGGGCTGATGGCATCCGAGGCCGCAGTGCCGGTTCCCGGCGCGCTGCTGTTGTCGGTGAGGAATCCGAAGCGGGTAAAGAGAGACTCCGTGATTTGGATCTCCGACCCGATGGAAATGTTCCAAGTGAAGTCACGCTTCGTCGAATCCGCCAGCAAGATACCCGAAGTGTTTGCGCGGCCTTCGAGCTGCGGAACGCCAGGGGCAATTGACCCTGCGCCGACAGGGCCTACGAGCTGAAGGTCCGCCGCGACGACGACCTTGCGGGAGATCACGTAGGACACGCCGAGACGAAGCTCCCATGGAATCGGCGATCGCGAGCTGAACTTACGCTTCCCGAAGATGGAATCCGAGAGCCCCGGGTTGTTTGGATCGGTGATCGGATACACATCGGAGAGCTCGAACCGCAAGCCCGACTGCCCGCCCACGCGAAAGCCCGGAGGCTGAAACATCAAACCGAGGCGCCACTGTTTTCCGACGAGCCCGAGAATTCCGATTCGGAAGCTCATGTACCACGCATCCATTTGGAACACCGTGTTGCGGGCGATTTGGCGCGCGTTGAGGATGCAGAATGGAATCGTGGGGCTGCTGGGGCATGGGCTTCCCTGGGTCGGGTCCTGCGTGCCGCCCGTGGCAAGAGACGCGGTTTCGACGTGCTCGACGTGACGTCTGCTTGCCAGCACGGTGACTCCCACCGAGAACTTGCGGGTCGGGCGATAGCCCATCCCCACGGAGAAGTAGGTCATGTTGTCTTTTTGGTAGAACTGCAGGCTGTTCGTCCGACCGAGCTGGTCTTGGAAGTTGATGTCGCCGCCCAAGTCGCTGTTGTAGAGCTGAAAAGCCGAGATCGCGATTTGAAGCGGTTTGGTGTCGTCGAGCTTTGCCTGGGGCTTGCCGACCGCAAAAGCTGCCACGGCGAAGCCGGGGAGGGCCGGGTTCGAGCTGAGCTGGAAGTCCTCGACCTGTTCTTTTCCTCCGGGGCCATCCGGTCCGTCGGTGACGAGCGCGCCCTTGATATTCAACGTGCGGCGCTGCACCAACGACAAGCTCCCCTGAAGAAGCTTCGGCTCGAGCAAGGGAAGGCCGGCCGGATTGTACCAAATCGCCGCCCCGTCGGCGGCAAACGCCGTGTAGGCGGCGGCCATGCCCCGCGAGCGCTCACCAAGCTGCAGGGTCTGGTAGTGCGTGGAGTCCGCCTGGGCATCGCGCGCCGGAAGAGCCGCGGCGGCCCAAATGATGGTGAACGAGAGCCCCGCCTGCCTGCATCCAACGCCCCGCATTTCGGCGAGCCTAACCGGATTCTTGGCTCTCGCCTACGCGCTGCCGCCAGCAAGTCTTCGAGGACGAGCGACGGACTCACGGGCCGTCACGGCCTCTACCAGATGGGGCTTGCAATCGATACGGCGTGTGTCAAAAGCCTCCATCGGTGCCGTTTTTGCCCATGTCTGACCCTTCTCAAGTCTCGTGTTCGGGAAGCAAAGGTCCTATCGGCGCGTCTGGACGGACGCGCGAAGCCCTGGACCTCGCTCGGCTCGCTGACCGATGATGACTGAGGCAACGAAGCAGACGGCGCGCGAAGCGCTGGAGGCGCGAGGTGCGCTTGGCAAGGACACGATTGCAGCCCGCATCGACGGCAAAGTATACGATTTGCACACCCCGATTCCGCAGGGCGCCTCTGACGTAAAGCCAATTCAGGCCCACGACGAATCCGCGCTGCCCATCATTCGTCACTCCACGGCCCACGTGATGGCCGACGCCGTGCAGCGCTTGTTCCCAGGGACCAAGGTGGCGTTCGGCCCGGCCACGGAGGAGGGCTTCTACTACGACTACGCCCGTCCCGATGGAACGTTCTCCGAGGACGACCTTCGCGCCATCGAGGAAAAGATGGCGGAGATCATCGAGGCGGACCGACCCTTCGTGCGCCAGGTGGTGAGCCGAGAGCAAGCGCGCGAGCTCCTCGCGTCCTTGAACGAGAACTTCAAGCTCGAGCATCTCGAGCGGCTCGAGGACCCCATCTCTCTTTACCGGCACGGCGACTGGGTCGACCTTTGCGAGGGTCCGCATGTGCCGTCCACCGGGTTCTTGAAGGCCTTCAAGCTTACCAGCGTGGCGGGCGCCTATTGGCGCGGCGATGAGCGCAACCCGATGCTCCAGCGCATTTACGGGACGGCATTTGCATCACCCAAGGCGCTGCGCGCTCACCTCAAACAACTCGAGGAAGCCAAACAACGCGACCATCGAAAGCTTGGAAAAGAGCTCAAGCTGTTTGCATTTCATCCCCACGCGCCCGCTTCACCCTTCTTTTTGCCGCGAGGGGCGACGATTTACAATCGACTCGAAGGGTACGTGCGATCGCTCTACGCCCGCTACGGCTACGACGAGGTGATCACGCCGCAGATCTTCGACAACGAGCTCTTCCATACCTCTGGGCATCTGCCTTCGTACGGTGAGAACATGTACATGGCGGCCACCTCGGAAAACCTCGAGAAGCTTCAAGAGAGCATCGAGAAGAATCCGCCGAAAACCCCAGAACAATGGGCCGAAACGTTCGAGCAATCGCTTCGGTTCGGTGTGAAGCCGATGAACTGCCCGAGCCACTGCTTGATCTACGGGATGACCAAACGCAGCTATCGCGAGCTACCCATCCGAATGGCGGATTTCGGCCGTCTTCACCGCTTCGAGCGAAGCGGCGTGGTGCAGGGCCTGACGCGGGTTCGCACCTTCGCACAGGACGACGCGCACATCTTTTGCACGCTCGATCAGGTTCAAGACGAGATCAAGAGCTTTCTCGATTTGGTTCACGATGCCTACCGGGACTTCGGTTTCACCGACGTTCGAATCGTCATCGCGACCCGGCCGGAAAAACGACTAGGCGCAGACGAAGTCTGGGACCGAGCCGAACGGGCGCTCGAGGAGGCCGTGAAGTCCAAAGGTCTTCCTTACGACATCGCCGAGGGCGAGGGTGCGTTTTACGGACCCAAAATCGAGTTTCATCTCAAGGACGCCATTGGACGTCCCTGGCAGCTCGGCACGATCCAGGCGGACTTCAACTTGCCCGAGCGTTTCGACCTTCAATATGTCGGCGAGGACAACACCACCCACCGTCCGGTCATGTTGCACCGGGCCATTCTGGGCTCGATCGAGCGCTTTTTCGCGGTTTTGACCGAGCACCTGGGAGGTGCGTTTCCGGTTTGGCTGGCGCCCGAGCAGATCACGCTGTTGACTGTGAGCGAGAAGTTCAACGAATATGCACGGGATGTACAGACCCAGCTTCAGGAACGAGGGTTCCGTGTGACCGCCGATTTGAGCAGCGACAAGCTGGGCGCCAAGATTCGCCAAGCTCGCCTGATGCGGATTCCGTATCTGGGCGTGATTGGTCAACAAGAAGTGGAAGGGCAGGGCCTGGCCCTCCGTTCGCGAGACGAGAACAGAGACCTCGGCTTTCTGCCGTTGGCCGAGGTGTTCGAGCGCCTGGCACGGGAAAACCGGCCGCCTTCCGCAGAGGATTCAACAAGAGGAGAGAGTCATCGCTAGACCGCGCTTTGGACCGCGCGATCGCCCCCGCAACTTCGGACCGCGGGTCAACGATCGCATTCGAGTACCCGAAATCCGCGTCATCGGCGCCGACGGCAACATGCTGGGCGTGATGAACACCGACGAGGCACGTCAAATGGCCCGGGGCCTGGACCTCGACCTCGTCGAGGTCAATCCGAAGGCAAGCCCTCCAGTTTGCAAGATCATGGATTTTGGCCGCTTCAAGTACGAAGAAAAGAAGAAGCAGGCCGAGGCGCGCAAGCGACAAACCCAGATCGCGCTCAAGGAGATCAAGCTCCGCCCCAAGACCGACGAGCACGACTTGGAATTCAAGACGAAGCACATTCGTCGATTCCTGGAGGACGGAAACAAGGTGAAGATCACCGTTCGCTTTCGCGGCCGGGAGATCACGCATCCGGAGACGGCCCAACGTCAGATCGACGCCATCGTCGAGGCCATCCAGGATATCGGCACGGTCGAAACCTCGGCCCGTCTCGAGGGTCGCACCATGACGGCCATCCTCGCCCCGCGGGTCAAAGTCCAGCATACGCGCTGAGGCAGGCTCGGAAGCTCCTTCTTGGTGACCCCGCCCTCCGGGCCCGACGATACGGGCCACTTGAGCAGGGTCCAGAGTGCATAATTCCAGCGACTTGACTGCACTGCCTCACGCGCTACACAGCGTGCTCTCCGCTTCCTAGCCGCGGGTCCCGCTGGCTTGGGAGCTTCAAGCGAGGACAGTCAAATGCCCAAGATGAAGACCAAACGTGCTGCCAAGAAGCGGTTCAAGCTGACCGGTGGAGGCCGGATCCGCCGTTCGACCGCGGGTAAGCAGCACTTGATGCGTGGCAAGCCCGCCAATCGGCTGCGGAAGCTCAAGAAGAACTCCATGGTCGATCCTGCGGACGAGGCGCGCATTCGGCGTTTGCTTCCTTACGAGCTCTGAGACTTCGGAGGAAAACGCCATGCCTAGAGTCAAACGAGGGTTCAAAGCCCGCCGCCGCCGCAATCGAGTGCTCAAGCACGCAAAGGGGTACTACGGCGCACGCCGCAAGGCCTTTCACGTTGCAGTCGAGCAGGTCCACAATGCCTGGGAGGACGCCTACCGTCACCGACGGACGAAAAAGCGCGAATTCCGCAGCTTGTGGATCGCACGCATCAACGCGGCGGCGCGAAGCAACGGCCTGAACTACAGTCAGCTCATCGCGGGGCTCAAGCGTTCGAACATCGCGCTCGACCGTAAGATCCTGGCCGAGATCGCCGTCGCGGACCCGAGCGGCTTCAAAGCAGTCATCGACGCCATCGATTGAAGCGTTTGGGACGCGCGATGGCAGAGCCAGAAGCGGTTCAGACGTTCGAAGACGGTCTCGCGCGGATCCGCGAAGGCTACGAGGAGGCGCTCGGCGCTGCGCAAGACGAGCCTTCCCTCCGTCTGATCAATGCGCGC
The DNA here is from genome assembly GCA_050118395.1 of Myxococcales bacterium. Classification (GTDB taxonomy): domain Bacteria; phylum Myxococcota_A; class Polyangia; order Polyangiales; family Houyiibacteriaceae; genus SG8-38. The sequence continues at coordinate 1,289 of JASFKY010000102.1, read as the reverse complement.
TACGTGGGTCCTCAGGGCGAGCTCACCGCTCTGCTCAAGCTCATGCCGAAGCTACCGGGCGATCGCCGCCGCGAGCTCGGCCAAGCGGCCAATGCGCTCAAGCAGCGCATCCAACGAACGTTTGACGATGCACTCGAACGCATTCACCGGAGCGCACGGGAGGCCGAGCTGACCGGTCCGGCGGTCGACCTCACGCTCCCAGGGCGCTGGCAAATGCCCGGCCGGCTTCATCCCATCACGCGAATTCGAAACGAAGTGCTGGACATCTTCGTGTCGATGGGCTTCGACGTCGCCGACGGGCCCGAAGTGGAGCTCTACGAGAACTGTTTCGACAAGCTCGGCTTCCCGCCCGACCACCCCGCCACCGACGAGCATGATACGTTTTTCATCGAGCAGAAGAGCGTTTCGGACCCGCAAAGCGTGCTGCTGCGCACCCAGACGTCGACCATTCAGATTCGAGAGATGATGAGTCGTAAACCGCCGTTGGCCATCGTGTCCCCCGGCGCGGTTTATCGCCGTGACGACGACGCGACGCATTCGCCCATGTTCTTCCAACTCGAGGGCTTTTTGGTGGACGAGGACGTCTCGTTTGCGGAGCTCAAAGGCGTGCTCACGCTGTTTCTCCGCCGACTGTTCGACGAGCATGTCGCGCTCCGATTTCGCGCGAGCTATTTCCCATTCGTCGAGCCCGGTGGAGAAGTCGACATGAGCTGCGTCTTTTGTCGCGCCTGGGAAAACGATCGCGAACGCACCGCGGCCTGTCGCGTCTGCAAGGGCACGGGTTGGATGGAAATCCTCGGCTGCGGCATGATCCACCCTGTCGTATTCGAGAACGTCGGCTACGATCCCGAAACATATACCGGGTTTGCCTTTGGCATGGGTCTCGATCGGATCGCCATGCTCAAGTACGGCATTCCCAACATCAAGCTTCTTTACGAAAACGACGTACGGTTCTTGTCCCAGTTCTAGGAACGGCGATGTTGGCATCATTTCGATGGTTGCAAGAGCTCTGTCCGGTCGAAGCGGACGTCGTCGAAGTGGCACGTCGCATTTCGTTGGCTGGGCTCGAGGTCGAGGCGATGGAGCCCAAGGGTGATCGCCTCGAGGGCGTCGTCATCGCGGAGGTTCGGGACAAACAACCGCACCCCGGCCGTGACAAGCTCACCTTGGTCCGTGTCTTCGACGGGGAGGACGAGCACGAAGTGGTATGCGGGGCGCCCAACGTACCCGAGCCTGGAGGTCGGGTGCTCTTTGCCAGGACGGGTACGGTTTTGCCCGCTGGCATGCGG
>JASFKY010000101.1:0-11288 GCA_050118395.1 Myxococcales bacterium | reverse complement strand
GTCGGCTCCATGAAGAAGCGACGACTCCTCTTCGTCCTCAAGCTATCGTGGGGTTTGGCGCTCGTCGCGGTGGTGGCCTGGTTCAGCGACATTGGCGAGTCGTGGAAGGTGATCGAGCACGCTCAGCCGATTCCGTTGGTACTGGCTACTTTGCTGGGCGTCCTGTCCGTCCTTCTGGCCGCCATCGGCGTGACGCTCGTCGGCAGAGCCGTAAGCGACAGGCTTGGATGGCTCGCGGGCATCAAGGGGTTCTGCCTGGCATGGGTCGTAGGCTTTTTTCTAGGCCGGGTCTCCGAGTTTTCCTTGCCCGTCTTCTGGCGCCGTCACCTTTCCATACCGCAGGCGGGAGCAGTGGTCTTGGTCGACAAGCTCGTTTCGCTCGCATGGATCGTCGTCCTGGGCTCCGTCGGTCTCGGGTTGTTGGTGGATCCCCAGGCCGGTTGGATCGCAGGCGGATTGGGGCTCTTGGCGATCGGCGGAGTTTTTCTCGTCATACGATCCCGCTCCGCTCGCCGGATTGCGAGCAAGCTCCTGCCCGCCCTTTGGATCGAGCGGCTGCGGGAGCTGCCGGACACGTTCCACCTGGTAACCCAGGGTCGTCGTGGGTCCGTGGCAGCCAACGTGATCATCACCGGCGTGCGCGCCGTACTGCACGGACTGATTCTGACATTGTTGATGCTGGCCATCGGAAAAGACTTGAGCCCGGTTACTGCAACGGCCATTCAAGCGATGGTCAGCCTGACCTCTCTGATTCCTGGCAGCGTGATGGGTCTCGGCTACTGGGAATCCGTCTATGTGCTAGCGCTCGGTCGAGCCGGCATCGATACCCCAGATGCCTTGGCAGCAGCGCTGATCTGGCGCGCTTTGAACCTGATCATCATGCCACCGATCTTCATGTTCGGGTGGAGTCAACGGGCGACACGAGCTCCCGTAACCGAGGAAGAAGCTCGGTTTCGACGATGATCCTCGGGGTGCAGCGCTCGCGGTACAGCTTGGCGCCATCGTCTCCGAGGCGCTGACGCAATGTGGGAGACTCGTAGAGCTCCAGGATCGCGTTCGCGATCGCTTGCCCGCTGGCCATCTCGCAAAGCAACGCGTGCTGGTGATCGACCAGCAGCTCTTCGGCTGCCGGGGAACGGCCGGTCACGACCGCGGCGCCCCCTGCCAAACATTGATACACCTTGTTCGGGATCACGCGCCGAGCCTTGGGAGTGTCGCCGAAGATCCCGAGGCACACGTGGGCCTCCCGAATGGCACGGCGCAGTTCCTTCGGTTCGAGCCAGGGAATGAGCTCCAAGTTCTGTAAACCCATCTGCTCGGCGTAGGCTTTGCTCGACTCGAAAGTCTGGCCGCCGCCCACGATTCTCAGAACGATGTCGGTCTTGTCGCGCAGCAGATTGGCTGCATCCAGGATGTAAGGCATCCCGTGCAGGGGGGCGAACTTGCTGTAATGCAGGACGACGAAACGGTCGGGGTCGCGGGAGACCGACTCGTCGGTCGCGTACGATTCGTCGGCGCCAACGAGGACACGCTGAAACTTGGGCCGCGGCAAATCGAACTCTTCGCAAAAGTATTGGATGTGCTCGTTGGTATCGAGGAGCACCAGATTGGCGAGCTTGCACGACCATCGATCTACTTGCTTCAGCAGGCGCGCGGCAGCGCTGTTGCGGTGAAACACCTCGCGGTCGACCACCGAAGTGTCATAGAGGGACACGAACGCATCGAAGACCAAGGGTTTGCGGCGCAACCAGGTCAGACCTCGCGCGAGAAACACGTCGAAATGCCCCAGGTAGCCCACCAAGACCACGTCGTGTGGCGGTGCAACCAGGTACCGCAGGCCGAGCTTCGCATAGCTCAAAACGAGCCTGGCCAGCAGCGCGACATACTGGCCGGGTCCGTTCAACGCACTGGTCTTGTAACGCATCTTCTCCCAGAGCGGGACGTGGCATTCGATGACCTCGATTCCAGCCTCACGCATCCCCCGTATCAACACTTGGTTGCGATCGTAGCCGGCCTCGTAAGTTCCAAACATGCAAACACGCATGGTTCTTCTCTGCGTCATGGTCGTCGGGCCAGCGCGAGCAATCCGTTGCCCAGGTCGGTATGCAGAAAGAGTTTCTGTGCGGCGCAGGATAGACGAATCACCCGACTGCCCGCTGGACTGGCATAGAGGGGAAAGAGGCGGGCTTCGGTCGTTCGCTCGACGCCGCTCACGGCCGTTCGCGCCGCCCGGTCTTCGGCGTCTGCCTTTTCGGCTGCAAGCTCACGTGCGCACTTTGCAGCACGTACTCGTTCGAGAAGATTGGCAAGGGGAAACCCGTAGCACTCGAGCTCCAATACCTCCATGTCCGCGCTCTGCAAAAGCTCGCGGAACCGATCTCGCTCATAGCGCCTCACGTGACCTGCCCATTCATCGGTCGCATTCCAGCGTTGCGGATGAGCCGGCACTGAAAGCAACATCAGGCCACCAGGCCGCAACCACTGCCGCCAGCGAAGCAACGCAGCACGATCGTCTTCGATGTGCTCGAGCACCTCGAATGCGAGCAGATAATCGAACGCAGCATCCCATTGGGCAGCTTCGGTTCGAATGGTCGCGTGGCCATCGTTGATGTCGCTGGCCAAGGCCGCAGCAGCCGGGGAGTGCTCCACCGCCGTGCATTCGAAGCCGTCGTGGCTGAGCTCATAGATGAGGGCACCGGCTCCGCACCCGAGCTCCAAGACGCGGCCCTTGGGCCAATTGCGGACGTGATCCAAAATGCGAGCTCGCCGCAACAGGTAGCGCGGCGACGGCACCCACCCTTCGTCGAGCGCCACCACTCCGAATTCTGGATGAACTTCGACAGCCACGGTTCAGCTGCCCGAGCCTGGATCACCCACGACCTCACGTATGGGTAACGGCTCGCGATCGTGCTTGCGATGGTACTGGAAGGTCATGAACTCCCCCAGAAGCCCGATGGAGAACGACTGCGCACCGACCAAAATCAGTAGCACCCCCAACAGCAGCAGCGGCCGTGAGCCGATGCTCTCGCCTCGCAACCAAAGCACGGACAGGTAAGCGCAGATCAGAAGCCCGAGGAAGGTAAGGAGAAGACCCACCAAGCCGAATAGGTGCATCGGCTTGCGGGAGTACTTCGTGAGAAACGAGACGCTCAGAAGATCGAAGAAGCCACGAAGGATCCGCTCCAACCCGTACCTAGACTGTCCAAATTTCCTCGCACGATGATTGACTGGGATCTCGCCCACGCTGAAGCCCTGCCAGGAGGCCAGCACCGGGATGAAGCGAAACAGGTCCCCGTAGATGGGAATCGACTCCAGAACCTCGCTTCGGTAGGCCTTGAAACCGCAGTTCATGTCGTGCAGCCGCACGCCGGTCACGTAGCCCACCGTGTTGTTGAAGATGCGGGAGAATACTCTCCGGTTGAGCGGGTCGCGCCTCTTGACCTTCCACCCAACCACGACATCGAGGCCTCCTTCGATTTGCTCGATCATCTTTGGGAGGTCGGCGGGATCGTCTTGCAGGTCGGCGTCCATCATCACCACGATGTCCGCGCGCGCGCGCTCGAACCCGGCCGAAAGTGCCATCGCCTTACCGAAGTTCTTGCGAAGCCTGATACCGCGCACCGCAGGATCGTGCTGATGAAGCTCCTGAATGACCTGCCAACTACCGTCGGTGCTCCCGTCGTCGACGAAGATCAACTCGTAGGAAGTCTCCGGCTCCAGCGCCGCTTTCACCTGCTCTGCAAGCAGCGGCAAGCTTTCGGCTTCGTTGAGGCCTGGAACGACAAGCGTCACTTTGGGGACCTCGGATCCCATCTCGACGGCCTCGAGGGCCTCTGTCAGCTGCTCTCCCACACCCATCACGGAAGGCTTTTTAGGCTCCCGGAGCCCGACATACAAGCGGGCGAAGCATCGCCTTCCGGCGGGCTTTTGCCTACTCGACGTACCCGAGCGCCTTCAGCTGCTGGACGACCGCCGAATCGGGAACCTTGGTGTTGATCGGGGTCTCCCGCACCCTCAGCGAATCGAGCAGCGAACGAAGCTCCTCGACGAGCCGCGGGCTGGGCGCCGCCCCGTGCGCCGCAGAGTACGCGACCAGCTCGTCCTCGCTGGAGTCCAGGTCGCGGATGAGCCCCCAGCCGTCCTTGATGGCGGCTTTCTTGCGGGCGAGCTCCGAAACGATTGCCTCGTCGGGCACCGGCTCCAAGAGCGAATTCCCCGCCATCTCAGGTGGCTTCTGCGTGCGTACGAGATCGAGGATGGTGGGAGCAATGTCCATCGAGCGCGACGGCCGTTGCACCGGGGAGCGGCTCATCCGACCGTCAGGCCGCCAGAAGATCGCGAACGTCTCGATCAACTCCGGGTAGAGCGTGGACCCGTGACCGAGCCCGCCGTGCTCCAAGAATTCGTCGCCATGGTCGCTCGTGATGACGAGAAGGACATCGCGAGCGGCGGCGGCGGCCTCGAGCTCTGTGACCAGCTTGCCGATGAGACGATCGGTATAGAGCAACCCGTCATCGTACGCGTCGATCGAATACGCGACCTCGTCTTTGGAAACGCCCGGAGCCAACCCGTTCTTGTAGACGACGTGGCCCGGACCCTTTCGGAACACGCGAGGTAGCTTCCCTGCATGAGCATAGGGATTGTGGACATCCATGTAGTGTAAGTACAAGAAGGTTTTTTCTGCTGGATGCGCGCGAATGATCTTCGTGGCCTCTTGATTGATGCGAGCGCCATCACAGATGCCGCGACCTCGCTTGTGGCACGGAAGGGCAATGTAGTGATCGAATCCTTGCGAATAGCCGAACTTCTTTCGCAGCCAAGGATTCGCGACGGCGCCTGCGGTGAAGTAACCCGCCTGCGATAGGACTTCGGCTAGCGTGAGGTTGCGCTCCGCCAAGAGAGGCGCCTTGGATCTTCCCTTGTTACCAAAGCCCCGCGTGCGGGGATCGAATTGCACTCCGTGCACGTGAGGCGCCGTGGAGGTGAATATCGACGCGACCGATGGGGCGGTTTGCGACGCCTGGGCCAGCGTCCCACTCGCAACGAAGCCTTCGTTCACGAGCCTGTCCAGGTTGGGTGTCGTAGCCCGGTCGTAGCCCAAAGCTCCCACGTGATCGCGGCGCAAAGCGTCGATGATCACGAACACGACGAGAGGCTTGTGTTCGTGATCGAGGCGCATGCGAGCATCACGCGCAGAGGTGATGGCCCGAAACGCCAATAGGCCGCCAAGCGCAAGAGCGCTAACAGCGACGAGGGCTTTCGTGGATCGGGACCAATTTCGTTTCATGAAGAATCTCAGCCGATGCGGCTGCGTTCGAGCCGGCACCGTTTGCCGCGGCCGCTCCTGCACCACCACGTTTCGCTACACGCCGGGCCATTGGTGCGTCGTGATCGGAGTTGACCCAGTGGGTAGCCGATGAAAGCCGCGTCTGCAACTACCCGAACGATTCCGAGACCCTATGGGTCCAGGGGCTCGGTCAACCCGTGTTCTTCATACCGGCTGCCACTCCGTTGACCGTCGCCTTGTGTGGATCCGCTCGGTAGCCAACGAGCAACCTTGCATGGGAATGGCTTCCTACCCCCCGAGCTAGCATGCTAGTCGTATGGACATGACTCAGTCCATGCGAGGCGCTTCGAGGTCACGAGGACGCGTGATGTCATGAGGCGATACATGGCTCACCTCGGGCTCGCGATCGCGGCGATAACCGCGTCGTCGGCGTTCGCTCAGACCTTCACGCTGCCCGGTGCCCTGGATGAGGTGGTCGGCGTGACTACGACCGTCGCTGCGTCGCGCGAAGAGACCCTGCTGGACATCGCCCGCCGGCACGACATCGGCCAGGACGAAATCGTGCTGGCCAATCCTTCGGTCGATCGCTGGCTACCGAAGGACGGTGCCGAAGTCACCTTGCCCACTGCCTACATTTTGCCCCGGGCCGAGCGTAAGGGTCTGGTGCTAAACGTGCCTGAAATGCGGCTTTACTACTATCCGCCGCGGAGCTTCGGAGAAGCCGGGCTGGTTTACACCTATCCTGTGAGCATCGGACGCATGGATTGGTCGACCCCGTTGGGAATCACACGGGTCGTCGAAAAAACCCAAGACCCAAGCTGGCGACCGCCGGGTTCCATCATGGCGGAGCATGCGGCTGACGGTGAGAAGCTACCGGAGGTGATCCCCCCGGGTCCCAATAACCCGCTTGGGAAGTTCGCGTTCCGATTGGGCCTCCCCGGCTACTTGATTCACAGCACCAACAAACCCTTCGGCGTCGGCATGCGGGTCACGCATGGCTGCGTGCGAATGTATCCGGAGGACATCGAAGCGCTGTTTCCGATGGTCTCGGTCGGCACGCAGGTCGCCATCGTCAATCAGCCCATCAAGCTGGGTTGGCTAGGTGACCGACTGTATATCGAAATCCATCCGCCGCTCGAAGAGGAACAAGGCGAGGACGAATTGCAAAAGCGCGTACGCGACCTGCTTCAGGCCGAATCGGAGAGGCGCCGACTCGTATTGGACGAGGCAGCGTTGAATGAAGCGCTCAAGCTACATAACGGCATACCGATGCCGATCGGGCACGCCAAGACGCCGGCAACCGCTACGAATCCTTGAAGATGGCTGTGGAGCCGCAGCGGTCGCCCGACGTGCTCAGGCTTACTTGTGCATCGACTTCTTGAACATGCGGTCGAGCCTGGCGCTGTTGTCCTCGGCCATGGCCTTGGCTTCGTCCGCCGTGGCCTTCGCGTCGTCCGCTGTTGCCTTCGCGTCGGCGGCGGTGCTGTTGGCGGCTTGCGCCTCTTGCTTGGCTTCGTCTGCGTTGGTCTTGGCGTCGTTGGCGGCGGCCCGGACCTCGTCGAGATCCGATCGAAGCTTGTCGACGTCCTTGTGGGCACATCCGGAAAATGCCGCAGCACATACCAAAAGGCCCGCTGCCAAGATCCGAGTCACTGATTTCGTCTGCATTACTACTACCCTCACTTGTTGGAATTCGAAGGAAAAGATGGAAAGCAAGCGGGCAGGAGTATAGATGCGAATTCCAGCGAGACAACAGCGCGGGCCTCAGCGAACCTCGACGAGCATACCGGGGACTATCCAGCGTGAGAGGCGCAAAACCTGCGCATTGGTCAAAGCGATGCAGCCCTGAGTCCAATCGAACCCTTCGTGTATGCGCCTGTCGCCGGCCCCCAGGCCGTGAATGCCGATGTAACCGCCAAGTGGGGTGTCTTGGGGCGGAGATTCGCGCTTTTGGAAGGACTCTAGAATCCGCCGGTAGTCCTCTTCGTCGATGCGGCCGGCTTCGAACGCACGGAGCGCGTGCTCCGGCCGCGGGTAGTCGATACCAAAAAAGAGCAAAAATCGCGACGATCGCTTGATACGGTCGATGTGGAAGGTGCCGAGCGGCGTGGTGCCGTCGCCTCGCATCCTGTCGGCAGCAAAGCCTCCCCGGCCAAAGGCGACGTTGTCGAAACGCTCGAGCAGGCGGTCGTACCGGTAGACCGACAGCGTGTGGGTGCTGGTATCGACCATAATCCATCGGCTGGCAGCGGGGTTTTCGGCCCAGGCGCTACCCTGCACGGCCGCGATGCCGACCCAGGAGGCAAAAAGCACGGACACCGCTCTACGCCAGAGCCGTGCTCCCTCTCGCCGCTGCCGACCTGGACGCGTGCCCACCATACCTACATGAAATCAAGCCATTCGGGTGATGTCAAAATGAGCGTCCCTGGCTGGCTCGGTCAGCGGGACCCATAGTGTGTTCGGGCCTCGGCCTTTGTTCGTGACGAGTGGCTCACGGCGGAAGGAGGCGAGATGAAAGAGACAATTGCAATGCTCGGGCTCGGAGCCATGGGATCGCGGATGGCTAGCCGACTCTTGGACGCCGGGCATGACGTGGTCGTTTACAATCGACACCCCGAACGCGCCGCACCGCTGGTGAAGCGCGGCGCCACTGCTGCGCCCTCCCCCCACGCCGCGGCACGAGGCGCCGACGTGGTCATCAGCGTCGTCCGAGACGACGAGGCCTCCAAAGCGGTTTGGCTCGATGCCAAGACGGGAGCGCTCCGGGGAATGAAGGAGGGCGCCATCGCAGTGGAGTCCAGCACATTGACTCCCATGTGGGCGAAGGCGCTAGCCGGCCAGATGCAACGAGCGGGTGTCCGTTTCGTGGATGCGCCAGTTTCCGGATCACGCCCTCAGGCCGAAACGGGTCAGCTCATCTATCTCGTTGGAGGAGAACGCGAGGTCGTCGACGCGATACGAGACGTGCTGCTCGCCATGGGCGGCGCCGTCCATCACGTGGGTCCGGTCGGCGCTGGATCCGTCATGAAGCTGGGCGTGAACGCTCTGCTCGGCATTCAGGTGGCGGCGCTTGCTGAAATCCTCGGCATGACGCGACGTTTCGGGATCGCCGATGCCGAAGCAGTCGAGCTCCTTGGAAGCACCCCCGTCACTAGCATGGCGGCAAAGGCAGCCGGAGCGTTGATGGTCGCCCGAAAGTTCGAGCCGCTGTTTCCCATCGAGCTGCTCGAAAAGGATTTGGGCTACGCGGTGGACACGAGCCGGAGTCTGGGGGCACGAGCTCCGACCACGTCGGCAGTCCGTGCGGTGTTCGAAAATGCCATTGAAGCCGGCTTGGGCGCCGACAACATGGTCGGTGTAATGAAGCTTTTCGACTGAGCTCGGATGAGAACGGGAGGCCCCTTGTTGCTCGATCACTACCAAGCAATGGCTCGCTACAACATTTGGATGAACGAAAAGCTCTATGGCCTCTGCGAGGACCTGCCTGACCAAGCACGGAAGCGCGACATGGGTGCGTTCTTCCGGTCGCTGCACGGGACGTTCAATCATATCTTGCTAGCCGATCACGCGTGGATGGCTCGTTTTACTGGCGACTCGGAGGCGTTCCGGTTTTACGATCTCGAAGGACGGCCCATCCACGTGCGTTCACTCGATCAGGAGCTCTATGCCGATTTCGATTCGCTCCGGACAGTTCGAAAGAGGACCGACGAGCAGATTGAACGATGGACGGCTGAGTTGAGCGAGCAGGAGTTGAAGGAAACCCTTCGCTACCGAACCAGTGGCGGAGAGCAATACGAGCATCCGCTGTGGTGGGCGATGAGCCACTTCTTCAACCACCAAACCCACCACCGCGGCCAAGCGACGACGCTGCTCAAGCAGTTGGGCGTGGACCCCGGTGTGACCGATTTGGCGGTCATGCTACGGCAGGGGCCAAGCAGCGGCCCGAATGGAGATGTTTGAGATGGACCAACGCACGGAGGAGATCCTAGGCTTTTGGTTTGGTTCTCTCGACGAGCTCGGGCGCGCGAGCGCCGAGCAGCGCAAGAAATGGTGGACGAAATCGAGCGAGTTCGACGACGAGATCAAAGCCCGTTTCGAGACGGACTACGATGCGGTGACCGCTGGCGAACGGGAGGGATGGCGACGCTCGGCGCGAGGCGCTCTCGCTTACATCATCGTCGTCGATCAGTTCTCACGAAACATGTTCCGCGGAACACCACGAATGTTTGCAGCCGACGGGCTTGCCCGTGAAGCTTGCCGGGAGGGCCTCGAGCGAGGCTTCCGCGAGGCTCTGGCTTTCGACGAACGGGTCTTCTTCTACCTTCCGTTGGAGCATAGCGAAGACCTCACCGCTCAACGCCGGTGCGCGAAGCTATTCGAAGCCGAGGTTGAGCAGGCGCCGGACGCATTGAAAGCCGATGCCCAGTACTACCTCGATTTCGCCGAGCGCCATCGGGCAATCATAGAACGCTTCGGTCGCTTCCCTCACCGCAACGAAATCCTGAACCGCGAATCCACCCCTGAAGAATTGGCGTTCCTAAACGAGCCCGGGTCCTCGTTCTAGGGGGTTGGGTATGTTGCGTGTCCCGCTAGAGTCGCTCGGATTTGCGGCCCTCTTTGTGGACGACTGCATAGAGGTCCTTGCGGCGGTCGGGCCACGTTCGAACCGTGCCGTTTCCCTCGGTGCGGCGAAGAAGCGCCAAGTCGAGATCGTGGATGATCATCGTTTCCACGTTGACCGTTCCTTCCGAAGCAATGCCGTCGCGTGCGAAGGGAATGTCCGAGGGCGTCAGGATCGCGGCTTGGCCGTAGTGGATGTCCGCGCCTTCGACCTGCGGTAGATTTCCGACGGCTCCTGCCATGACCACGTACATGTGGTTTTCGATGGCACGCGCTTGTGCACAGAATCGCACCCGAATGTGACCCGATCGGATGTCGGTGTTGTACGGAATGAAGAGCACGTCGGCCCCTTTCGCCTTGCTGATGCGAACCAATTCGGGGAACTCGACGTCGTAGCAAATCGCAATGGCGATCTTGCCTCGGTCGGTCTCGAAAACGCGGATATCACGTCCCGCGGTAATGCCCCACCAGCGCGCTTCGGCCGGAGTGATGTGAGTCTTGTATTGCTTGTCGATTCGACCGTCGCGATGAAAAAGAAACGCGATGTTGTAGAGGCGCTTCTTTTCGACCGCCAAATGGCTTCCCGCAATGATGTTGACGTTGTACTGGATCGCCATGTCCGAAAAAAACGAGATGTACCGTTCGGTAAATTTGTCGAGAGCACGGGCGGATTGAGCGGGGCTCGCGTCGGTCACGAGATTGAGCAACTGCGTGGTCAGAAGCTCCGGGAATAGCAAGAAATCGACGCGGTAATCGGCTGCCGAATCGATGAAGAACTCGCATTGCGTCGCGAACTCCTCGAAGCTCGCAATGGGGCGCATTTGGTACTGAACTGCCGCGACCCGCATCGAGTGCGCGTGTCGACGGCGAGGATCGGGCGGGACGAATGTCGGATTGCGCCACTCCATGAGAACCGCATGCCCGCTCGACTCCGTGTCACTCGGCAAATAGTTCTCGATGACCTCACGGGCAATGAAACCGTTGGCGACCTGGGCGAGAATCACAGGGTCGCGGATCTCCTTGCGGAGCACCTTGGCCAGGTATTCTTGCGGTGTCATTTCCGAGGCATGACGACTGTACCTCGGCATTCGGCCGCCGAATACGATTCCTCTCAGATTGAGGCGCTGAGCAAGCTCCTTGCGCGCATCATAGATGCGCCGAGCAAAGCGCTGCCCACGAAATTCGGGGTCCACCGCGATATCGATGCCATACAGCGTGTCGCCGTCTGGATCGTGCGTACGGATCATGCCGCCCTCGCACACGTCGTGATACGTATGACTCTCGGGCAAATCTTCGAGATTGATGAGCAGCGAGCCGGAGGTCGCCACGACCCGGCCGTCCACCTCGACACACAGCTGTCCCTCGGGAAACAGGTCCAGCT
>JASFKY010000100.1:0-11305 GCA_050118395.1 Myxococcales bacterium | reverse complement strand
GAGCCCTACTCGGCTCACGGACATTACATCAACATGACCAATCCAGGTTATGCGCGGGTTGCTTGCGGCTTCTACCAAACACCCGATGGCCGGCTCTGGTCGGTCCAAAACTTCGAGTGAAGGCTACTCTTCGGGCGGGGTCCATGCGGTGGCTGCCTGGTCGCCCTCATCGATCCCGAGCCAGATCCGCAGCTGTTTCAGCATGAACTCGGTGCCTTCGCGTGAAGAGAGATCCACTCGATACGTGTTGATGTATCGGACACTCTCCTGCAGCCAGAGGTCCCAGGCCTCCTTCGAGACCTTTTCGTAGATGAGCTGCCCGAGCTCGTTCGAGAACGGAGGCTTGGCAAGCCCGGGAAGCTCGCGATCGAGCTTGATGCAGTGCACCAGACGATTTGGATCTGCTTCAGGCATGTCGCTCAGGAACCTAGCACCGGCTTGCCCGGTCGCTACCCCAGAATCCGAAAGAAGGAACGAAGCATCTGATAAGTCAGACCCCACACCACCCGGCCGTCCACGTCGTACGCCGGAAAGTCGATCTGGGTGCCATGCCATTGATAGGGACGCACGGTATCGACCTCTCCTCGGTAAAGGGGAAGCAGGGGCGTCCAGAGCGCCTCTGCGACCTCTCTCTCATCGACGTGCAGTGGCGAATCGCGGTTCACCTCGAAAACGAAGGGACGGATGATCGTTTCGAGTGGCTTGCCCCGCGCGATCGCCTGCAGGTCGTCGAGCTGCCCAATGTGATCGGCTTGTCGAATCAGGTCTAAACCCACTTCTTCTTGGGTCTCCCTGATCGCGGTATCGAGCAGCGTCGCATCGCCGTCGCTCTGCCGGCCCCCCGGGAATGCCATGTGTCCCGACCAGGGATCGCGCGACGATTCGGCTCTGCGGATGAAGAGGACCTCGGGCCCCGATGACGCTCCCCGTAGCAGCATGGCCACGGCGGCGGACTTTCGATGCTCGAGCTCGCGAGGCTCGCGCCCCGCCAATACGCTTCGAACCTCCGGAAGCCCGAGACTTCGCATTTCAGTCTACGATTTCGTAGTGGAAGTCCTCGATGACCGGATTGGCCAGAAGCTTTTCGCACATCGACTGAATGTGGGACTCCGCAGAGGCCCTGTCATTGCCTTCGAGCTCGAGCTCGATCAATTTTCCCACGCGCGCCGAACGGACCTCGTCGAACCCGAGCGAGGCGAGAGAACGACGCACGGCATCTCCTTGAGGGTCCAAGACCTCCCGCTTGAGCGTGACGAAGATATTGGCCTTCATGACGCCTCCAAACCCAGGTTTCGCGCGATCCGTGGCAAGGGGTCGCTCGTGTCCGGGGCGAAGGTAGTGCCTCGAATTTCGTCGCAAGCCTGAATGTACCGACGCGATGCCTCGATGCGCACGTCGTCGATGATGGTCGGCACCGGACCGTCTCCCTTGTACCCCTTGGCCGCAAGCCAACGTCGAACGTATTCTTTGTCGAAGCTTTCCGGATCCTCCCCGGCTTCGAACCGCTCCTGATAGCTGTTCGCATACCAGAAACGCGACGAGTCCGGCGTGTGGATCTCGTCGATGACCACGATGCGCCCATCGGGCGTCTTCCCGAACTCGTATTTGGTGTCAACCAGGATCAGGCCCCTCGCAGCGCAGACCTTTTGACCGTGCGCGAACAGCGCCATCGCGTAACCGGCAGCCTCGTCGAAGTCCTGCGCGCTGATGCGCCCCATGGCCAAGATCTCTTCCCGCGACACGGAAACGTCGTGATCTCCCTTTTCGGCCTTGGTGCTGGGCGTCAAAATGGGGTCGGGAAGCTTTTGGTGCTTCCGAAGACCTTCGGGCAGACGGTGGCCACAAAATTCCCGAGTCCCCTGACTGTAGTGGGTCCATATGCTGGTGGAGGTCACCCCGGTGATGTAAGCGCGCACGACCATCTCCACGGGAAGGGGCTCGCAATCGACGCCGACCATGACGTTGGGATCGGGCACGTCGATGACGTGATTGGGAACCAGATCCTTGGTTTCCTCGAACCACCATGCGGCAAGCCCATTGAGCACTTGCCCCTTGTAGGGCAGCGTCCCGAGGACACGATCGAAGGCGCTGATTCGATCGGTGACGACGATGTAGCGCTTCCCATCTCGAATGTAGCAGTCGCGAACCTTTCCCTCGTACTTGTGGCCAAGCCTCTCGAAATCGGTTCGAGCGAGGGTCTTCGAAAGCCCTTCCTTCAGCGTCTGCTCCGACACCGTCATCTCATGCTCCTTCCAGTACTCGATCGATGATCGTATCCACGTGCGCGAGCGCATGATCCAGATCGAACTCGCGGTCGATTTCCTCGGCAGACAGGTGCTTGCCGATGTCGCTGTCCTGCCCGAGCAGAGTGCGAAAGTCACCCTGCCCTTCGAAGGCGCGCATGGCGTTTCGTTGCACGAGCACGTAGGCATCTTGCCGACCGAGCCCCTTGCCGACCAAGGCCAGCAGGATTCCCTCGCTGGCCCAAAGCCCCCCCGTCTGTTCCAGGTTGCTTCGAAGTCGCTCGGGGTAGACCACCAAATCGGCGATCACGCCACGCACCCGGTCCAACATGAAGGCGAGCGTCGACGTCGCATCGGGCAACATCATTCGCTCGACCGAGGAGTGGCTGATGTCACGCTCGTGCCAAAGCGCGACATCCTCGAGCCCGGGAACGACCGCAGCGCGGACGACCCGGCCCAATCCGCAAAGGTTCTCCGTGAGCACTGGATTCCGCTTGTGCGGCATCGCGCTCGAGCCTTTTTGACCCGTCTTGAAGTGCTCCTCGGCCTCGCCGACTTCCGTTCGCTGCCAGTGGCGCACATTCGTCGCGAAACGCTCGATTCCCGCGGCGACCACGCCCAGTGCACAAAGGTATGCCGCATGTCGATCGCGGGCGACCACCTGCGTAGACGCAGTCTCGGGCCACAGTCCGAGCGAGGCCAAGGCCTCGGCTTCAATCCGTGGGGTGAGGTGCGCGTAAGTCCCGACGGCGCCTGCGATCTTGCCCACCGCGATTTCCTCGCGGGCGACCATCAAGCGCCTCCGTCCTCGGGCGAGCTCGGCGAAATGGCCGGCCAGGATCAAGCCGAACGTCACCGGCTCGGCGTGAATTCCATGCGAGCGACCGATGGCCGGGGTGCGGCGGTGCTCTTCGATTCGAGTGCGCAGCGCATCGAGGACCGCATCGAGGCGCTGAAGGAGACCATCGGTGGCCTCGACCAGAAGCAAGGCCAGCGAGGTATCCAACACATCGGATGAGGTCATGCCTCGATGCAGCCATCGCGCCGGCTCCCCGGCCAAGGCTTCGACATGCGTCAAGAATGCGATGACGTCGTGACGGGTGACCTTTTCGATCTCGTCGATGGCGTCGGGATCGAGGTGCGCGCGAAAACCGCGCACCTTCTTGGACGTGCCCTCGGGTACGATCCCCGCATCCTCCATCGCTCGGCATGCGGCGATCTCGACGTCGAACCAGGCTTCGTATTTCCGCTTTGAAGACCAAAGCGCTTGGAAATCCGCTGGCGTGTATCGGGGGATCATTTTGCGCGGCCGAAGCTAGCAGACCGGCCAGCCATGCGCGAACGCGGCCCTCGCCCCGGCCTGCCTGCTCGATTAATGCCTCGAAAAACCGCTGCTCGCATCGTCTAGGTATGGAAGTTCCAGGCTTTGCGCACCTGGATGCGCGGGGCCGCATAGTCGTCGACGTAGGCTCGGTGCAGGGGGTCGTCGATGTAACGCTGTACATCGTCCATCGAGTCGAAGCGCACCACGATGCTGATGTCCCAACTCGCTTCGGAGGCTTCGTCCGCGGGAATGCCAACCGAGACGTCTCGGACGCTTTTCAACGCACCGAGGTCGGCGCGCGTGCGCTCGGCAAACTCGGCGCGCGAGGCGTCGTTGCCATACTCGTCCTTCAGCTTGAACAACACGATTCGCTCGATCATCGTCCTACCCAATTCCCACGAGCCCGCATGCAATCCCAGCCAAATGGGGAACGGCGGCGCCAAATAGCGAGGCCTCCGGAGAGCTCGCGTTTCCGTCGATGCTGCGCTTGTACACACCTTGAGCAATCGCAGCCAGGCGGAACAACGAGAACGCCTTGTAATAGGCCAGGTCGGGCACGCCATCCCGTCCCACCAACTCGCAATAGCGAGCGACGAACGCTTCTTCGCTCGGAATGCCGCTCTTTTGGAAGTCGGTCCCCGCCAAGCCTCCGATTTTCGGAAGCATGACGTCGTAGAGCATGCAGGTGTACGCCAGATCCGAGAGCGGGTGCCCGAGGGTCGAAAGCTCCCAGTCGATCACCGCGAGCGCGCGGGGCTCCTCGGGATGAAAGATCAAGTTATCCAGGCGATAATCGCCATGCACCAGCGCCGTGGCCTCGTCGTCGGGGATGTTGGCAGGCAACCAGTCGATCAACGCATTCATCTGTTCGACATCCGCCGTCTGGGAAGCGACGTACTGTTTGGTCCATCGGCTCACCTGCCGGGCGACATACGCATCGGGCCGCCCATAATCGGACAGCCCCACGCTCTCGATGTCGACCGTATGAATAGCCGCCAAAACGCGGGCTAGCTCGTCGTAGACGGCACGACGTTGTTCCCGTTGGAGCTCCGGTAGCTGTACGTTCCAAAAGATGCGGCCCGGGACGTACTCCATGACGAAAAACGAGGTGCCGATGATCGCCTCGTCCTCGCAAAGTGCGTACATCTTGGCGGTTGGCACGTCGGTATCGCGCAAAGCGTGCATCACACGATATTCGCGATCGACGGCATGGGCCGACTGCAATAGCTTGCCTGGCGGCTTCTTGCGCAAGGCATACTGCCTTTCGCGGTCGGCGAGCCAAAACGTCGGGTTCGATTGACCGCCTTTGAATTGAAGGACCTGAAGGCCGCCCGAGTAGCCCTCGACATGCTCGGCCATCCATGCGTCGAGGCGCGTCTCATCGAATCGATGAGCTCGACGAACGGGTCCAGCATTTTTCGGGGGCACCGGCGGCATACATCCTCGCTTTCGAACGGGGGGGAGCTTATCATGCCCTGCCCCACCTCCGGAGGCAGCGGATGGATTTCAGCACACCGCCCGAGCTCGACGATCTTCTGCGTAAAGCGGCCGAATTCATGGAAGCCGAGGTCTACCCCTTGGAAGCCACGGCGAGAGAGTCGTTCGAGAAGGTGCTCCCTGCAGCCGACGAAGCTCGTGAACGCTGCAAAGCCGCGGGTCTATGGGCCCCGCAGATGCCTGCGGAGTACGGCGGCATGGGGCTCGGCTTTCTGCCGCACGCACACATGAGCGAGGTCTTGGGACGCAGCCCGCTGGGGCACTACGTATTTGGATGTCAGGCCCCGGATGCCGGAAACATGGAAATTCTGCTCAAGTTCGGCACGGACGAGCAAAAGCAGCGATGGTTGCGCCCGCTGGCAGCCGGGAAGATCCGAAGCTGCTTTTCGATGACCGAGCCGGATCGGGCCGGCTCCAACCCCACCTGGATGGACACCATGGCCGTCCGCGACGGGGAGCATTGGGTCATCAATGGCCGCAAATGGTTTACCACGGGAGGACATCTCGCCGATCTCGCGATCGTCATGGCGGTGACCAATCCGGATGCGCCGCCGCACCGGCGTGCGAGCCAGATCATCGTTCCTACCGATGCCTCCGGATTTCGCCATGTGCGCAGGCTCTCGATCATGGGGGACCTCGGGTACGGGTGGCAGAGTCATTCGGAGATCGCGTACGAAGACTGTCGCGTGCCCGCGTCCAACCTGCTCGGCCAGGAAGGGTTCGGCTTCGCGATCGCCCAGGAACGGCTCGGCCCCGGTCGCATTCACCACTGCATGCGCTGGCTGGGCATCTGCGAGCGAGCCTTCGAGATGATGTGCCAAAGAGCCAGCAGCCGCATGCTTGGACCCGATCGAGCGCTCGGAACACGGCAGGCGGTCCAGCACTGGATCGCCGAGAGCCGGGCCCAGATCGACTCCGCCAGGCTGATGGTGTACCACGCCGCCTGGAAAATCGATCGAGAAGGAACCCAGGCGGCGCGCAGCGAAATCTCGGCTATCAAGTTCATGGTCGCCGAGGTTCTGCAGCGCGTGGTCGATCGAGCCCTGCAGGTTCACGGGGGACTCGGAATGACCGACGACACCCCTCTGTCTTGGTTCTTTCGGCACGAGCGGGCGGCTCGCATCTACGACGGTCCGGACGAAGTCCACAAGTCCGCCCTCGCCCGCAGCATTCTCAAGAAGTACGGCATTGAGCTAGGGTCCCAAGGGAGCTAGGTTGCGGACCGTGAGGTGGGCCACGCTTTTGCGCTCGAGGCTGCTCGGCTTTTGGATGGCCGGGTTGGTCTTTTGCGCCGCACAGGCCTTCGGCCAGAGCCCCGACGCGCCTGAAGAAGAGCAGGCCAAGGGATACCACCCGCAGCCGAGCACCAACGTCGAGAGCCACGTCCAGCCGCTTCCCATCGATGCACCCGCCGGAGCCACGGTGGTGGTGATCCCCATCGACGGGACGGTCGAGCTCGGTCTTGCCGCGTTCGTGCGAAGGGCCATCGAAGACCATCCCGACGCGGCGGCAATCGTTTTGGACGTCAACACGTTGGGGGGACGGGTCGACGCCGCGATACAAATTCGAGACGCGATCCTCGATGCGATACCGCGCACGGTCGCCTTCATTCATCCACGTGCCATCAGCGCCGGTGCACTCATCAGCCTTGCTTGTGACAACGTGCTGATGACCGATGGAGCCACGATCGGTGCCGCCACGCCCATCCAAGCAGGAGGAGGACAGGTCGAGGCAGTAGGCGAAAAAATGGTCTCCTACATGCGTGCGGAGATGCGCTCCACCGCCGAAGCCAACGGTCGGCGCGGCGACATCGCCGAAGCCATGGTCGATCGGGAGGTGGTCATCGACGGGGTGGTCGAAGCGGGCAAGCTCTTGACTCTCGATACGGATCAAGCCCTCAAGCTCGGCATTGCCGACGCAAAGGCTGCCAACCTCGACGAAGTCATGAAAACGCTGAACCTGAAGCAGCCCCACATCATCGAACAAGAGGTCAACTGGGGTGAGAAGCTAGCCCGCCTGCTGACCGAGCCGACGGTGAGCGGGCTCTTGCTTTCCGTGGGTATGCTCGGTCTCATGGTGGCGTTCTACACGAGAACGGTTGGGGCGTTCACCATTCTCGGCTTCGTCGCACTTGCATTGTTTTTCGGAGGACATGCCGTCGTTCATCTGGTGGGTTGGGAAGAGGCCCTGCTCTTCGCCACCGGTGTCGTGTTGGTGGTGATCGAAATCTTCTTCGTGCCCGGTTTTGGTGTGCCCGGGGTGCTAGGCTTGATCTGCGTCATCTCGGCTCTGGTGCTCTCGCTCATCGGCATCCCGATCAACGTCTCGTTCAAGACGGGCCTCTTGGCCGAAGCGATGACTCGGGTCTTGCTGTCGCTCTTGGGTGCGTTCGTCTTGGCTTTGGTGATCATGCGGCTCCTGTCGCGCACGGCTTTTGGCAAGTCGTTCATCCTGCAGGACGCCGAAACCGGATTCTTGTCCGCACCCACTGCCTCGGATTTGGTTGGGCAGATCGGCGAGGCGCTGACCGACTTGCGACCCTCGGGAAAGATCATCATCGCCCACCAGCGTCACCAGGCGACCAGCGAACGGGAGTTCGTCGCCCGAGGATCCCGCGTCCGTGTGATCGGCAAAGAAGGGCCGGTGCTGATCGTGCGCCCCGAGGAGTGAGCATGACTGCGATCGTCGTCGTCACAGTCCTTGCACTCGGCCTCATCCTGCTATTCGTCGAAGTTGCCATCGTTCCTGGATTCGGGGTGGCCGGCGTGCTCGGCATCATGGCGCTGGCGGCCGGCGCAGTCGCGGCCTGGACGGAGCTGGGCCCTTTCTGGGGTGCAGTCACGGGCGGCCTGTCGGTCGTAGCCGCGGTGGGCATGTTGTTGTGGCTGCCCAAGAGCCGGGCGGCGCGGCGAGTCGTCTTGGACCACAGCCAAGCCAACGCAGTCTCCCAAACGGACAAGAGCGCGCTGGTCGGTCGTCGCGGAACGACGGTCACTCCGCTGCGCCCGACGGGTCGCGTACGTTTTGGGCGTGATGAAGTCGACGTCATCACGGAAGGCGAATACATCGCCGCCAACCAGCAAGTAGAAGTCACGCTCGTTCAAGGGCCCATGGTCGTTGTGCGTGTCGTCGATGCCAGTTAGGAAGGATGCTCCATGTCGTTTGCACCACTCGCGTTGATTTTTCTCCTCCTCATCGTTTTCTTCGTCCTGTTCGTCTGGTTGATTCCGGTCCGAATGTGGGTGGCTGCGTGGTCGAGCGGAGCCGGTGTGGGAATCGGGGAGCTCATTGGAATGCGGTTGCGGCGCGTCTCCCCGGGCGCCGTCGTGAACCCTCGCATCGCCGCAGTGAAGGCAGGGCTCGACGTCGCCACCAACACCTTGGAGTCGCACTATTTGGCTGGCGGCAACGTCGAGCGGGTGGTCAAGGCGCTGATCAGCGCGGACAAAGCCGGCCTGGGGCTGCATTTTCAACAGGCCGCGGCCATCGATCTCGCGGGCCGCGACGTCCTCGATGCCGTCCAGACGAGTGTCAACCCGCGAGTCATCACGACGCCGAAGATCACGGCGGTGGCCAAAGATGGAATTCAGCTTCTGGTCGTCACCCGGATCACGGTGCGATCCAACATCGATCGACTCGTGGGCGGTGCCACCGAGGAGACGGTCGTCGCCCGGGTGGGCGAAGGCATCGTGTCGACGATCGGATCGTCCAGCAACTATGCCGAGGTTCTCGAAAACCCCGACAGTATCTCCAAGAACGTGCTTGCCCGCGGCCTCGACAGTGGCACCGCCTTCAACATCCTTTCCATCGACATCGCGGACATCGATGTGGGCACGAACGTCGGTGCGAAGCTGATGACCGAGCAAGCCGAAGCCGACAAACAGGTCGCCCAAGCACGCGCCGAGAGCCGCAGAGCTCTGGCCGTGGCGGCGGAGCAGGAAATGCACGCAAAGGTCGAGGAGATGCGGGCGAGGCTCGTCGAGGCGGAAGCCAGGATCCCGGAGGCCATGGCCGAGGCGTTCCGGAGCGGAAATCTCGGAGTGATGGACTACTACAACATGCGCAACGTCGCCGCGGATACCGAGATGCGCAACGCGATCAGCAAGGCTACTGGAGAACCGGATGACGAAGAGCAAAAGTGAGCGCATGAAGCTGGCAGCGCTGTGGAGCCAGCCAAACCGGCTCGTCGCACGTTTGATCCTTGCGGAGCTCTTGGCGAAACGTGGCAAGGGTCCGCTCGAACCACGTGTCACCGGGTACAGGCCCATACGGCGCTGAGATCGGATGAACGACCTCCTTCGAGAGCATATCGGTGAGATCGCTCTGCTGATCTACATCCTCTATCCGTTGCTCAAACGATGGTACGACCGACGTAAAAAAGCACGGAAGCAGACGGGCGGAGAAGCGAAAGACAAATCATCGGCACCGACGAGGGCCGAGCCTCGCCAGACCACCCCCAGGCGGCCCAGCGCCGAGCCGAGCGTGTATCGACCCGAGCCGCCGCGGCCAATCGAGCCTCGCCCCCAGACAGCCGACTTGCTGGTTGCTGCCCGAGCCGAGACCAATCGGCTCGAGCGAGAGGCGCTACGCTTGCTGGAGCAATCGACGGCCAACCGTCGCCTGGCCCGGGTAGCTCCCGCTTTGCGTGAGGATCTCCTGAGGCGCCTAGCCGCGATCCGGCGATCCCTCGAGGGCAGCCCGACGCTCTCGACCCTCGTGCAGGAGACCACTGCGCTCCGCGGGCTCGATGAGCTGTTGAGCTACTTGGCTCGAATCATGCGGCAGCGAATCGTCGCGACCACCAGTGTCTTTGGACGAGCCGACCGGATGATCGACGACCTGTATGGGCCGTTGCTGCACTTTTGCAACGCTCAAAACCTCGGCCTCCAGACGAGCGAGCCCGTCGCGGTGAGCGGCCATTGGGATCGCGCGGTAGCTCCGCGCTTCGCGTCGACTCACGTGGCGCCGATTCGGCTACCCGACGACTTCGAGGACGATGTCGGGCAGTGGCCCGGATTGGCCGCCGAGGTGGCGCGGGACTTCTACTACAGCTTCGAGCACTTGGAACGGGACCTTCGCGACCGGCTAAACCTTCCCGACCAGGTAAAGCTCCCGTCGTCGGACGGCGAAGTCGACGCCCGCTGGCTCATGCAGTTGTTCGGTCCTTGGCTGCCGGAGACCTTCGTGGATGTGATGGGAACGCTCATGCTGGGCCCCGCGTATACCGAATGGCTACGAAACCGGCACCGTGACCCTGCCTCCCCCCAACGAACCGGGGCCGTCTACCAGAATGGGGCGCTGATCGATGAACGGCCACCCGCTCGCCTACGCATCTACGGGTCGGTGCGTGTCTTGCACCACCTCGGGCGCCACCAGGAAGCCGACGCGCTTTGGGAGCGGTGGGAAGCGGAGCATCCGGACATTCGTCTTTATTTTCTGCCGCTCGGCGGCCGGTGGGCAGGTTTGGCCGACGAGACGCTTCATTCGCTCGCGGACTCGCTGATCGACTCGCTGGTTCTCAGGCCTTGGCCGGAGCTCGAGGGGTTCCAACTGATGAACATCCCGGGCTTGGCCTATTTGCACGCGGAGCATTTCGAGGTCGAGCGCTTGACCGAGGCACTGGCCAAAGGGCTCGCGGTGGAAGCGGACGCACGCTGGATCATCGCGGCAGCCGTGCTCGCCGTAGCAGCCCAGCCCGCGTTGTACGAGATAATTTTCGACGCCGCCTGGCGTTCGATCGAGCCCCTCGAAACCCAGACGCCGCAGACGCAACGTGCAGCCTCGCGGGCCCTGCGTTCCGAAACCATCGGCCGAGCCCTCAAGGATTCGACCCGAAGCCCCGCTGCGATCCAACAAGCGATTGTTTTAGGCGCCGCACTGGGGCCACGACGGCACGGCACGGGACGACACAGCACAGCGCTCCGCCGCGGACGCTCACGCTGAACCCCGGGACTCTGAAAAAGCGCGACATGGGCTGGAGGGGGCGTGCGAAGTGCCAATCGGCATGGCTGTAACCACCTCCGATTGGCGCGCCGCCCGAGGAGCGGCTTGCGTGGTCAGAGCTCCCAAGTGCACCGGACCACCTTTGCAAGCCGCTCCGTCCCACGGAAGCCCGTGTCGCGCTTTTTCAGAGTCCCGATCTTGGCTGCTCACGCTGACCTCTGACGACTTGGTGGGCGAGTGGACGGTGCTAGATTCAGACGTCCATGTCGCTTTCTGGCTTCCATCCCGCGGTTCGCGC
>JASFKY010000099.1:0-11423 GCA_050118395.1 Myxococcales bacterium | reverse complement strand
CACACTGAGCATCGAAGCCACGGGCAGCGCCGCGGTGATTCTGACGGGCATCGACTATACGAACCTCTGCCTCGGCTACACGTCGGCGCTTTGATCGCTCAACTTGCCCTCAGCAAAATGCAAGTGAGGTGGTGCGGTTCCGCAGCGCTCGTCTTCAGGGGTGGGCGCAGCCGCTCACCGAAAGCCCAGAGCTCGCCCGTGAAGACATCGTAGTAGTCTTGCCGCACGAGCTCGAATCCGCGCTCCAACCACTTTTGTAGCTCGGAGCGGGAATAGACACGGCAGATGTATGGTGCGTCAAACCCGTACGAAACGCCGTCCAAAGCATAGACATTCTCCACGAATTGCTGCTCGTTGTACGGTGTGCTGATGATTACGTGACCGCCCTTCTTCACGAGCCGGCGCATTTCGCCCATGGCCGCTTCGTGCGCTTCGACGTGCTCTAGGACGCTCAGGCAGGTAATCGCATCGAACTCTTCTCGGAGTTGGGGGTTCGTAATGTCGTCGTGAAGCACGTAGTGGTGACGGTTGCTTGGGTGACTGCCCCAGTACGAAGTGCCTTCGTCTATGGCCGTGACCTCGAAACCGCAGTTGGCCAACAACTGCGGCCAGGCCGTGATGCCCGCGCCCACATCGAGGACTTTGGTGGGGCAGATCCCGGCTAAGCAGTGAAGCGCAAACGCATACTCCATGGGCCGTTCGTTGAGCCGCCGCTGGTCGCGCCGGGACCATTCGTACCGCAGGATCGGCCGGAGCGGAAGTTGCGCGACCTTGGTGTAGATTCGAGCAACCTCCTGCTTCAGTCGGAGCATACGAGGCATCAATCCACCATTCTTTCTGCTCCGCGAGGAGCTGCTGGCTTTTGCAGCCAAGCGACTAGGGTATCGCCGAGGCCGGCTCTTGAGACGAAGTGGTTGATGAGGTCTTTGGAAGCCGAGAGCACCTGGCTTCCACCCATGGCCTGCCGTAGTTGCTGATCCACTCCTCGACGCATCTCGCGGTGCGCTCCAGATGCGCCCGACTTTCGCCTCCCTCGGTTGCGCCACCATGCCACGAAAGTGGATGGGGCGAGGTTGTTGGCGTCGATGCGGATTTCGTCGAGCTTTGCGTCGCGAACCGCCATCGATCGGAGGGTGGGCCGCTCGAAGTAGCCGATGTGCTCCGGATGAATGACCGACCAGGTTGCTCCAAGCAGCCGCCGCGACAACGAACCGAAGTTGGGAGTGGTGAGATAGAGCACCCCACCATCTTCGAGAAGCTTTGCTGCCCGTTTCAAAAACCGCTGTGGCGCGGGCACGTGCTCCAAGAGCTCGGACATCACGATCACGTCGAAACGCTGGTCATCCAACGATGGATCGAAGAAGTCGGTTTGCGATGCCTGAAGTCCCTGGTTTCGACAAAGCCGAACCGCGGATTCCGAAAGGTCGATTCCACGAGCAATCCATCCTTCTTCCATTGCCGTACGGAGGAGTTGACCGTCCCCGCATCCTACATCCAGGAGCCTTCGCCCTAGCGTATGCCGCTGGAGCGTCCTCAAGAGCTGCACCTGGCGATGACGGTTCTCCGAAGAATGCCGTCGCGCCAGATCCTTCTCCGTCAAACCGGAATAGTAGTCGTAGAGCTCTTCCGTCTTGGCCAAGCTCCGCTCCCAGCTCGACAGATAAACGAATCCGCAGGATCGACAGCGGTGAAGGTCCAACCCGGTTCCATGGGAATCGAGCACCCGATCGAAGCTCGGCGATGTGCAGACGTGACAGTGCGTCACCGCCTACGCTTGGCAGACGGACTCGCGCACCGCAAGTGCTGCTGCGCTCTGCGATGCCAACGCTGCGATCAGTCGGGTTGCCTCAACCCCGGCGTCTCCAAAAACGCTTCCACCACGCGCTGCTGGTCTTCCTCGGACAGGCTGGAGCCGCTTGGTAGACACAGGCCCCGATCGAAGAGCTCGGTGGCCACGTTGCCGCCGATCACGCGGCAGTCTCGGTAGACCGGCTGCAGGTGCATCGGTTTCCAGACGGGGCGCGCCTCGATGTTGTGTGCTTCGAGGTGTTGGCGAACCGCGTCGGGCCCGACGCCGAGATGGGTCTCGTCGAGGAGCATGCAAGTCAGCCAACGGCTCGAATGGCTGCCCGGGGGCTCCGACGGAAATTCCACGCCGGACAGGCCGCCTAGCGCGTCCCGATAGCGCTGATTGATTTCGCGCCGCCGTTCGACAAACCCATCCAGGCGGGCGAGCTGAGCCCGACCTAACGCTGCCAGCAAGTTGCTGAGCCGATAGTTATAGCCGAGCTCCGTGTGCTCGTAGTACGGGACGGGCTGCCGTGCTTGGGAGGCCAAGTAGCGGGCACGCGCCATGAGCTTGGGCTCATCGCTCACCAGCGCGCCCCCGCCGCTCGTGGTGATGATCTTGTTGCCATTGAACGAAAGGACGCCGAGCTTGCCGAAAGATCCGGCTGGTTTGCCCTGATAGCTCGCACCCAAGGCTTCCGCCGCATCCTCGATGAGCGGTACGCCGTAGGTAGCGCACGCGTCGAGGATGGCATCGTAGTTCGCGCATTGACCGTAGAGGTCGACCACGATCACGGCTTTGGGGAGCCGGTCGTGCCTGGCGGCATCGTGGAGCGCCTCTTCGAGCAGCGCCGAGTCCATGTTCCAGGTTTCGTGCTCGCTATCCACGAACACGGGCGTGGCGCCCACATAGCGGATCGCATTGGCCGTGGCGGCAAAGGTAAGGGTCGAGGTCCACACCTCGTCCCGGGGGCCCAAGTCCAAGAGCACCAGCGCCAAATGGAGCGCCGCGGTTCCGCTGCTCAGTGCTGCAGCCTCCTGCACTCCGATTCGCTCGGCCAGCTCTCGCTCGAAGGCGTCGACCTCGGGACCGAGTGGTGCGATCCAGTTCGAATCGAAAGCAGCCAGTAGGGCGGCCCGCTCCGCATCGCCCATGTCCGGTGGCGACAGGTAGATCCGGGGGCCCGGAGTGCTCATGAGCCTACCCTTTTCGCTGGGACCCCCACGTAGGTGCCGGCCTCGACGATGTCTCTCACCACGACCGCTCCCATGCCGATGACGGCATCGTCGCAGATCCGCACGTTTTGTCGGAATGCCGCTTGTGTGCCGACATCCACCCGATCACCGAACGTGCAGTTGCCGCTGATGTTCGTTCCGGGAGCCACCGTGCAGAAGTCACCAAAGGTGCAATCGTGACCCACCGTGGTGTTGAGGTTCAAGTGGCAGTGCATTCCGATCGTGATCTGGCAGGTGAGAACGCATCCGGCACAGAGGATCGTTCCGGCTCCAACCTCCACCCACTGCGACATCACGACCGTCGGGTGGATGAGCGTGTCGAACACGGTCTCGGGCGGCAGTTCGTCCACCACCTTTTGCCGGATGGCGGGATTGCCGATTCCGACGACGGCGCGATGGGCCGAAGGATCGAATGCCGACTGAGGCCGTACCGCAATCCCCAACAACTTTCGAGGCGCATACACCGCGTCGGGCTCGTGAAATGCCGCGATTCGATCGCCACGACCTAGATCATGAAGGAGGCACGCAACCTCTCGTGCAAAGCCTCCCGTGCCGAAGATCGCTACCGAGTCATTCATCCTCATTCCCCATGAACTCCGGCATCGTGGCATGGCCTTCGGCCGAGATGCCTCGCTGGCCCATCACTTGCGTGATGGTTTGAAAAAGTATCGCCAGATCCGTCCGAAGCGAGAGGTTTTCGACGTACCAGACGTCGAGATCGAACTTCTCTTCCCAGCTGAGGGCATTTCGGCCGTGGATCTGCGCCCAGCCGGTGATGCCCGGGGCCACCTCGTGGCGGCGTCGCTGCTCCGGCGTGTAGCGGTCCAGGTAACGAACGAGCAGAGGCCGCGGGCCCACGAGGCTCATGTCCCCGCGGATCACATTCCAGAGCGTGGGCAGCTCGTCCAGGCTGGAACGCCGCAACCATCGCCCGAACGCCGTGAGCCGTTGCGAATCGGGCAGCAGAGCGCCCGTTGCATCCCGCTCGTCGGTCATGGTGCGGAACTTCACCAGCTCGAAGACCCGTCCATCCCGTCCGGGCCGCGGCTGCCGAAAAAGCACCGGGCTGCCGAGCTTCGCTCGCGCGAGCGCCGCCACCGCCAGCCCCACCGGCGCCAGAACGGCCATGGCTGGCACCGTAAGGCTCAGATCGAGCACACGTTTGCCCACTGTTCGGTAGAAGCTCACGACAGAAGCCTTTCGTACTCGCTCAGCACCCGGTCGAACACTTTTTGCTCGTCAAACCGCTCCTCGGCCATCCGGCGGCCCGCCGCTCCCATCGAGGCTCGGCGCGAGTCGTCGCGCAGCAGGGAGATGATGGCTTCGGCGAGCGCGTCGCTATCGTGGACGGGGAAAAGCAACCCGTTGACGCCATGCTCCACGGCCTCTCGGCAGCCTCGAATGTCAGTCACCACCGCAGGCACACCCATGGCGGAGGCTTCCATGGGAGTCCGCGGAAATCCCTCTCGATGCGAGGGCAGCACGAACAGGTCCATCAGTGCATAGAGCTCTGGCAGATCATGACGCATCCCGAGAAAGCGACATTGCTCGCTCACGCCAAAGCGTTCCGCCACGTCGGGCCGAAGTGCATCGGGCTTTTCGTCGTCGTACGGGCCCACGATGAGGAACCGGGCACTGGGGAACGCGGCCAGGACCTTGGGGGCCGCCTCGAGCAGCTCCAAGATGCCTTTTTCTTCGACCAGTCGACCGACGAAGCCGATGACGAGCGCGTCCGGTTCGAGGCCGATTTCCTCTCGTAGGGCGTCGAGGGTCTGATCCGAAAGGCGCCGCCGATCGAACCGATGGACGTCGATGCCGTTGCCGAGCCACTTGATGAGCTCTGGGCTGGCGATCCGCTCTTTGACCGCGGTGGCCATGTCCTCGGTGTTCTGCGAGAGGATCGTATCAGAGCAGCGAGCCGCGATTCGTTCCATCCAGATGTAGAAGCGCCTCGGGGCCGGCTTCATGTCGTCGTGAAAATAAAATCCATGCAGCGTGTTGACGACGACCGGCACGCCGCTGAGCCGCGCCGCCAATTGCCCGAGGAGCCCCGCCTTCGGTGTGTGGGTATGCACCACATCGAAGCGCTCGCGGCGCATCAATCGAACGAGCGCCCAGAGCGCCCGGAGGTCCGCCAAGGGCGTGAACCGGCGGGTCATGGGCACGGCAAAATGGCGAATGCCACTTGCTTCGAGCGCATCGACGTCCGGTCCAGGGGCGCTGATCCCGAATACGTCATAGCCTTCGTCCTGGATGCGCCGTAGTTGATTCAGCAGCAAATAACGGAGCGACAGATCGACGGTCGTGACGTGCGCCACCCGCGGTCTGGCCGGATGTCTTGCCGTATCGGCCATGTTCGCGCCCACTTGGTGCTCAGGTAGCACGGGCACGCCCGAAATCTCAAGACGATGCGCCGTCGTTGCGATCATCTGGACACCGGATCTGACCGACCTATGCTTCGGGCCGCGTGGCTTGGTGGAAAAAGGGCTGTCTTTCGGTCGTTCTTGGCCTGGTCTTGCTGGTGTTGGCTTTTTGGGTCGTCTACGGGGGCGCTCGCGAGCAGATGGACGGCACCATCGTGCCCACGCCTCTGGCCGAGGAACACGTACGCGACCGGGTCACCAGCCAGAAGAAAACCGCCCCTCACGAGACCAACCGCATCTTGTTTGGGGACCTCCACGTCCATACGACCTTGTCCGTCGATGCCTTCATGTGGGGCTTGCCTCTGATGGGAGGCGAGGGCGTCCACCCGCCCGCCGACGCTTGTGATTTCGCCCGGTATTGCTCCCAGCTCGATTTTTACGCGCTCACCGATCACGCCGAAGCGCTCAATCCGCGCACTTGGCAGATGAGCAAGGACTCCGTGCGCGAGTGCAACGCCGTCGCGGCCGGCGACGATCAGCCGGACCTGTTTGCGTTCACCGGCTTCGAATGGACGCAGGTGGGGCTCACGCCCCAGGAGCACTTCGGGCACAAGAACGTGATTTTCAAATACACGGACGACCCTCGGTTGCCGACCCGTCCCATCGCTGCCCCGGGCATCGCTGCGCGTGCATTTTCGAAGTTCAGCGCCCTTTGGCCGCTGCTCGTAGTCCCCTTGCGGGCATTCCCGCACCAGCAGCCCTATCTCGATTTTGCTCGACACATTCGCGAAAACGCTCGGTATCCGTTTTGTCCGGAGGGGCCAGCCAGCCCCGATTTGCCCGCCGATTGCCGGGAGTTGGCCTCGAGCCCCGACGTCCTGTTCAAGAAGCTTCACGAGTGGAACCTCGATACGCTGGTCATCCCACACGGCACGACCTGGGGCTTCTACACCCCGCTTGGTTATACCTGGGACAAGCAGTTGCGCGCCGACCTCGACGACCCGAGCCTGCAGCGATTGATCGAAGTGTTCTCCGGGCATGGCAACTCCGAAGAGTATCGAAGCTTTCGCTCTGCCATCGTCACGGAAGAAGGCTTGCAGTGTCCTGAGCCGACCGAAGGTTACGAAGCCTGCTGCTGGCGGGCCGGCGAAATCATCCGGGAGCGGTGCGAGGACCCCGACTCTCAGGAATGTCAGCAACGCGTCGAAAAAGCACGAGCCGACTTCCTTCGCGTGGGCCTCGCCGGACACGTGACCATCCCCGGAGAAGACGTGGTCGACTGGAAAGACTGCGGTCAGTGCACCGACTGCTACCTGCCCGCGTACCAATATCGGCCTGGCGGCTCGGTGCAATACATCATGGCCAAGGGCGACTTCGAGAACCCCGAGGCGCCGCGGCATACGACGATGGGCTTCATCGCCTCGAGCGACAACCACACGGCACGCCCCGGTACCGGTTACAAGGAGTTCGATCGCTTGCAGATGACCGAAGCCCGCGGCGCCCCTGACGAGTCCTGGCGAGCCGCCATGTTCGGCGAGCGGGGTCCGCGCTCGCCCGAGTCCGTCACCTACACCATCGACGATCTCATGGAGCACCCTCCATTCGAGCTCATGTGGATGGAGCGTCAGGCTTCGTTCTTCGTCACCGGAGGGTTGGTGGCGGTGCACGCGATGGAGCGTTCTCGCGAGGCCATCTGGGATGCGCTGCAGAGCCGCAATGTCTACGGAACTTCGGGAGATCGCATCTTGCTCTGGTTCGACTTGTTGAACGGTCCTGCGGGCGCGCTGCCCATGGGCAGCGAAACCGAGTTTTCCGTCGTTCCTCGATTCGAAGTGCGTGCAGCAGGGTCGTTCGAGCAGAAGCCGGGATGCCCCCCCGACGTCGTCCAGGCCGTCGGCCCAGAGCGTCTCGAGCGAATCTGCGCCGGCGAGTGTTACAATCCCGGCGACCGCCGGCATCGCATCACGCGTATCGAGGTCATTCGCATCCTTCGGCAACTCCGGGAAGACGAGCCGGTCGAAGATCTGATCGAAGATCCGTGGAAATCGATCCCGTGTCCCGAGGGACAGGATCTCTGCGTGGTTCAGTTCGAGGACCCGTCTTACGTCGAGCTCGGGCGCAACGCCCTCTATTACGTACGCGCGATTCAAGAGCCCACGCCCACGGTCAACGGAGGTGGACTTCGATGCAGTGGCGGCCAGTGCAAGCCTTGCTACGGCAACTACCGAACGCCCGCGCAGGACGACTGCCTCGCCGATACGGAGGAGCGGGCTTGGTCTTCGCCGATCTTCCTGCTCTCCGGGCCGCGTCCATGAGCCGGAGCGGGCTCCTCCTGGCGGGCATGCTGCTCGGCGCCGGATTGGCCGTGTTCTACATCGTTCGGCTGCCACAAACGGTCGAGCCCACGGCCGACGCGGTGGCATGGGTGCATGGGCGACCGATTGCCCGATCCTCCTACGAGGCTGCGCTAGAGGCCGTGGCGACCGATCGCAAGGAGGGGACGCTGCGGCCCGAGGACCGCGATCGAGTCCTTCAACGGTTGATCGACCAAGAGCTGTTGATCGACCGAGCGATCGAGCTCGGTCTGCACGAGCGGGACCCACAGATTCGAAACCAGCTCGCAACCGCCATGATCGACTTTCTGGTCCGCCGTGCCGAGGACGAGGCAAGCGCTGCCAGTGATGCGGAATTGCGTGCGTTCTACGAAGACCAATCGTTTCGTTTCGAGCGAAGCCCCCAATATCGCATCGAGGTGAGCGGCACATCGATGCCCGTGCCCGAAGGGTTCTTGCTGGCCAAGGAGATCGAGCAGCGCCTCGGCCCGAGTGCAGCCCACGAGGTGGCTGCGCTCGAGGTCGGCCAATCGGTTCGCATCAGGCGAGGTGACCAAAGCTACACCATCTCGTTGTTGGAGAAGCGGGAAGGCGGCGTCGTTCCATTCGAAGAAGCGCGTCGCGCAGTCGAAGCTGCTTATCTTCGAGAGCGAACCGAACAAGCGGTGCGAGAGTTTCTCGAGACCGCCCGGAAGCACACCGACATCCGCGTGGAAATCGGGCCATGATGCGGTTTCTTTGTTCGTTTCTGCTGCTTGCTCTTGCTCTGCCGGGCTCGGCGCACGCCCATCAAAAGAGCATGTCCTATTCGAAGTGGGAGCTCACCGAAGACGGCGCGATCGCACAAGCGCGTGTCCGCTGGCTCGAGCTCACCTCGCTTCCTTTGTTCGACGAGGCGGGCAAGACGCCGTTCGACCGGCAAAAGGTGGTTTCGTATCTGGAAGGTAGCCTGACACTCGAATCCGATCAGGGCCGGTGCACGCCCGTGCCATCGAGCGAAACCTGGCTTCCGTCCGAGCCCGGCTGGGCTAGAGTCGAGTGGCGAGTCCGATGCGAAGGTCCTCCCACCCATCTGCGGAGCGAGCTGTTCGCCTCGCTCACCAACCACGTGCACTTGGCTACGGTCCGCGGCCCTCAAACGGTCGACGTCGTTTTATCCCGAACCGCTCCCGAGGCTTCCATCGCTCCTTCAGGCCCCGGGCAGGCGGAGTCCAGCGGCATCGGAAGCTACGTTCGGCTCGGCATCGAGCACATCCTCAGCGGTTGGGACCATCTTGCATTTCTCCTGCTCTTGATCGTCGTGGCGCGTCGGCTTCGAGAGGTGGCGATTCTCGTCACTGGTTTCACCGTCGGTCACAGCGTGACCCTTGCTGCAGCCGCGCTCGAGATGGTCGTGCCTCACGTGCGCGCGGTCGAAGCCACCATCGCCGCATCGATCCTGATCGTGGCGCTCGAAAACATGGGTATGGAGGAGGATCGTGGTGGCGCTCTCGTGATTGGCGCCGCCTTGATCCTATTCGTGGTCAGCGCCGCGTTCGGCGGCCTTCCGGCGTTTTGGGGCATCGCGTTGTTCACGGCTTGTTATTTTGCGCTTCTACGAAGCTTAGGGGGCACCGGGCGCCTTCGATGGGTCATCGCCTGCCTCTTTGGATTCGTGCACGGTCTCGGCTTCTCGGGTGTGTTGCTGGAGCAGGAGCTGCCACGCGCTCAGCTCGTCCATGCGCTGTTCGGTTTCAACGTGGGTGTGGAGCTCGGTCAGTTGGCCATCGTAGCGCTGCTTTGGCCCATCTTGCAGTGGCTTCGCCGGCACGCCCTCGAGCGCAGGGTCGTGAACGCGGCATCGATCGCAGGTGCCACGCTGGCGACGTTTGCGTTGATCGTTCGCGTGTTCGGTCCGTGACCTACAAGAAAAAAGGGCCCAACCGGTAGCACTTTTTGCCGATTGAGCATAGTCTGCGGCCCTCGATCGGGTGGCTCTGTTGCGCGACCGTCACACTGCGCTGCAGATCACCTATGAGAGACTTGCGCGTTGCGAAGCTCACGAGAGGGAGACATGGGTTTCAGTCGTAGAGAGATTCTCAAGGGCATGGGTGCAGCGGGGCTCACGCCGCTGTTGATCAGTGGATGTGGAGGCGGCGATTCGAGCGGGTCTCCCCCGCTACCCGATTTGCCCGTCTACGAATACGACGGGCCGGTCGGCCCCGAGACTTTGTTCGAGCACGGCGTGGCAAGTGGCGATCCATTGACCGATGCGGTCGTCATCTGGACGCGTGTGTCGCCCGAGGTGACCTCCGAGTCCGTGGACGTTTGGTGGGAAATGGCGCTCGACGAGGGATTCGTCGATCGAACCGCACAAGGCACGCTTCAGACCGACGCCTCTCGCGATTTCACGGTCAAAGTGGACGTTCCCGGGTTGGTGTGGGGTCGGACCTACTACTATCGCTTTGCGGTGCAGGGTCGTTGGAGCCCGATAGGACGAACACGTCTTGCGCCCCTGAACAATGAGGCGACCAAGCTTCGTTTCGGGGTTTGCTCCTGCGCCAATTACGGCTTTGGGTACTTCTATGGTTTTCGCCACATGGCCGCCCGTGGCGACCTGGACGCAATCCTGCACCTGGGCGACTACTACTACGAATACGAAAATGGAAACTATCCAAGCGTCGCAGAGCAGGTCCGGATGGTAGAGCCGTCGCACGAGACAGTCACCCTCGAGGACTACCGCATCCGGTACAGCCTGTATCGTCGCGATCCAGACCTGCAGGAGTGTCACCGGCAGCATCCATTCATCATGATTTGGGACGACCACGAGACGGCCAACAACTCGTGGATGGGCGGCGCGGAGAACCACGACCCCGAGACGGAAGGGCCCTGGGACGAGCGCGTGGCGGCGGCGAGGCAGGCTTTGTTCGAGTGGATCCCAATTCGCGAAAATCCCGATCGGCAGCTCTACCGCGCGTTCCACTATGGCGATTTGGCCGACCTAATCATGCTCGACACGAGAATCGAGGGTCGGGAGAAGCAATACCAGTACCAGATCTTCCCAGCGGATGAGCCCGACCTTCCGAAGAACATCATCAGCGCCGAGCAGGAAAGCTGGCTCAAGGATCAGATCACGAACAGCGCGGCCAAGTGGAAAATCATCGGCAACCAGGTGGTGATGAGCCTTTGGCAACTCGTGGCGACGGATGGAAGCAAGACCGACGTCAATGAAGATCAATGGAACGGCTATCGCGAGGGGCGCGAACGCCTTCTGACCTTTTTGCGCGACAACCAAGTGCTCAACACCGTCGTCGTGACGGGGGACGTGCATTCTTCTTGGGCCATGGACGTCACGATTGGCGACGGCAGCTACGACGCCGACACTCGAGAGGGGGCGGTGGCCGTCGAATTCGTGTCGCCGGGGATCACCTCTCCGCCCGATGGAACCCTGGCGGCTCTCCTCGACGGCTTGAAGTTGGGGAGCCCGCACATCCGCTATGCGGAATCACAACGGAGGGGTTACTTCGTCCTCGACGTGCAACCGGACAAAGTGCAAGCGGACTGGTACCTGCTGGACGGAATCGGCCCCGACGACGAAGGAACCGAAACGCTCGACGCGAGTTGGGCGGTCCTCGATGGTCAGAATCATTGCACGGAGATGAGCGGGGCGGAATCGTCCAACGAAGACGCGCCGCCTCTTGTGTCCTGAGCCTGGACATCGTTC
>JASFKY010000098.1:0-11432 GCA_050118395.1 Myxococcales bacterium | reverse complement strand
GCATCCTGCTTGAAGGCCTCCCAGCGCTCCGGAGAGAAATGCTGGGCGCAGTCCTTTTGGTAACGGAGCACGTCGTCCTTGCCCACGTAGTGCAACCGGTTGTCGACCAGGTCTCGAATCTTGCGCTTCTGAAGGTCCGCCTCGCCTCGGTCTTCGTAGTCTGCAACCAGAACGCATTCGTAGAGCCGCTCATACTCGTTCTCCTCGAAGTACTTGGATCCCACGTAGTAGTGGAAGGTATCCCAGTAGTGGACGATCCTGGCCTTGTGAAAAGCGCCGAAGTTCACCCATGTCGCAGCGGAAGCCAAAATTACCCAGACCAGGGCGCCTCGCTCCCACCAAATGCGAGCGCGAAGCTCGTGCGCGCGCAGCGAAATCCCTCGGAGCACCCAACCCAGCACGGCCAGACCCAACAGGTACATGCCCCAGTGCGCGAACCAGGCCGTAAACTTCGCTTCGTGCAGGCGGTAGCTCACGATGCCGAGCATCGCGAGCGAGAGCGCGCACGCGATCCACAATCTCTTCCTGCTCGCGGTGATTTGAAACAACGCGACGAAGAACAAGAGCCCCAACACGGCTACGGCCAGCCTGTAGCGGTGGTCGCGCTTTTCGAGGATGGATCTCCACCACCATTTCGCCGCGCCCTTCACCTCGACCGAAGGCGGCCATCCCGACGGGGTCTCGCAGAAAATCTGGACCTCGCTCAGGCTGTAGTACCCGTCTCCACCTTGCGCGCGCAGACGTACGAATCTGCCTTGCCCGTGTAGCCCGCGAGCGCTGCGGCGCCGCATCCCCTGGCCACTGACCGGATCGGCCACCCAGAGCGGCGTGAAGCTCGCCCCGTCCTCGGAAAGCTCGACGATATACTGGTCGTTGTTGTCGCCTTGAAGGTCCACGGCGGTCACGCCGGTCACCGCACCGAGATCGTAGACCACGTGGCTCTTGGGCTCGGCCAACACCGCCACGAGCTCGCTGTCCCAGCGGTCGCCCTCGGCAGCCATCACGCCATCGACGAGGCGACTTGCGTGGGCGACTCCAGGGCGCGCCATGGGGGACTTGCCGGCCAACAAATTGCCGGCCGGACAGTCGACCTCCTGCGCTCCGGCCGGCAGCGGAACCATCAGGCAGACCAAGCAAGCTAGGAGGACTCGACTCACGGTCGCGCGCACCGTACGCAACGGATCCGCGCCTGACAAGTGCTCGTCCGGGTCGACCCCATGGACTACGCCGGCTGGCCACCGAGCGGGGCCTTTCGTCCCCCCTGGACTTTGCCGGCACTCGGACTTACTGATGAAGCAATGGGTGCAGAGTCCCGAAAAAAGGCCCCTTCCAAGCGCGATGGCGGCGACGTGGTGCTGGTCTACGGGCAGTCTGAAGACGGGCGCAGCTACGACGTGTTGCGCCAGCGAAACGGCGAGATCCAAGCCGGAACCGTGAAACCCCTCGACGAAGGAAAGCCGATCCACGGGGAGGTGGTGCGGCTCAAGCCCCGAGAGGAGGCGCCGCTCCTTTTCGACGTCGAGGTCCAGCACGATGCACGAGGCTCCGCGGGCCGGCCGGCGCAGGTGGCAACCGAGCGATATCGCAAGGGCTGGGAGTCGATCTGGGCCAAGAAGCGGGGCTCGCGCGCGCTCAATTAAAAAAGGGTGCCGCTTCCTCGAAGCGACACCCTCCCCCCTGCTGCCCTTGGAGTGGCTCTTAGGTCACGTAGTCTTTCAACTTGTCCACGGCGCGGTAATCCTGAAGACGGGCCAGACCGGCGGTTTCGACCTGGCGAACGCGCTCGCGGGTGAGATTCATGATTTCGCCCACTTCTTCGAGGGTGATGCCGCCACGATCGGCAACGTCCAGCGCGCAAGTCTCGGTCATCTCCCAGATCTCGACGTCGGGGAAGTTGAGCTTGATCGAGCCCCGCACCGGGTGGACGTCGATGTAGAGGTGATATTTGCAAGAGACGAAAGGGCACGGACGGTCCATGTCTTTGCACTCGGCCCGTGTCGTCGGCTTCCAATAGTCGGTCTCGGGATAGAGCTCCCGGCCCCGATTGAGCTCGGCCTTGCTGAGGCGCCGAATCGAAATCGTTCTGGCGCGTGCCCGCGAACGGCGCTTGCGACGGCCTCTACGCTCTTCCGAGTCCGATCCCGGCTCTTCGAGCGCGTCAGCGAGTGATTCGCGCCCTTCCTCCCCGGTATCGGATTCCGTGTCGACAACCTCTGCGCTTGCTGCGTCCTTCATCTGCTTCCCCCTCCACTCCTTCAGACGGCTGCCCGAGCCATGCGTGCTCGCATGGTCAGGCGCCGCTCGATGTCTTCGAGCTTCCGCACGAGCTCCTTGCCGAGCTCGCGAACTTCCCGCAGCGCTTCACTGGCGCCCACTTCGTCGCCGCCCTCGCGCAGTTGGTCCTGCACGGCCTCTTCGATCGCCTGGTAGACGCGCTTGAGTTGCCGGCGCAGGGCATCGATGTCGCCTCGAACGAAAAGGAACTCCCTCTGGATTTCCTCCATCGTGAAGCCCTGGCTCATGAGGCGCCGGATGTGGTCGATCTGGCGAACGGCGGTGGCCGGATACAGACCCTGAGAGCCCCTGTGCTTGCCTTTGCGGCCCACACGCACGCTCCGAGGCAGCAGCCCCAGCTGTACGTACTTTCGAAAAGTAGCCTCGGTCAGCCGGGCCCCCCGCCCGGTAAAGGCATCGACGATCTGCTGGACGCTCATTCCCTCGACGTGCGCGCGCTCGAGCGCATCGAGCTCGTCCTCGGACCAGCCTTTGGGCTCCATTTCTCGATCTCGATGCTGCTGTCCCCTCGGTAGAGTCATTTGAATAGCTTATAGCGAATGTATTCTATTCAAAATAAACGCGTCAACGCTAAACTGCATAAAATCATAACTGCTTCTAATTGTTTCTGTTTTGACGAGAAACCGACCCGCCTAGAGAGGCTTTCTCAGCTCTTTGCGATCGCTTTGATCGGTCAACGATCTCAGCAGGAGGGAATTGACGGGGAAGCCCGAAGCCAGTACGTCCCTGCGAGCGCATGGATTCGCGAGCATTTCGACGGTTCCGGCGGAACAAGGGGGCGCTGGTCGGCCTGGTGCTGGTCCTCGTGGTCACCGTTCTCGGCATCGCGGGTCCGTGGCTGGCTCCCTATGATCCGGTCGAACAGTTCACCGACACGCTGCTTCTCGGCAACGGGCTGCCTGCGGGGCCTGGCATCGCGCCGGGGCACCTGCTCGGGGGCGACATCCTGGCTCGCGACGAGCTGAGCCGCCTTCTCAGCGGGGCGCGCGTGTCGATGTTGGTCGCGTATCTGGCAACGGCGCTTGCCGTGGCCATCGGCGTCGCGCTCGGGCTGGTGTCCGGCTATCTCGGAGGGCGGGTCGACACGGCCCTGATGAGGCTGGTCGACGTGGTCTTGTCGATGCCGTTCCTGCTACTGGCCATCGTGATGCAGCGGGTCTGGAGCACCCCCGGGATCGGCACGATTTGCATCGTTCTGGGCGTGCTTTCCTGGACGACGCTGGCGCGGGTGACTCGAGCCAAAACCATGGAGGCGCGCGAGCTCGATTACATCCAAGCAGCCCGTGCGCTCGGCCTGCGGCACTTTCGCATCCTCGCTCGGCACGTATTGCCCAACGTGATGGGCCCGATCGTGGCCATTGCCACCATCCTGGTGGCGCGCATGATCATCGCTGAGAGCGCGCTTTCGTTTCTGGGGCTCGGGGTCAATCCACCGACCGCCAGCTGGGGGTCGATGCTCAACGATAGCCAATCGTTGTTGTTGGGCGTACCCAGATTGACACTCTACCCCGCGGTGCTGATCAGCATGGCGGTATTCGGCTTCAACCTCTTTGGAGAAGGGCTGCGCGATGCTTTCGACCCCAAGGACTGAACGCCGAGGCGCGGGCCGCTGGCTTCGTGGCGTCATCATCTTGGCGGTTGCGGCCGTGCTCGGCGGATGGGTCGTCACCCATTTTCCAAAAGCTCCCGTGGGGCCTCGATACGTCGGCGCAGGGCACGAGATACCGCAGCCGGGCGGCACCTTCGTGTTCGCCGAGGGGAGCAACATCCACACCCTGGATCCCCACTTCGCATACGACACGCTTTCGACCGCCGCTTGCCGTCTTCTCTACGATGGCCTGCTCGACTACGACTACGAGGGCCACATGATTGCGAGCCTGGCCGCGTCCCTTCCCAAAGTGTCTGCAGAGGGCCGGATTTTCCGTTTCACGCTGCGCGACGGTATCCGGTTTCACAATGGGCGCGAGATCACCGCCGATGACGTCTCTTGGTCGATGCACCGGTTGTTGTCACAACGCATCGGTTCCCCGGGGTATCCGTTCTACAAATCGATCCTGGGAGCTCCGGAGTATCACGACGGCAAGGCCGACCACATCGAAGGAATCGTGGTGTTGGATGAAAAGACCATCGAGTTTCGTCTCGACGAAGCGGATCAAACCTTCCTGAATGCCATGGCCATGCCGTTTGCCTATCCAATTCCCAGGGAACACGTCGAGCGCTTGGAGCAACGAGAAGGAGTCGACGCGTTCGGACGCAATCCGATGGGCGCCGGCCCGTTCGTCTTCGCCGGCTGGGAGCGTGGCGTCCAAGTGCAGTTCGAGCGCTTCGATCGGTATTGGAACCCAAAGGCGCGTCCCGACCGGATGATCTTCCTCGAAAACATCTCGTCCGACGTCGCCAGCGCGCGATTTCGAAACGGGGATCTCGACGTTCTCTACCGCCCGAGCAAGGTCAATCGCCTCTTTCTTCAGCAATCCAAGGCATGGGCGCCCTATACGGCCAAAATACCGAGCGCGTCCGTGTTTGCACTGGGTTTGAATTGTGAGCTCCCGCCCTTCGACAACGTACACGTACGGCGGGCCGTAGCGTTCGCGATTGACCGTTCCAAGCTCGAGCGGCTCGATCCGGGTCAAGTCATTCCAGCAACGCAAGTTCTACCGCCGATGTTGCCGCCGTACGATCCCGACTTGCCCGGCAGACAGTTCTTCGACCTCGCTCGAGCCAAAGAAGAAATGCGGTTAGCGGGATTCCCCAACGGCCTCGATGAGCCGATCACGCTTTGGGTACGAGGCGAAGGCGAAGTCCGAGTCGCGCAGCTGTTCCAACAGGACCTCAAAGCCATTGGAATCGACATCGAGCTCAAGTTGGTGTCGTTTGCTACCTACCTCAAAGAGACCGGCCGCCCGCGCGTGGCGCAGGCTGCTTTCACCGGTTGGCATCAAGATTTTCCCGATCCGTCCAACTTCATGGACATTCTTTTTCACAGCCGCTCGATTCACCCGCAGAACTCGGAGAACCGGTCCTTTTATCGCAACCCGGAGCTCGACGCGATCCTCGATCGTGCGCGCGCCGAAGTCGACCGGGACGAGCGCTTGGCGCTTTATGCGCGGGCCAACGAGATCATCGCCGAGGATGCACCTTGGGTATTCCTCTATTACCCCGTGGACATGTTCGCTTGGCAACCGTACGTGAAGGGGTTTCGCCCGCATCCGGTCTGGCTCAATGAGTACCGAAACGTGTGGCTCGATCTGCCCCGCGAGCGGGTCAGCCAAGTCATCTACGAGCGGGGTGCGGGACCGTGATCCGTTTCGTCGCCCAAAGAGCCGCCTGGGGTGTGTTGGTCGTGCTATCGGTCATCACGCTGGTGTTCTTCCTGATTTTCGTGGCGGGCGACCCAGCCGTCACCGTGCTCGGCCCGCAAGCCCGAGCCGAGCAAATTGCCGATTTCAGGGCTAAAAAGGGCCTCGATCGGCCCGTGGCCGAACAGTTTTTCGCCTACCTCGGCATCATGCCCTGCATTCGAAAGGATTCTCCGAAATATCTGCGAGAGGACGGCTCGCGCGGCTTTTGCGGGGTGCTTCAGGGCGACCTCGGGGAGTCCTACTCCCA
This sequence comes from Myxococcales bacterium, assembly GCA_050118395.1. Lineage (GTDB taxonomy): Bacteria > Myxococcota_A > Polyangia > Polyangiales > Houyiibacteriaceae > SG8-38. The sequence goes on along the minus strand of JASFKY010000098.1, from coordinate 5,528 downwards.
TCACGAGTCCGTCTCCGACGTCATCCTGCACCGTTTGCCCCGCACGCTGTTGCTCGCCTCCATGGCAGTGCTGTTCGAGCTCGTGATCGGCTTGACCGCCGGCATCATCGCCGCGCTGCGACGCAACCGGTGGAGCGACACGTCGATCATGTTCGCCACCTTCGTCGGCATCAGCTTGCCCACTTACGTGACCGGTCCCATCGCATTGCTCGTGTTCGCGTTCTTGCTCGGCTGGTTTCCATTCGGTGGTTACGGCGTGAGCGCGCTCGATCACGTCTATCATGCGCTTTTGCCCTCGCTCATCTTGGCCGTCGCAGGCGCTGCAACCTATGCCCGAGTCATGCGGGGAGAGCTGATCGAGACACTTCGTCATGATCACGTTCGGACTGCGATGGCCAAGGGAATGCCCATGGCGCAAGTCGTCATCAAGCATGCGATTCGCAATGCTCTTCTCCCCGTGGTGACGCTCATCGGACTGAGCCTCCCTTTCTTGGTGGGTGGTGCGATCATCACCGAAAAGATCTTCGCGTGGCCCGGCTTGGGTCTACTCACCATCGAGTCGATCGAGTCGCTCGACGCGCCCGTCATCATGGCGGTCGTGCTGATGTTCGGCATCGCCGTTCAGGTGGGCAACCTGGTGGCCGACATCGCGGTGGCGGCTCTCGATCCGCGAATTCGATTGTCCGGCTAGCCTTTTGACCTGCTCTTCACGGCAAAGATCTTTCGTCCGCCTTCGATTCTCGGCGCGAGAACTTGCATCGCCTCGAGCTTGATCTTCTTGCGGCGAGCATCGGCCAGCTTGATGATGCAGACGCCGTCGCCGGAGAGCCCTTCAATCTTGCATAACCCGAACTTCGGATGGTCGATCCAGTCGCCTCGTTCCGGTTTGTGCTGTTCGACCGGCTCTGCACGCGAAGAGATCTCCGCGGCCATCGCCCAGGTCACCGTTTTCGCCTCGCCTTCGAAATCAGGCGCTCCGGTCGTCGTTTGCCCCGAGTCTGGCCCTTCCGCCCACAGTTGAAGCCCCGTGGCCGGATCTTCCTCACGCCGCAGGGCCAGGTCATCGAAGCAATCGATGCGCAACTCGAGCGCGAACACTTCGGCGTCCACCACGTGCCCGCCATACGTCTTGTCGACACCGTCTTCGCGCACCGACAAGGTGGCGTGAAGGTGCCAAAATGGAGCCCCTTCGCGCTCGGACAAGTTGCCTTGCATGGACAGGAGCTCGCAACGTTCGAATCGATGGGCCTTTTCGTACCGTCGGGCGGTTTGGTTGTATTCGGTCAGCTCGATCCACTCGAACGCTCCCATGGCGTTGAGCCAGGCGGTTTTCAATTGGTGCTCTTTGGCCAAGCTCGCCAAGGCATCCTGCAGCCTCGAGCCTCGGACGATCCGACCTACGATGTGCCGCGACGCCCGCGTCTGCACCGATAGCGTTGCGTTCGACTTCTTCACGACGCTGCGTGGGTCAAGCGCTCTTCTTTGGCGTCGACCGCGTCGACGAAGAGCTTGAAGTATTCTCCGGCGCTGAGAAGCGCCAATGCGAGACTCAGGTAAAGGAGCACCAAGCCCGCCTGAGCGAAGTCGAGCTCGGTTCGATAGAAGCCGAAGTCGATGAGGTAACGGTGATGCACGATCAGCATCAAGATGGCTACCATCTGCAGGGCGGTCTTGTCCTTCCCCGCGCGCATGGCCGCCATGACGACACCTTCGCTGATCGCGATGGTGCGGAGCGCTGTGACTGAAAGCTCTCGGCCCAGCATGATGATGACCGCCACGACACCCAAGAATGGAAGACGGTCCAAGTAGACCAAGAAGATCAGCGTGGCCATGACCAGCAGCTTGTCGGCCAACGGATCGAGGAACTTTCCGAGAACGCTGATCTGACCCCATTTGCGCGCGAGATACCCGTCGACGAGATCCGTGAGCGCGGTGCCGATGTATAGCATCGCCGCCCAGAAATTGGCTTTCGGCGTTCCATCCCAAAGCAGCCAAAGCACGCCCGGAATCAGCGCGATGCGAAGCATGGTCAGGAGATTCGGCAGGTTGATGGCGTCGTCGCGGATGGATGTCCGTTTGGCAGTGACCTCTTCCATGAGGGCAGGTGTACCGCAGGTTGCGGCTAGAGTCCGCTCCCCTGGCATCCGCCTTTAGGAGGGGCTCCTCGTCCCCCGAGGACCCACCGTCAGACCGATGTCACCGGATGGTTGCAACGCAAACGGACGCTCGACACACTTCGGGGGATCGAGAGGCGTATGCTGGAAGTCACGCGCAATGTTGCAGAGCGGGCCCGGACAGCCTTGGGGATCGCGCTCCAAAATCTGGCGGTTCAGGACGTGCTCGCGCTGGCGTTTCATGGTTACTTATTCCTGCGGATCGAGAGTGCACCGGACGGCCCGAATGCCACCGTAGCCCGCCGCCTTGCTCTGGCGCTGCTGGTCGTCACCGCCTGCTCGCTCGTCCTGACGCGTGGAGAGCTGATTCGGAGCCCACGCGCCCGCGCCCTCACCTACCGACTGGGCCTGTTCGTTCCAATGGTGCTGTCATATTTCGAGATGCGGACACTCCTACCTGCGCTCCATCCCGAGCTCATGGACCGCAAGCTCTACGCCATCGACTTGTGGCTTCTGGGCACGACGCCGTCGGTTTGGATGGAAAGCTGGAACCGGCGTCCCATCGTCGAATGGCTCTCCTTCTTCTACTACGGGTACTTTTTGGTGCTCATCGTGATGCTGGTGCCGTCGATCTTCTTGGGTAAAGGAAGGCGCCAGCTCGAGCTGCTCGGAGGCGCCATGCTCATCGTGGCGACGGGCCATTTTCTCTATACGATCGTACCGGGAGCGGGACCCTATGCGACGATTCCTTTCTACGAGCCGCTCCATGGTGGGTTTTGGTGGAATCAGGTCGAGAGGACCGTGGTCGCCGCCGGCGCACAACTGGACATCTTTCCCTCCTTACACACCGCGTTTCCGGCCTATTTCACGCTTCACGCCTTCGCCTTCCGCCATACCAAGCCGTTTGGGTGGCTGTGGCCCGTCTTGGCGCTCATCTCCCTCAACATCATCATGGCGACGATGTTCCTTCGGTGGCACTGGTTCATCGACGTGGTGGTCGGGCTTCTCCTTGCCTTCGCTGCGCGCCGCTTCGCCGTGGCCGTAGCGGACCGAGAAGAGCAGCGCGGCGGGCTCTACGACCCCCGGCAACCGGTTTGGGAGCCCCTCTAGCGACTCTTCGAAAACTGCCGCGCATCGCGCAGGAGCGTTTCGGGGACCGCGATCTCGGGTGCCGGCTCCATCTCCCGCATCCTGCGGCGAAGCCACCAAACGAACCCCCCGATCATCCCGAGCGGCAGCACCGTGAGCAAGATCGTGGTGTCCACGAACGCTTGGCGGTTCTCCTCGAGCGGGGACGCGCAGGACGGGCAGGCATGGGCCCAGTTGGCCATCCAAGCAGCGGTGACGGCGAATGCGGCCTGAATCCAGCTTCGAATCATAGATACACCTGCCAGTAGAGAACGGGCCATACGCCCACCACGAAATACCAGAAAATCTGGGCAGGCCAAAAGGTGAAACGATCGAGCTCGCCATGAGCCAGGCGCCGATAGGTGTAGAGGAGCACGATGAAACCGGCCACCACGTGCAGCGCGTGAGCGCCCACGATCAAGTAAAAGAACCCGCCGAGCTGACCCGAGGTGAGCGTCAGGCCTTCCCGAATCAAGGCCACCCACTCCGCTCCTTGGAACACCACGAAGAAGCCTCCGAGCGCAATCGACAACAAGAGCCAGCCGCGGGTGCGGCTCGAGCCGCTTCGAAATGCTCGGTTGGCAACATACAGAGCCACGCCGCTAGCCAACAGCGCAACCGTGTTGACGGCCGTCTCTTCCACCGGCAGGCGCGGCTGCCCGGGAGGCGGCCACCCTCCGACCGCGTTGCTCTTTCCGATGACGAACGCGCTAATCAACCCCGAGAAGAACATGATCTCCGTCGCGACGAAGATCAGCATGCCGAGCACACCGTTGGGAAGAACCGGTTCGCGCCGGGCCGGAACTCCGTAAGAGCGGCCTAGTGCGTCATCAGCCATGCGTTCTCCGTCCCCCCATCAATGCTCCGCACCGCCGTGTTCCCCGCCGTGCTTTGCGCGCTCCGCCTCCTCTGCCAAGCCGCGCTTGATCTCGTCCTTGGCTGCGACGTTGTTCCAGTTCTGCCCCTGGTGCTTCATCACGTCGGGTGCGACTCCCGCAAAGAAGAGCAGCATGAACATCAGCATGGTGGCGAGCAAATACGAAATGTATTTCTTCTCGATGTTGAGGTGCATGAAGTTGGCCGCCACCAAATAGGCCTTGTAGATGGCGATCCCGAAGGCGGTCATTAGGGTGATCATCCAGGCCTTCAAAAAACCAAAGGCGACGTGAGGCGCGACGATCGGTCCCAAAATGCTGAGGAACAGCAAGACCACCAGGATTGCCCAGATCCGGATGTAGTGCGATTGCTCGTGGTCTACGTGTGCGTGCTCCGCCGTGTCCGTGTGCTCAGCCATGATCGTGCATCCTCATTTGGCGATATAGAGAAGCGGGAATAGAAAAATCCAAACGATGTCGACGAAATGCCAGTAGATCCCGATCAACTCGACACGGTGAAGCTCTCGACCCTTCCGCGCCTCGTTGGCGATGATCAGCATGATGATGGCGCCGGCGATGACGTGAAGGGCATGGAGTCCGGCCGCGGTATAATAGAACTGCCAGAACCCATTGGCTTTGATCGTGTATCCGTGTTGGATCTCCAGGGTCCACTCCACCGATTTGATGGCGATGAAGGTGAATGCACCAACGGCGGTCGCGACCAACCATTTGGCAGCCGTTTTCCCGTCCCCGTGCTCCGCAGCATGATGTCCGAGCACCGCGAACAAGGACGAGGTGAGCAGCACCAAGGTATTGGTGCCGCCAAACCAAACGTTGGTGTGCGAGGCGTACTCGGCCCACTCCGGATGGCCGAGGCGATGCATGATGTAAGCAGCGAGCAAGCCGCCGAAAATCACGATCTCGGAAGCGATTACCCACCATACGGCGAGCTTCCCGGTCGGAATCCCGGTCGCGCTGCGGGTAGTGGCAATGGGTCTGGTCGTGCTCATGTGACTCTCGTTACTCGGCCGGTGCGGTGTCGGGTGGCAGGTTTTGCGGCCAGTAGTCTTCTGCCCGGCCCGGAACGCTGTACTCGTAAGGGCCCCGGTAGCAGTTCGGAAGCCCTTCGGGCCAGTTCCCATGGGGCGGAGGCGACTCGGTCGTCCACTCGAGACTGTTGGCCTTCCAAGGATTCTTCCCCGCCGGCTTCCCCCTGATCAGGCTCATCACGAAGTTGAACAGGAACACGGATTGGAATCCCAACATGATGACCAAAGCAGTCGTGGCCAAAATTCGCAAGTCTTGCAGGCCCGCGAGATCCGGGAAGTTCTGGAAGTTGTAGATGCGACGATGCTGCCCGGCCGCGCCGAGAACGAACAAGGGGATGAAGATGAAGTTGAAGGCGATGATC
>JASFKY010000097.1:0-11510 GCA_050118395.1 Myxococcales bacterium | reverse complement strand
CAACACCTTTGGAGATCCCTGGCGGCACCTGACGAGCAAGTCCACGAAGGCCTGGCGTTTCGAGCAGGCCGCGGTTCACTCGGTGCTGGGGATCATCATTCTGGTCACCTTCTTGCTGGGGCTGGACAGCTTGATCGGCGCCGACCATCCCACATTCAGTCACATCGTCTCAGGCCCTCAGGCATGGTCGCTCAAAACGCTCTATGGCTTCGTCGTCGGTGCGGTTTTGGCGGGCGTGGTAGGCGTGGGGTTTTATCCGCTGTTCGGTCCACGTGTTTGGTGTCGGAATTTCTGCCCGATGGCGGCGGCCCTCGGTCTCATGCAGAAGCTGGGCCGCTTTCGGATTCGAGTGAAACCAGACATGTGCATTTCCTGCGGAAATTGCAGCACCTACTGCGAAATGGGAATCGACGTTCGTTCGTACGCGCAGGCCAACCAGAGCTTCACACGGGCGTCGTGCGTGGGATGCGGCATGTGCGCGCACATGTGTCCCCGTGGCGTTTTGAAGCTGGAGAGCTCGTGGCGGCATTCCGACGACAAAGAGCGTCAGCGCCTCTCGGTCGTTGACTTTTAGCGCGTGTGCTGGAACGTAAAGACATGCCCATACGCACCGTGGAAGACCAGCTACGCGAAACCGTCCGACGATATCGGCACGTGCAGGGCGAGCATGCGCGTCAAAGCGAAGACAGTAGCTTGCGGCGCAAGCGCGAAACCGAGCTCGAGGAGCTGAAGTCGCAGTTCGAGGGCATGTTGGATCATTGGGTCGATGACGATGCTCTGCGCGCAGGCTGGCAGGACCATTTGTTCGAAGGGGGCCCAGAGCCGGATCTGGAAGGCGAGATACCGCCCGTCTACAAAGGACGTTCAAAGGTGGGCTCCATACTCGTGGTTCGTCCGAACGATTCCGGCGAATGGGAATACGTCGTCGACGGTTCGCTGGCCGCTCACCACCCGGAAGGTTGGCGCTATGGAGGACCGGGCGGAATGCATTTCGCCGGACAGGCATTCGAGGAGGTGCTCGACGCGCCGGCCGAGGCAGTCGAAGCGTTGCGAGCCCATTTCGCCGATCCCTCGGGGGAGCCCCCCTGGCAGTGGGCTCCCGCTCTTATCCGAGAGGGTCTCATCGACATGCACTTTTCCCTCACGGATCGAGGGCGAAGGCTCATCGAGGCCTAGCCGATCATGCGACGGATTGCGGGCTTTCTCGATTTGACGTTCGACCTCGTCGAGCAAACGACGAATCTGGTCGAACGGACCCACGATGCCTCGGTGGCCCGATCGGTGAGACGCTTCGCGCCAATCGAGCCGGCAAAGAGCGTCGCCGATCTCGTGACCGGCATCCAATACACGATCAGCGCTACCGTCTTCGGGTCGATTCGGCTGGGAAACCGCTTCGCCCGGCTGGCCACCGGCGCTGCAACCCGACTTGCAGAGGTCGGGTTGGAGGGCGCGAATCTTGCCGAGCTGGAGTTGGCCACCCCGATTCAATCCGACGCGGCCTGGACGACCAGCTGGGTACTCGACTCTCTGGAAGCGTCGATCAACGGCTTTTGGGGAGACCACATCACCCGGCGCGAAAGCCGTCTTGATTTGGGGATGACCCTGCGGCAACAGGGGCGCCACCTACCCATCACCCGCGAAGCTCTGACGGCGGCTCATCCCGAAGCCACACCAAAGGTCTGTGTCTTCGTGCATAGTCTCGCCGCGACCGAGTGGCTCTGGAGCCTCGCTTCGGATCGCCACTACGGGAAGCCCGACGTGACCTTCGGAACCCGGCTGCGATCGGATCTCGGATTTACGCCGATCTACGTTCGCTACAACACGGGTCGTCACATCTCCGAAAACGGCCGTTCGTTGGCCGAGTTGCTGAGCGAGCTTTTTGACGCCTATCCCGTTCCAATCGAAGAAGTCGCACTGGTCGGACACAGCATGGGTGGTCTCGTAGCCAGGAGCGCCGCCCACTATGCCCGCGAGCATGATGCGCCCTGGCTTCGACGGCTTCGGCATGTGGCCTGCATCGGCTCCCCACACTTCGGCGCGCCGCTCGAAAAGGGCGTCAACTTCCTCACGTCATTACTTCGCCGCCTGGACGCGGCTGGGGCGGACGTGCCGGCGGAGCTCCTCGATACACGCAGCGCTGGCATCAAGGATCTGCGTTACGGATATACGGTGGACGAAGAATGGATGGGTCGCGACCCCGATCGGGTTTTTTCGGACGCCCGCCGCAACGTGCCTCTGGTCGAGGGCGTGGGCTATTATTTCTTTGCGGCCACGATCACCCGGGACCGGCATCATCCGATAGGGCAGCTTCTCGGCGACTTGTTGGTGCGCTTACCGAGCGCTTCGGGCCAAGCCCCGGAGCCCGCAAAGCGTATCCCATTCCGAAGCGGCGCCGTCTTCACTGGAATGCATCACGTGCATCTCGCCAATCACCCGGACATCTACGAGGCCCTCCGCGGCTTGATCGCACAATAGAAAGAGCGTACCCAATTCGCGGTCGTCATGCAGGCGCAGGACGTCAGTCCAAAGCCACGCGTCGAGGCCTTTCACACGTCGGTGTCGGGCCGAGCACGCATTCACGTGCCGGGGCTCTACCGTTCGCATGCATTGGCAGACCGACTCGAGCAGTCGCTCCAGGCACATCCCGGCATTCGCAGCATCCGAGCCAACCCGCGCACAGGCAACGCTCTGGTTCTCTTCGAGCCTCGTCTCGGTCTGCAGGAGGTCTGCCAAATCGTCGATTCGATGCTCGAAGTCACAAGCGGGGACGTGGTGGCTTTGCCGAAGCGCCGCCGGAATCGGGCGCCAGACTCTCGAGTGGCGAACACCATCGCGACCGCCTTGAAGAAGGCTCGTGCCGGGCTCCATCGAGAGGAGCGCTCGCACCCCGAGGAAGGTCGACTGATCCACGTCGCATTCCCACAAGCGGACGTTCGATGGCACTTGCAAACCAAAGAAAAGATCATCGCGATGTTCGAGAGCTCCGCCACGAACGGCCTCGCGGAGGAGCGCGTGCAACAGTTGCTCTCGCGATACGGGCCCAATGCCCTTCCCCGCGCCGAGGCTCGGAGCTCCCTGCTGTTGTTCCTCGATCAGTTCAAAACCTTGCCCGTGGCTCTTCTCGGAGTTTCGGCTGGCGTTTCGGTGCTGACGGGCGGAATCCTCGATGCGGCGGTGATCGGCACCGTGGTCGTCACCAATGCCTTGATCGGCTTCGGAACCGAATCACAGATCGAAAAGAGCATCCGATCGCTGACCGAGATTGCCCCGATCAAGGCGCGAGTCATTCGCGACGGTCATGTGCTCGATGCGGAAGCGGAAAACATCGTGCCTGGCGACTTGCTGGTGCTGTCTCGTGGCACACGGATCGTCGCCGATGCCCGCGTCTTGGAAGCGGAGCGACTCGATGTCGATGAATCGGCTCTGACCGGTGAGAGCGTTCCGGTCACAAAACAAACCGACGCGCTCTTGCTCGACGATGCCCCGCTCGCCGACCGAACCAACATGGTCTACAGCGGAACCGTCGTCACCGGCGGCAGCGGGCTCGCCATGGTGGTGGCTACTGGGCTGAGGACGGAGCTCGGTCGGGTCCATGAGCTGGTGAGCCAAGCCAAGCCACCGGAAACTCCGTCGCAACGCGAGCTACGGCTGCTCGGCAATCAGTTGGTATGGGCCGGCGCTGCGGTGTGCGGCGCAATGTTCGGCGTCGGGATGCTCCGTGGCTATGGTTGGGTGCAAATGGCACGCTCCTCGATCTCGCTCGCCGTCGCAGCCTTGCCCGAGGGATTGCCGACCCTTGCGATGACGGTGCTGTCACTGGGCGTACGCGACCTGAAAAAGCGTGATGCGCTGGTGCGCCACATCGACGCCGTAGAGACGCTCGGCGCCCCCCAGATCATCTGCCTCGACAAAACCGGCACGATCACGGCCAACCGCATGTCGGTCGTGTCCATCTTTGCCGACGAGACCCACCGGGACGTGTCGCCCGACCCATCCAGGGCCGACTTCGAAGGCGTCGATGTACCGCAATCGGCGTCTCGCCGTCTGCTCGAGATGGTCGCTTTGTGCAACGAGATCGAGCTCGAAAAGTCCGACGACGGCTGGGCTCTGCATGGCTCACCCACGGAACGAGCGCTCATGGAGGCATCGCTCGCCCAGGGCATCGACGTTCGAGCGCTCCGCGCGAAGCATCCGCTGCTCAACATGCAGCTACGAGCGGACGACCGGAACTACATGGTCTCGACCCATTCGCAAGCCAGCGGAGGGACGCTTCGGGCAGTCAAGGGAAGCCCGCAGCAAGTGCTTTCCCTGTGCGATCGAATCTACGTGCATGGCGCGATTCGAGCTCTGGACGAAAGCGACATGGCAAGCGTGGAAGCGGAAAACGGCCGTATGGCCGGGCGGGCGCTCCGGGTCTTGGGCGTGGCTTACGACGAGCGCGAAGGCGATGCGCCGCAACGGCTCATCTGGCTCGGTCTGGTAGGCATGACGGATCCGCCCCGCGCAGGAATGCGGGCACTGATCGAAGAGTTTCACCAAGCCGGCATCGATACGGCGATGATCACGGGCGATCAGAGCGCGACGGCCTACGCGATCGCCAAAGAGCTCCATTTAGCGCGCGATGGCATGCTCGAAATCTTGGATTCGACGCACATGGAAGAAGTTCCGCCCGAAGTACTCAGCTCGCTCGCGCAACGCGTCCAAGTGTTCTCTCGGGTCAGCCCGGCCCACAAGCTCGAGATCGTTCAAGCTCTCCAACGAGGAGGGAGGGTCGTCGCAATGACCGGCGACGGCATCAATGACGGACCTGCACTGCGGGCTGCTGATGTCGGGATCGCCATGGGCGCCACCGGATCCGAGGTCGCACGGGAAGTCGCAGACGTCGTGCTCGAACGCGATGACCTCGAATCTCTGGTCGAAGCGATCAAACAGGGGCGCACCATCCACGACAACATCCGGAAATCGGTGCACTTTTTGCTCTCCAGCAACACCAGCGAAATTCTCGTCATGATGGGAGGGATCAGCGCCGGCTTGGGAGAACCGCTCACGCCGATTCAGCTCTTGTGGCTCAATCTGATCACCGACATCTTCCCTGGGCTGGGGCTGGCCGTCGAGCCTTCCGAGCCCGACGTCATGCAGCGGCCACCCCGCGGCTTTGACGACCCCTTGCTGCGTCGATCCGACTTCACCCGGATCGTGCTGGAGGGGACGCTTCTGGCGGGTGGAACTTTGGGAGCGTATGGGTGGGCGCTTCGACGCTACGGCACCGGACCAAAGCCCGGGTCCGTCGCTTTCATGACGATCACGATCGCCCAGCTGTTTCATGCTCTATCCTGCCGCTCCGAGTACCGCACGATCTTCGATCGGGAGTTGGGGCCGATGAACTTTCCGCTCAAGCTCGGCGTGGGAGGCTCTTTGGCCCTCCAGATAGTCGCCGCAACCCTGCCCGGACTGCGTTCGCTGTTGGGATTGGGACGTTTGGGGGCCCGAGACTGGCTGGCGATTGGATTGGGCGCCGGCGTGCCGCTGCTGACCAACGAAGCGCTCAAGAAGGTGGGGTTCTGGAGGCGTGAATTCGAACCTGCCACTGCGGGGGCATCCCGGAGCAATGGCCCGGTGGAGAGGAGTGAAAGCTCATGACTCGGAATTTCTTGTTTACCTCGGAGTCCGTGACCGACGGCCATCCAGACAAGCTCTGTGATCAGATTAGCGACGCCATCGTCGATCGATACCTGCAGCAGGATCCACTCACCAACGTGGTAGCCGAGACCGCGGTGTCGAAGGGCATCATCTTCATCGCAGTTCACTTTGCTTCCAAGGGCTCGGTGGACATCCCTGGTTTGGCTCGCGAGGTCATCCGAGACATCGGTTACGACGATGAGAGCTTCAACGCGCGAAGCTGCAGCGTCATGACGAGCTTGAATGAGATGCCCGTAAACGAAGAGTTGCGAGTCGACGAGCGGCAGCTCGACCACGACGCCATCGAGCGAATGGTGGTCACCGATCATGCGACGGTCTTTGGTTTCGCATGCCATCAAACGGAGTCACTGCTGCCGCTTCCGATCGTGCTCGCTCACGATCTTGCACGTCAACTGGATCGAGCTCGATGCGATGGCGGGCTCTCGTACCTGAATCCGGATGGAAAAACTCAAGTGGGAATCGAGTATCGAGAGAATCGACCCTACCGCATTCATTCCATCACCCTGGTCGCAAGCCAAAAGAGGGACGGCCCGAGCCTGTCCAAGTTGCGAGACGACCTGACCGAGCAGGTGATCGAGCAGACCTTTGCCGGCCGGGAGATTCGACCCGACGAAAAGACGAGCATTTGGATCAATCCAGAAGGGGCGATCGTGTTGGGGGGGCCACGGCTTCACTCCGGCTCCACCGGAAGGAAGACGGGGGTGGACACCTGGGGGGACTATGCGCGCAGCAGCGGCTCCGCGCTTTCGGGCAAGGATCCCACTCGCATCGATCGGGTCGGCGTCTATGCCGCGCGACACGCAGCGAAGAACGTCGTCGCGGCGGGACTCGCCGATGAGTGTGAGGTCCAGCTGAGCTACTCGCTGGGCATGCCCGGTCCGCTCACGGTGCGCGCGCGAACGTTTGGCACCGGTCGCGTACCGAACGAAGAGATTTCCAAGCGCATCGAGAGCGTCTTCGATCTTCGGCTCGGGGGGATCCTCCGCGAGCTTCAGCTCCGATGGATTCCCGAGCAGCGCAAGCAAGACTTCTACCGACGCCTGGCGTGCTACGGGCAGGTGGGCCGACCCGAGCTCGATCTACCCTGGGAGCGTACCGACGCGATGGCGGAGCTGGGCTAGAGGTCGTCGTCGCTGCTTGGGTCGCGATGCGCTTCGCGTTCGGCCTCGCGGAGTAGGCGCATCGCTTCTCCGAGCAGGGAAGGCGCCGATGGGATGATCGAGCCCCGGACCACCTGGAGGACGGCCAGCATGAACAGGCCGGTCGCAGCGCGCTGTGGATGCTGCGCCATCCTCGCAAACAGAAACTCACTGTCGAATCGGTCCAACCGGTCGAGCCACTGCACGACCGTTGGGCTCGGTCGGCGTTCCTCCGCACTTCGAAAGAGGCCGGCGTTTTCGGCGTGGTCCAGTAACTGGGCGCATTGACCGCCGTGGATCACCAACACGCTCGCGGTGACGGGGGCGATTCGCACTTCGTGAACCGCCTCGTGCTGCTCCAACACTTGCTTCACGGTCGAAAAGTAGGCCTCATCTTTGCGCTTTTCGGGTACGCGGACACGAAATCGCCCGACGGTCCGATGACACAGCAGCGCTTTGGGCAGCATCGAGGCTTCAGCCGACTCGGCTTCGGTCGGTGGCGTCTTGGGTGGCATGGGATTGCTTGGCCTCCTCGGCCATCTCGGCGCTGACCTCTGCCAAGAGATCTTCGACGTTTTCCCGGAGCTCCGCGAGGCGCTCGGCCCCGCCCTCGAGGGCGCGAACGGTTTGCTTCAAGCCGGACTTGAGTAGATCTCGCTTACGGGCGCTCGACTCGGGAAGAAACACGGGGAGTAGCGAAGCGGCGGCTGCGCCGATGGCGAATCCGATCGCCAAGTCCCGAAACGAGATTGATTTCGCCATCGATTCCTCCTTTTGTCCGAGAATTGCGAGCATGCGCCGGACGACCAGAAGCGGCAAGACAATGATGAGCGCACGCCAACGAGGGATGACGGAATGGAGATGCCGTCCGAGCACGGTCGGCGTGCGCGTGGGTTGGCGCAATGGCACGCTTCCTGCAACTTGGTGCATCGAAATGTCGTCGAAAACCCTGAGCTCACGCGATGAAGACCAACTGCGTCTTCTGAGTATTTTTCACTACGTTCTAGGCGCCCTCCAGGCGGTGGTGGCTCTGTTTCCCGCCGTCGACCTGTTCTTGGGCATGGGCATCGTGACCGGGCGCTCCGGCGAAGGGACCGGCCCCGCGTCTTATGGGTGGACCCTCGTCGGCACTTCCGTGTTGGCGATGGTACTAGGTCTCGGGCTGTCCTCGCTCACCATCGCAACGGGTCGACGCCTGGCGGAGCACCGAGCGCGTTCCTTTTGCATGGTCATCGCTGCCGTGAACTGTTTCTTTTTTCCGCTCGGCACCATCGTCGGCGTGCTCACGTTGATCGCCCTCAAGCGACCTGCGGTGAAAGAAGCGTTTGGCGCGACTACGTACGATCCCAACATCGCGACTTGGGAGGACAGGCCGCTGCCCTGATCGGGGTCGCGGCCGAAGAGTGCAGCCCAAGCGCCAAAGGCCCGACCGCATCGGCAATTTCACGCTTGGTTAATCCAAATCGGGTCCTCCGGCGTAATCCCCAAAGAAGGGAGAGCGCCATGTTTCCGACATCCACACAGGCCACCGTGAGCAACCGTTTTCTCGCCGAGGTGGCGAGCTCGGGCATGTTTCCCGATCCGGCGGTTTTCGTCTACGGCATCCTGGGCACGCTCGTCATAACCTGCCTGCTAATGGGATATCTCACGGTGGGCAGGTCGGGTCGACGCGCTTCTGACCTCGAAAGCTGAAGTCATCCATTAGACACTCCAACAGCCAATCGCTTGAGGGCATGGGCCCGTCTCGAAAGAGGCGGGCTCGTGTCGTTTGCACGCCACGCCGATGCACGGACGGTGACAAAACGAGCGACTCGTCTTCTCGTTAATCCATTTCGCCTTCTCCCGCGTAGCCCAAACAGAGCCCGTCCGTTGGGCCGAGGGAAGAGCGATGAAGACAAAGGCGAACAAAATGGATCACAGAGCCACCTGGATCATCTGCGCCGCGGTGGCCGCACTCGGCGCCGGATGCGGCGATGGGTTCTTTCACAAGCCCGGCGGCATGTTCGACGCCGTGCTCTCCCGGCAGATCAGGGCCCGCATGGCCGAGGCGGATGTGGAGTTGCTCGAGTACACGGGTTGTCAGATCGTACGAAGCGACGACCCCGACGCCCGCTGCGAGGGAGTATCCGATACCCAAATCGAAGTGTTCGTCGATGGGCAGAGCCTGATCTTCGATTTCTCCAATGTCGCCAAGGATGGCCGGATCTCGGAGACCGATTTCGAGGGGTACGTCTTGGTAGCAAACGAGGGCTCCCGAATGCCTCGAATACTCCAAGCCATCGTGGATGCCGCCGAGTCCAGCATCGCCGCCGAGCAAGTCGACCTGCAGTTTGACGACGAGAGCGTCGTGGTGAATTTCCAGGGCATCGACTACGACGACGCGACGTTCGTAAAAGTCGATCTGGTGTTGGACGAGCCGTCCTGAACAGGGCTCGAACTCACAAAACTTCGACGCCGCCCTGACCGCCAGCACCCGCCGCGCCGCCGGCACCCGCCGCGCCGCCGGCACCACCTGCGCCGCCTTCACCGCCGGCACCACCGGCACCCGCCGTGCCGCCCGCGCCCGCTGCGCCACCGGCACCGCCTGCACCGCCTGCGCCCGCTGCGCCACCGGCACCGCCTGCACCGCCTGCACCGAGGTCGCACTCTGCCGCGTCGAGCGTCATCTCGTAAGCGGCTCCGTCGTCAACCGCTTCGCGACCGCTTTGATCGTGCGGCACCGCCACGACGCATTCTCCGTCGGTGCGGTTGCCGGCATCGTCGATTGCGGTCCAGCCGAGCTTGTAAACGCGGCCGTTGCTGCCGCCTTGCCGTTCCGAGCGGAGCTGCACCTGATCACAGTTTAGGATGATGTCAGGCTCGGTATTGCCATCTCCTTTGTCGTTGACCGGCTCGTCGCTCGAAGCCGAGAGGAACGCCACCTGGAGATTCTGATCGCATGCATCGCGCACGCAGTCTTCGCCTCGGATGGTGTGAAACTTGTGATTGGGCGGCCAGAGCTCGATCGTCTGATCGTTGGCTTCGGGTGGCTGCGTGTCTTCGACGATGAGCTTGGATTCGCACGTGACCTCGACGGGATCGCTCTGATCATTGGAAGCCGTGGCCGTCACGACGATGTCATGGGTGCCAACGTCGAAAGGCCCTTCGTCATTCAGAGATAGATCGATTTGGTCGCAAGCTGCCGGCAGGTCGCCCGAGGGCTCGAAGTAAATGAGATCCGGGTTCGCACCTCCGTCCTCGCACTCGACCGTCAAATCGTTGGGGCAAAGCCAACCTTCGAGGTCGGTGGTGTCTTCGACGCATGCCGGAGCGAGATTGGCGTTCGTCCCGCTTGCGCCGTCGCTGCCGGAGCAACCGGTCGCGAAAGCAAATGCAGAAGAGGTGAGAAAGACGAGAGATTTTGGATACCGCATGGGGTGATCTTTCGCACCCTTGGGGCTTAGCGCCAAGATCTCTGCCTCACAAATTACGAGAAATTACGAGCGCATGCGCCCGGGCCCGGAATGAACGCAAATTGTGATTTCAAGCACAATAGCCTGCTGGATAAGAACAAGGAGATCGTAGCACCGCCCCAGATTCAGCGCGTAGGTTCGGGGCTCCGTGGGGATATCGCGCATCGTCGTTCACGATCGTCCACGGGATGGCATCATTCGTTCTGTTTGATGGCGTCCTGCATGTCGGCGCTTTGCTGGACGTCGTCCGTGATCGGCGAGCTCGGCTCGAGCCAAGCCGGGAACGACTCGCCGAGGCCCACCACGATCAGCTGCACCGCAATCGCGGCGAGCAGCAATCCCCAAATGCGCGTCTGCACCCGAAGCACCAGATCGCCCAGAGCCGCTTGGATTCGCTGGCCGAGCAGCAGGAGCGCGAGCACGAGCAGCATGAGACCGCCCAACACGGCCGCCAACAAGAAGCGCTCGGACCAGTCGTGTGCTCGGTAACCAAAGAGCAGCACCGTCGTAATCGAGCCGGGGCCGGCAAGAATTGGAATCGCAACGGGTACGACGACGTCGCGGAAACGCGCCTTGGCCCTCCGGTAGGCGTCCTGGTCCTTGCCCCCCTCGCTTCTTTCCACGTTGACGGCTTGGCCGCGAAGCATATCGAGGCCGATCAGCAAAATGACGATGCCGCCTCCAACCCGAAAGGACGGAAGGTCGATGCCGAGGAAATTCAGAATCTCGCCACCGAAGAATAGAAAGACCAAGAGAACGAGCGTGGCCGTTCCGGTCACCAGGCTCGCCAGACGCCAACGAACCGCCTGATCGCAGTCTTCGGAGGCCTCGACCCACACCGGGATCTTTCCAAGTGGGTTCAGAATCGCGACCAGGGCCAGGGCAAAGTTTTCGAGAAGCCTTTCTTCCATGCATCGCGCCTCGTCAGCGGCAACGTCCTGCTCCCATGTCGCCTGTTTCCTCCCAGACGATCGGGAAGTCGCCAAATCGTGCGCAACGAAGAGATTCGCATGAAACGCCGATCTTTTGAAGTGTTTGTACCCAGCCGCTGGGACGACATCGCCATGAGACGAGGAGTGCCGTCCGGGCTATTTTTCAATCGTCACGTTCAGCTTATCGGAAAACCAGGACCGCACTGCAATCTCTATGGCAGCAGGCGTCGCGCCCGGTCCGGTTTCCGGACGCAACTTCAGCTCGGCCGCGTTTTCCTCCCGGTCGT
>JASFKY010000096.1:0-11596 GCA_050118395.1 Myxococcales bacterium | reverse complement strand
CAATTCCGCTGACCCGTTTCCGCATCGAGCGAGACGAGCGAAACGTTCTCTTGAGGGAAGAGCGGGCTGAAGTAGAGATTGCCCTGGTTGTCGAAGGTTGGCCCTTCGGGTACGTAGAAGCTCGGTTCCGCAACCCAGTCGAGCTCCATCCGGGGAGCGACCGCAACCCACACGTTGTCACCGTTGCTGGGCCCCACGTGCATGGTGTGAAAGGCATCGGGCTCAGGGATGACGTCGTAGCCGTAAGAGCCGACTGTCCTCGATCCCAGGGGAGCCCACGAGGTGATGCCCTCAGGCAGAGCTTGCGGTGGCGAGCCCGAGCCGGATGTAGAAGAGCACCCCAGAGCGCTGAACAGAGCGAAAGCGAGCAAAAAAGGCATGGGGATACTGCGCATGACCGCCTGGTAGCACACCTGGCCGCTAGGCACCGTCGTTCGGTTCCAGCGCCTCCGGCTCCAGGTAGATCAGTGTCGCAATGGGCACGGCTTCTCGAACACGCGCCTGCGCGCGGTCGATGGCCGCGGTGACGCCCGCGGTGTCCAGCGTGGGGTCGAGCTCGACCTTGGCTGCGACGAGAAGCTGGTCCGGTCCGATGTGCTCGGTACGCATGTGAATCACCCGGCCCATGGCGTTGGTTCCCTCGATGGCGTCGACGATGCGTCGTCGCATGGGCTCGATGGCCGACTCGCCGATGATCAGGCTCTTCATCTCGAAGACCAGCACCGTGGCAATGGCGACCAGCAAAGCACCGATGGCCATGGTGGCGTAGGCGTCCCACCTAGAATCACCGGTGAGAGCCGCGGTCGACACGCCTGCGAGTGCGAAGAGTAGGCCCGTCAGCGCTCCGAAGTCTTCGAGGAGAACGACCGGGAGCTCGGGTGTACGAGAGCGCCGAATGAACTCCCACCAAGACGCCCTGCCCTTGAGGCGCCGCGACTCCTTGACGACGGTGCGAAAGGAGTAGCCCTCCAACAAAAAGCCAACCAGCAGGATGCCGATTGCCCACTTCGCGTTCGAGACCTCGTGACCGGCTTCTTGGAGCTTGTGCCATCCCTCGTAGATCGCAAAGAGCCCCCCGAGCATGAATAGAACGAGCGCCACGACGAAGGCCCAAAAGTATCGTTCCCGGCCATAGCCAAACGGATGCTCCGGAGTGGCGACCTTGCGTGCGCGGCTACCCCCGAGGAGTAAGAGAGCTTGGTTGGCCGTATCCGCGACGGAGTGGATCGACTCGGCGAGCATGGACGAGGACGCGGTGAAGAAGTACCCGACCAGCTTGGCGACTGCGATGCCCAGATTCGCCAAAAGCGCGGCGAGAATCGCCCTCGTCGAGCCGGATCCCACGTCCGCAGCATAGGTGATCTCCCCCGGCTAGGCGACCAGTGGAAGGAGTCGGTCTCAACCTTTCGAGAGCTTGGGGATGGTGATGGTCAACACGCCGTCGTGTAGCTCTGACTTCATACCGGACTGGGCCACGGGCTCGGGCAGAATTACCGACCTCGAAAAGACGCCTGCTTCGCGCTCTTCGCGAACCACTTGTCCACTTTGATCCTTCTGTTCCGCTTGCGACTCGCGGTTGCCTTGAATGGTCAGCTCTTGCCCCTTCAGATCCACCTCGACGCTGCCTTCGGTTGCACCGGGCACGTCTGCCTCGACCACGAAGCGGTCGGGCTCATCGCGGATGTCCATCTTGGGCTCGTTGCTCGTCAAATCCATCAGCGGATGGTTCCCATACCAGGCCAACGAATGATTGAAGGCGCGATTCATGGTCTCTTGCATCCGCTTCATCTGCTCAAAGGGGTTGAGTTGCTGATCGGAGCTGGCCCATTGATCGTGACCCACGGCCGGCGCCACGCTGACCGCTGGTGTACGCTCTCGAAGCCCGATAACCTCTCGTCTCAAGTCATGGATGAACCAGGCCTGCACTCCTACGGCTACCACGAGCAAACCTACCAGCACCACCAGAGTCGCCTGCCAGGCGCGGAGGCTCTTTTTTTCCGCCCTCGCTGGCTCGGCCGCAGGTGGCGCAGCCACTTCGGATGGCACTTGCGCTTCTTCCGTATTCATAGCGTCCTCCTTCGCAGTAGAAATCTACCCAGTTAACACGGCCACCCACCGTTTTGTTCGGGGACACGCAGGGTAAGGTTTATTGAAATGATTTCCGACTGTTGCGACACACGATGCGCAAATCCAGAGCGCAAGCCTCTGGCACGAACCGAAGGAACGAGGGGCTGGTAGACGCCGCGCCGAGCCATGGACCGAACGTTCACCAACTTTCCCATCGAGATTTCCCTCTCGCTCGACGAAGCGCAGGATCCGGATTCCATCCGAATGCGCGCTGCAAAGAAGCTCGCGATCTCGCGGGAGGATCTTCCGGAGCTTCACGTCTTGCGGAGGGCGATCGATGCACGAAGCAAGCGTGTTCGCTTCGTCGTGTTGCTCGGTCTGGGGCCGGCCACGCCGGTCGATCGATGGGCCGTTCCCCATCCGCGAGAGGTCCGCCCCCCGGCTCGGGTCTTGATCGTTGGCTCGGGACCGTCAGGATTGTTTTGCGCGTACGAGCTCGCGCGACACGGCATCGCCAGCCGAATCATCGACCGAGGAAAATACGTCCAGCCTCGGCGCCGCGATATCGCGCTCCTCAACCGGGAGGGACGTGTCGATCCCGATAGCAACTACTGCTTCGGTGAAGGCGGTGCGGGCACCTTCAGCGACGGCAAGCTCTACACCAGAGCGCACAAGAGGGGCTCGGTGCGCGATGTTCTCGAAATCCTCGCGCTCCACGGCGCACCATCGGCCATCCTGGAAGACGCACGCCCCCACATCGGAAGCAACAAGCTCCCGAAGGTCGTGACGGCGATTCGAGAACGGCTGGAAGCGGTCGGTGTCGAGCTCCATTTTCAAGCCAAGCTGAAGCGCATCCTGGTGCAGGGAACCCATGCCGATCGTCGGGTCAGGGGGATCGAGCTCAGTGACGGCCGCTCGTTCGAGGCAGATGCAGTGGTGCTCGCAACCGGCCACTCGGCGCGCGACGTATTGGAGATGCTTCACCAAATGGATGTCGTCTTGGAGCCCAAGCCCTTTGCTTTGGGTGTTCGCGTGGAGCATCCCCAAAAATTGATCGACCGAATCCAGTACGGGAAAGACGCGGGTCATCCTGCGCTGCCGAGCGCCTACTACCGACTGGCTTCGACGGTGGAGGCCCGGGGCGTTTTCTCGTTTTGCATGTGTCCGGGAGGCTGGATCGTTCCGGCGACGACCGAGCCTGGGGCCCAGGTCGTCAACGGAATGAGCCTTTCGAAACGTGATTCGCCCTTCGCCAACTCCGGGATCGTCGTCGCAATCGAGCCCGCCGACTGGCAATCGCGCGGGTTCGAAGGTCCCTTGGGAGGCGTTCGCTTTCAGAGGCAGATCGAGCAGGCAGCGTACGAGGCGGGAGGCGGCTGCCTCCAAGCCCCTGCCACGGCGATGACCGATTTCCTAGCGGGACGGAGCTCGAGCCGGGTTCCCCACAGCAGCTACCGACCGGGGCTCACGGCGACCAGGATCGATGACGTCATCGACTGCACCGGCTGGAACCTCTCCAAGCGGATGCGCCAAGCCGTCCGGGAATTTGCGACCCGAATGCGGGGTTTTCTCAGCGAAGAGGCGGTTTTGGTCGGTGTCGAGTCACGAACCAGCTGTCCGGTCCGAATCCCACGAGACGAAGCCACACTGGAATCGCCCGAGCTCAAAGGACTCTATCCTTGTGGCGAAGGCGCCGGATATGCTGGAGGCATCGTCAGCGCGGCGCTCGATGGAAAGCGGGTCGCAGAAGCGCTCGTTCGACACTTGCAAACCGGATGAGCCGCCGGGCCAGGAACCCGCGCACCTTGGCAAGCCCCACGTCCCGATCCAATTTACAGAGATGGAAGCGGTGCTTCGGTTGTCGGTGGTGGCGATGCTCAGCTTTGGGCTCGCCGGCGGCGCGCTTGCCGGGCCGCTACCCCGCCATCCGGATCCGGTCGACGGACACGCCGCGCGAAGTCTGCAGTCCGCCCTCTCGTCCGCCGCCCGGCATGCGACGGTCACGGCGGAAAACCAGGTGCTCCAGGAAGCCGATGACCCGGAGCCGTACCTACCCACGGGTTATCCGACCGACCGAGCCGCACTGCATGCCCGTGCATCGGTTTCATCGGTGGGCCTGTGCGGTCAGCGCATGGTCTTGGACCACCGTCGCGCCATCCGACTCGTTTACCGTGGTGGCCAAGCCTTGCATTCGAGCGAGGAACCTCCCGAACAATCGCGTTCCCAATCCTGAAGCTGAACGTTCTTTGGTTGTTCGAAGAGGCGTCGCCGTCGAGGCGGCGCATGGAGATGTGTGATGCGTTCGAATGTGAAAAGCAAGAGTAGCTCGAACACGGACTTGCCCCGATCGGCGGAAACGACTTCGAGCCGGCCCAAGGCGCCGGAGCCGCCGCTCGCGCCGGCAACCGGGACCGACGACTGGAGTGATCCATCCAAGCAGCGTCAGATGAGCGCCATCTGGCCGTTGCTCTGGATAGTCATTCCGCTTGGGTCGTTGATCCTATACGGGCTGCTCACTGGGCATTGATACGCCCCCTCGCTGCTCTTCCTAGAGGCCCGCTTTGACGCCGCCCCACACGCCGGCGCAAAGAATGGCCGAAACCAACCCCAACACGAGGGCGTCTCGAAGGAACATCGGAATCAGCAGCAAGAGCAGCCCGGCACCTAACTGCAGGGGACGGTGTTGCTTCTTCCCATACACCAGCATCACGAACCCGATGCTGCTCGAGACGAAAGCCACCAACATGTACGCGGGCTCGAACATGAATTGCCCCCTTGATTCAGCTTGGAAGCTCTATGGCACCCTGGCAATAGCCAAGCGATAAAAGTCATAGTCGCGCATGCTCCGGCCCAGATGCGGCAGGTATCGGGCTCGGTAGTCGGCGCTTCCCACGTCGTTTTCGAGCTCGAGCCCCCGAGAGCTCAGATACGCGCGCAGCTCGGCCGGATCGAGCCCGAAGGTCCATCGCTCGTCCGCAGCTCGCAACGCCGCCGAAAGCCTGCCCGTTCCTGCAAACGCTGCAGGGTCATCCAGGACTGCGCGGTGTAAATAGGTAAACAAGAGCTGGCTCCCACTAGCCGCTTGCGCACACCATGCCAGCGTCGCATCGACTGCCGACGCCGTCAGATACGCGGTCACTCCCTCCCACAAGACGAACGTCCGGACCCGGCTCGAATAGCTCGCGGCAGCCATTTCGTCGGAAAGAGAACCCTCCTGAAAGTCCGTGGGCACGAAACTCACCTGGGATGAAATGGGCACCTCGGCCTCTGCCAAAATGCGGCGCTTCTTTGCCAACGTGTCCGGGTGGTCCACCTCGAAAACGGGAATGCCTTGCAAGCGGGAAAGGCGATACGGGCGGCAATCAAACCCGCTCCCGAGAATCACCACTTGCTCGATTCCGCTGTCCAACGCTTGTACCAGCGCGTCGTCGATCAAACGCGTGCGGGCGACCACGGAAGAACGGGCGCCCGCCCACCGACGATCGATGAATGCAGAAATGAGACGGGCTGCGCCGGGCAATCGAGCGAGCTCGGCAACGGCCGCAAGCCGCGGCCTGAGAAACCGGACGGCAAACGGATCCTCGAACAGCCGACGACTACGAGGAAGTCTCGACTCGATCGCTCGAAACAAAGCGACGTACTCGGCGGTACGGCTGGCGTGACCCGTCTTCACGATCCGGGACCTCCGGAGCCATCCTCGTCGGCGGCGCCCACGTGACTTGCATGCTCTACCACCACCTGGTGAACGATCTCCCGAAGCTGCCGTCGCGCCTCCGCCGGGACATCGCGATAGCTCTTTCGGATCGATGCAAACGTCTTGGTGAGCCGCTTCTTGACGGCTGTATCTAGCTCATCGAGGATCTTGGGGTCGTTCTGGCGGGGCGTGGGCGGTTCCTTCTTAGCGTGCGCCCATGCGCGAACGCGATCGAAGTGATCGAGGGACCGCGCGAGAAGAACGAACGGGAAATTCAACGATGGGTGGGGGCCCACGCGGACTCGGTAAGCGTGCTCGGACGGCTTGATGATCGACTTGGCCTGCTCGACGACATTCGATGCGCTCGCGTACCTCCGAGTGAGCTCGTACACACCGACCCCCAGCCCACTCAGTCCGCCAATCAAGGTGCCGGTGAGCGCAGAGGCGAAGCCCACCGCGGCATCGATGGCGCCACCCGCGGCGGCTCCCGTGACGACGGTCAGCGTCAACAACGCCTTTGGGGAAAGACCCATGACATCCCAGGTCTCTTTGGCAAACAGGTCATCACGCGATTCCAGATCGATTTCTGTCTCTGGGGACCAGTGGTCGAGGCGGTGCAAGTACACTTTGGCAATCTCTCGGTGCGCCTTTTTTTCGATCGAGCGCAGCTTGTCGTGAAAGGCGCGTTCGAGCCGTGGCTTTTCGTAGGGGAGCGCGCGCTCGTCGGGAAGGCCTGCGGTCAAGTGCAAGCTGAGCGCATCCACGAGCATGTCGGCGATGATGTTTGCGACTTGATACTGCCGACGCTCCTGCTGGACCTCGAGCGCCTCCAGGGCTTCCCTGATGGAGCGCTCCCATGCGGGCTCCAAGGTTGCAAACGCCTCCAGAAGCTTGCGCCGGTTCTCCCACGTAACCGTATGCGCGTCGAAAAGCCGAACCAATTTGAAATACTGGTTGAGGGCTCGGAGCCACTCGTCAATGTGAGCACCGGACTCGCCGCGGTTGATCAACGCCATGGCGGGCTGACCCGTATATCGGAGCACTTCCATCTCCGTTTCGTAGTTCTCTCGATAGGGCTCGTCCCCGTTGACCACGTATAAGATCGCCGCTCCATCGAGAATGGGCTGGAGCAGGCGCCGTTCCTCGATGAATTCGTCTGTCCCTTCGAATGCTCGCACGAATTGATGCACCCTCTCCAGGCGTTCGGCCGCCGTGATCTCCCGCTGTTCAATCCAATGAAGCGCGCGAGGGGCGTCCTCGAACCCCGGGGTGTCGATGACCGAAAACAACACGCGGTCGTCGACTTCGACATCGTAGCGGACACATTGAGTCGTCGTCCCGGGCCTCGGGGAGATCTTGACCGCATCGTTTTCGATTAGGCTCGCGATGACGCTCGACTTGCCCTTGTTGACACGCCCCACGACCGCAAACCGCGGCATCTCCGAGCTGCGCGCGTTCATGCCTCACCCAATGCGATGTACGGGTCGCTGAGCTCCGCGAGGTATCCCGCCCATGCAGCCCTCTGGTCCTCGTCGCCTCCTTCGGTCAGCAGCACGTAGATCTTTCGATTCGCCGGCCCGTGCTGTCTGAGCGCCCGCACGAATCGGCTGAACGCGCGGTCCGGCGCATTCCATGGCTCGGCCACCAAAATGACGTGAAACGGGCTTGCAGCGAGACGATCGAGCGCGGCTTGCTCATCGGCGTGGTCGCGACCTCCGGCGCTGGAAATCGGCTCCTCGACGACGGCTCCCAAGCGCCGCCGTATCCGTTCGGGAAAGGTGTTCTCGGCGATCGCTGCGTCTCTCCATCGAACCACGATCACGGGCGCGTCGTCACCGAGGGGTCTCGGAGCAGCGGCAGGGGGCATACCCCGTCCGAGCGGTGCCGTGTCTCCCGGATCCTCTTGGTGCACGCTTCGAACGTTCGGTGTCGTGAGCCTCGCGATCACATCGGCTTCCTCGGGCGTATCGAACGGAAGCGCCCCGAACGAACGACGCATCCCGACACTGCTCCAAATCAAGAGCACGAGCCGTGGCAACAAACCGTAAACCAGCAAGCACATGAGCAGGAACGGCCACCATCCGCCTGCCGCCGATGCATCTTCCACCCGTACACCCGCCGGTGCATTGACGTAGGCAGCATCCAACCTGTAGTACTGCGTCGCGTGGACGAGCTCGCGCGTCGGAACGGCTTCTGAAAGCCAGGCTCGCCACGGCAGCGCCAGCGCTTCGCAGAATCGCAAAAGCCCGTCCTCCCCTACCCGGAGAGTCGTGCTCCAGGCGAACGCCAGGTCGGTCAGGGCGACTGCACCCACGAAGGTCACCAAAGCGCTCACGTTAAAGGCAACGGCACCCAGTTGCACCGTTCGGAACAGAACCCAGCGCTCGACGCCTGCATACAACGAGCGCCTTGCCAAAAAGCGTCCCGCGTCGCGTGGACCGGCAAGACGCACGATCAGGCTCCGGAGCAATGCGACCAGGGGCAGTTGCGCCAGGAACCCCGGTGAGAGCCGAGACCATACGAAGGCAGCCGTCGTGACGGCTAGACTGAAAAGCTGTAGTAAAACGAAGACGGCGAGAACGACCAGTACGTTGATCGGGTGATCGCCGGTGAACCGAAGCACCGCCAAGGCCGCCCCTGCACCAATCGCTCCAAACACGAAGAACACGAGCCAGTTGGCCAGGACGTGAGCGCGCGCCACCCGCTGTCCCACGGTCGGTCGCTCGGTGCCGCGCCGCAACGAAACCAGCCAGCGCAGCAGCGTCTCTTGGGGCGTATCGGGTCGGTCCGCCCAGCTCAAGGCGATGTGGCGGTCGCGATCCGCGAGCTCACGGTAGGGCCGGTCGCGATCGGAGGCGAGCTGGACCTCGAAATCCACGAGATCAGCGAGGCCCAAGCGACGCTCGTTTGAATGTCGCCCAGACTCCGTCACGCCGAGAATTCGTACTACAAGGCCGGGGATGAATCCAACCGAAGAAAATCTTCCAAGCGGGCTGCGACCATGTCATGTTCGACATGACGTGCAACGAGCGGAAACCGATGTGAACCCACCTCGAGCCAAGCGCGCTCCCAAGGTCGCTTTGATGCTCTCGTCGTTCGTGCTGGTTGCCCTCGCATGCTCCACCACCATGACCGGGCGGCGGCAGCTCACCTTGATCGACGACGCAAAGATGGATCAGCTCGGCATTGCTGCGTTTCGCGACCTCAAGGCCGAGGAAAAGGTGAGTACGGACGCCGCCATGAACCGATACGTGCGCTGCGTGGCAGATGCCATCATCAACGTCATTCCAAAGGGCGGCGCAGCCCCGGAGGATGGCAACTGGGAGGTGCTCGTTTTCGAAGATCCGACGCCCAATGCATTTGCGCTTCCCGGCGGTAAGGTTGGGGTGCACACCGGCATGCTGAAGGTGGCGACGACGCCGGGCCAACTTGCGGCCGTAATCGGACACGAAATCGGCCACGTGCTCTTGCGTCATGGCAACGAGCGCCTCTCCCAAAGCGTCGTCGCGCAAAGCGTATTGGAAGCCAGCGCAATCGCGCTCGATCAGATGACACCTCAGTACCGGGATCTGGCGTTGGGCGGGCTGGGGGTGGGGGCACAGTACGGTGTGCTCTTGCCATTCAGTCGAAAGCACGAAAGCGAAGCGGACGTCGTCGGACAGCGATTCATGGCTGAAGCGGGCTTCAACCCCGCCGAAGCGGTGGTCCTCTGGGAAAAGATGGCCAAGCTCAGTCAAGGCCAGCAACCACCTCAGTGGATGTCCACCCACCCTGCCGACGAAACCCGTATTCAAAGGCTCCAGGCGAACCTGCCTGAAACGACGGAGCTCTACCGAAAGGCGCGTGCCGAGGGAAAGAATCCACGTTGCGTCCCCCCCGCGACGGCTTCGAAAGGATGAGCCTTGCGCCTGCTTGGGCTACCTCGATAAACGGGATTGCGAAGGCGTATTGCCGCACGAATTGAGATCCTGAGAGCATCAGGATGGAAAGTGAGAATCATGCTGAAGGAATTCAAAGAGTTTGCACTCAAGGGGAACGTGGTCGACATGGCAGTCGGCATCATCATCGGCGCCGCATTTGGAAAGATCGTCGCGTCGTTGGTCGCTGATATCTTCATGCCCGTCATCGGCTCGTTCACTGGCGGATTCGACGTGAGCCAGAGCTACATCCTTCTCGGCGAAGGCAGCTACGAGTCTCTCGCCGCCGCCGAGGCGGCTGGTGCGGCCGTTCTCAAGTACGGTTCCTTCATCATGACGGTGTTCAACTTCGTCATTATCGCATTGGTCATCTTCATGATGGTCAAATGGATGAACACGTTGCGCCGCAAAGAAGAAAAAGCGGAGGCGGCTGCTCCTCCTCCCCCTCCCAAGCAAGAAGTCCTGCTCGAGGAGATTCGTGATCTCCTGGCCAAGTCGTAGGCCACGAGGCATCGGGGTCAGAAAAGGTCTCGGGCCGTCATTCCCCCTCTCGACGGTCACGTGGCTCGACCCAGTTCGCAAGCAGCTGCTGCCCATCGACGTCCGACGGGCCATGCGGCTCGCGCAGTGGCTCACGGGCTTCGATGACTATCGCGACGTCGATGGCGGCTTTCGAGCGCGGCTCGAAGAAACCGTCGACACGGTGTTGCAGACGGATTGGAACATGCTCGGGCGCTTCGGGGTCCGCTACATCCTCAACTGGCACCTGAGCAACCGCCTACGAATCGTCGAGTTGCTCAAACGACGGCCCGATATCGAAAAGCTCCCCATCGAGCAGCCCGTCATCATCACGGGACTGTTCCGCACGGGCACGACCTACCTTCACAACGTGTTGGCAGCCGACCCAGGCAACCGCGCGGCCCGCATGTGGGAGCTCGCGCATCCGGTAGGACGCAAACGGGACCTTCTGGGCGACGAAAAGTGGCGGCGATGGCGCGGCGGGCATGAAGTCGCGATGAACGAAATCATGATTCCAGAGCAGGCGGAGGCGCACCATGTGACGACGGATGCCTACGAGGAAGACTTCTTCCTGCTGGAAAATGACATGGCGGTCATGAAGTTTTTCGTCGGTCTGGGCGACTTCGACTACGCGATGAGGATGCTCGATTGGGACATGGTGGAGCCCTACCAGTGGCACAAGCGCCAGCTCCAGATCCTCTGGGCGCAGCAGTCGGCCGAGCGATGGCTCTTGAAGAGCCCGTGGCACTTTTGGAACCTGCAAGCGCTCCTCGCCGTGTATCCAGATGCCCGGGTGATTCAAACCCATCGCGGCTTGGTGCATGCCATCGGCTCCCAATGCAGCCTGAGCGGTCGCATCGCGTCGAAGTTTCGACGTGACCTCGACCTACACGACGTGGGAAAATTTTGGTTGCGTTACTCGAAGTTTGGAATTGACCGCGGCCTGGCTGCGCGAGAGTTGCTTTCACCCGGACAGATCTACGACGTTCGGCTTCAGGATTTACACGCCAAGCCTTTGGAGATGATCGAAGACATCTACAGTCACTTCGATTTGCCCTTCGACGGTGCTTTAGCCGCCCAGCTCCGCGACCGCATTGCCGAAGAGCCGAAAGCGCAACAGGGCGAGCACGATTACGACATTGCCGATTACGGGCTGAGCGAAGACCAGATCCAGTCGGAGTTCGTGGGGTATCGCCAGCAGTTCGACGTCTAGATTGACCCCGAAACGCCTCGGATCGTAGCGTTGGGCGACAAGGACACGCGAGGAGGCAGCGGTGACTTTCAAAGTGGTGCAGTGGGCGACTGGAAACGTGGGGCGCGCAGCAGTCGAAGGCATCATTTCCCATCCAGAGCTCGATCTCGTCGGAGCCTGGGTCTATGGAAAGGATAAGGTCGACCG
>JASFKY010000095.1:0-11608 GCA_050118395.1 Myxococcales bacterium | reverse complement strand
GTGCTCGCGCACATAGGCCGCCTTTTGTAGAGGGCTTTGGCCCCCGACGCATGCATCTGCGGCCATACCCAAGCTAGCACCCAGGGCGGATACGCGAGGCTGTGCGTCCCCGCTGAGGATGGCCAGCGCATAGCCGCGGTCCCGCAGATTTTGGATTTCCGTCGATGCGCCCGGGCGTAACTGCTCGTCCGTCCGGAGGCTGGCGAGCACCGCCCCGTCCATCGAGAAGACCAAGTCGCTTTCGCCTACGGCGCTGGTGGCTGCCCATCCGGGGGCTCCCAAACGGAAGTCATGCGAGCCCACACGGCCGCTCAACCCGCGGCCGGCGTGCTCTTCGACGTCGAGCTCTGTGAAGCGAGCGGCCCTATGTCCCTCGAGCGCACGCCGCACGGCCACGCTCTTGGGGTGAGCACTGCGGGACGCCATGTTGTAGAGGATTTCCACCTGTTCTTCGGTGAGCGGGTCGACCGCGCGGGGATTGACGATTTCCAAGGTCCCGGTGGTGAGTGTTCCGGTCTTGTCGAACACGATTCGTGTCATGCTTCTCACGCGGTCGAGGAAGTCTCCGACACGCACGAAGACGCCTGCGCGGCGTAGTTGCGTCAGAACGAGCTCGTATGCAAGCGGCGCGGCGATCCCGAATGCGCAAGGACACGTCACGACCAGCACGGCAGTACCCACCTCGATGGCCATGAGGACGTCGCCAGACCGAATCCACCAGTACGCGATCGCCGTGGCGGCCAGTCCGATGACGCCCACGACGTAAAACCGGGAAAGGCGGGACCACCACTGCGTGGAAAGCGGGCCGTCGCCGCCCGATGCCGGGTCGCGTCCCAAAAGCCCCACTAGGGAAGAAGCAGCAAAATCGGTCGCTGCGATTCCTGTGAAGGCACGATCGTCCACGTTGAACGCGCCGGCGGGAATGAGTGAGCCGGCATCGAATCCCCGGGGCCGGCTTTCCCCGTCAATCCAGTCCAGGGAGCAGCGAGCCCTGGGGTCTTCGAGCGTCAAATCCACGGGTACCAGGTCGCCGGGGGCGATCAGCAGCCGGTCGCCTTTGGCTATGCCAATGCAATGCACGATGCGAACGACGCCGCCCCGGATCTCCCGCGTCAGCAGGCTCTCCGTGCCATCATCCGCAAGAAGCTGCGCCCGATTGCGTTCGAGCATGCGCTGCTGCAACCATCGGCCCGCGAGCATGAGCGCGACGAACACGGTCAAGGTGTCGATGTACGAGGCGCTGCCGGAGGCGAAGAAGAAGGACCAGGTCGACCCCGCAAAAGCAAGCACGATTCCCAAGGCGATCGGTACGTCCAAATGCAATACGCCGCGGCGGAGCGTCCGAACCGCGGAGCCGATGAACACCGAGCCGCCGACCAGCACGGACAGCACACCTGCCGCGTAACTCAGCTCGTTCAGTAACTCGAAAATCGGTCCCTCGCGCAGCCCGACGTAGGTGGCGGCAGCGAACAACATGACATTGGCTGCAAGCGCGGCGCAGATTCCGACCCGAAGGAGCAGGTCGTCCGAGGGTCTGCCACCGCGTTCGCGTGCGGGGCCCAACAGGTACCCGAGCCCCTCTACCGAATCGACCCAATCGCTCAGTGGGAACTCCGGTGCGACGCGAAGGTCGAGCCGGCCTAGTGCTGGATTGAGCGACATGGTGCCCCAGCGGGCCCCGCCGCCGTGACGCCGAAAGAGCTCCTGGATGAGCCACACGCAGGCGGCACAATGAATACCTTGCACGTCGAGCTCGATTCGCCGCACGCTTGCGTCCGCTCGACGCTCCTCTTCGATCAGCTCCAACCACTTGTGGTCGACGCGTCGAGAATCGAGCTCAGAAGGCGGGAGCCCGGGTCCACGGCGCAGGTCGTAGTACCGCGTGAGCCCCGCTTTGTGCAGGATGGCGTGTACGGTACGGCATCCGCGACAGCAGTAGGGGGCATGTGTGTCGTCCACCAGCGGCTGGGCGCAATGCAGGCAGCGCGCAATCGAAAAAGGTCGCGGTCGGGGAGCTTCGCAAGCGGTGGACTGGGGCGCGGTCACGGAGAGTGGGTATGGCTGTGTGCGGGGTTTTTCTCTTGGCTAGGTGCGTGGCACGAAGCACCATCGCCATGGCGCAGAGCGTGGACGGGCCGAATGATGAATAGAATCGCACCCAGCGCCAACACGACCGCGAGCATCCGAGACGTGGTGGGCCCCGGGCGCCGCGCCAAGCTCTGAAAAATCCACGCCGCGCCGACCAGGCCCAAGCCGCTCACCAGTGAAAACGACAACATGCTCAATGAGCCGAGCCACGCCGAGCCGGTGGATGCCGCGATCAGGACTGCGGCAGTCAAGGCTCCACAAGGGAGCAGGGCCGTACCGAGCCCGACCCAAAACGGATGCGTTCCAAGCGCGCCCAGCGCGCGCGAAGCCCTCGAATCAGCGGAGTCGGGCTTCTGGGTCTGGAGCTTCACCAGCGGTTGCGCGGGACGGCGCCATAATCGCAAGGCAGCAAGCCCGAGCCCGAGGGCCAGCGACCAGCTCAGCAACGCGCTGCCCCAAGCTTGCGGCAGGCTGATCGCCGTCGCGCCACCGACGGCACCGGCCAGGGCGCCCAGCACCGAGTAGCTCACCGACCGGCCCATCTGGTACCGGGCTCGAGCCGCGCCGCCCCGGCCGCCGCTACAGGCGTACGCTGCCAGCGGCCCGCACATTGCCGTGCAATGTGGAATCGAGGCAAGGCCTGCGGCAGCCCCGGCAATTACGGAGGTCCACATGGCGGCTTTATATAGGGTCAATCGGGGTTCGGGTCATGATGCGTGCCCATTGGCAACCATGCGCAGTGTTATAACCGAAGACGCACGCGTTGCGCGATGCGTCCGCCGATGGGCATAAAATGCGATGGATTGTGGCGCAACGGGTGCTATTCCAGCAGCGGATGGCAACAGAAGAGCACAGCATGGTTCCTCGCGAGCATGGTGCGTACGCCGAGCTTCTCTTCCCAATTGCCACAGTTTTGCTGGGCGGAAAACCAGCCGCCTCCACCTGGCTGCTCGCCGCCGCCGCCGTGGGATGCTTTCTGGCCAACGAGCCACTTCTCGTATTGCTCGGAGAGCGGGGTAGCCGCGCCAAGCGGCGAGAGAGCGGTCGAGCGAAACGGGCGCTGTTGATCTTCGTGTTGATCGCGCTCGGCGCTGGCCTTGCGGGCTTCGTCTTGGCCCCGCGCGGCGTCCGGATCGCCCTGCTTTTGCCGCTTTTGCTCGGCGGCGGACTCGTGCTGATGGCGGCGCAGGGCCTCGAGCGGACGATGTTCGGCGAGTCCCTGGCCGCGGCGGCGCTTTCGTCGTTGGCCATCCCGCTTGGACTTTCGGCAGGTCTTCACCCGACTGCGGCGGCGGCGGTGGCGCTGATCTGGTTCGTCGCGTCGTCGCTGGGCACTTCGATCGTACGGCTGACCATTGACCGAACCAAGTCCAAGACGCAGGAAGCGCGAAGAACCGTCGCATGGAAGCGTGGCTTGTTAATCCTGGTGTGTCTATTCGCCATCGCGGTTGGAGTGGGCGCTCCGTTTGGCTCCCGAGCGGGTCTTTGGGTGTTGGCTGCCGCGGTTCCGGTCGCTTTGGTCGTTCTCGTGATGGCCGCGCTGCGACCGACCACGCGCCGCCTGCGCTTGATGGGTTGGAGCCTGGTCGCTGCGAACCTGTGCTCCTTGATCGCGGTCGTCACTACGCTCAAGATAATTCAAGATTTCGAGGCGGTGGAGCCGACCTTGCCGTTTCCGATGTTCTAGCTTTCGTTCCACCACACTTCGAGAGGAGGGACCCGTGCTCGCAAAAGACATCATGACCGAAAATCCCATGACCGCGACCGAGCTCATGTCCGTCGCGGAAGCGATCGGGTTGCTATACGAGCTCGATGTCAGACACCTCCCGGTAGTGCGAGGAAGCGAGCTCGTCGGGATCGTGAGCGATCGAGATCTGCGAGCTTTCATCGAGCCCAATGACGACGACGCCATCGAGGCGATGGATGACGCACGGTCAGCCAGCATCGGGAGCTTCATGAATACCGATCCGGTGAAGGTCGATCCCGAGACCAACGTCAGGGACGTCGTCGATCTGATGCTCCTTCATCGGGTGGGCGCCATCCCGGTCTGTGACCTCGACACGGGCGACCTCTTGGGAATCGTGAGCTACGTGGACTTGTTGCGTGTGCTGCAGGAGACCCTGGAACCAGCGTGAAGCTAATCACCTCGCACGACACCACGGACTTCGACGCGTTGGCTTCGTGCGTAGCCTTGCAGAGGCTGATTCCCGGTGCCGTGATCGGTCTTCCCGGCGGGGTCGCCCCCAACGTGCACCAGTACCTCGCACTGCACGGCGACCGTTTCCAAACGAAACGCTGCGAAGACCTCGACTTGGCCGACGTCGACCTACTCGTCGTCACCGACGTGCGTCGGCGTAGCCGTCTAGGACACGTCGAGCCGGTCATCGAACGGGCCGTCAAGAATCGACGCAGCGTGCGCCTCGTGGTGTGGGATCATCATCCGAGCTCGCCCGACGATCTCCATGCGGACGAAGAGCATGTCCAGCCGGTCGGCGCGGTCACGACGCTGCTGGTCGAAGAGCTTCGAGCGCGCGGCGTCGTTCTGGACCGCGAGGAAGCGACCCTCCTTTCGCTTGGAATACACGAGGACACGGGTTCACTTGCCTACGCGCGCTCCAGCTCTCGTGATGCGATGGCGCTTGCGTGGCTACTCGGGCAAGGCGCCCAGCCGAGTTTGTTGCAGCGATTCTTGAGGCCTTCGCTCGATCCGGTGGAACGCAAGATGCTGGTTCGATTGCTCGAAGCCGTGCAGGACGTGGCACGACACGGGCCGTCGGTCGGTATTGCCGTCTTGGAAACGGAGGAAGTACCTTCCGGCCTCGCCGACGTGTCGATGGAGGCTTTCCGCGTTCTGCCGCATGACGCGCTATTCTGTGTCTATCGGCTACCCAACGGGAAGACACACGTCGTGGGACGAGCTCAGGCCAATACGGTGCCGGTCGGTGCGATTCTGCAAGAGCTCGGCGGTGGTGGGCACGCGGGAGCAGGATCGGCAGTCATTCGGGATCTGGCACTCGAGGACGTGGTCGATCGACTGCAACGAGGCGTGGAGCGTTGTTGTCAGCAGCCCAAGTTCGTGCGGGATTTGATGTCGAGCCCCGTGCGAACCGTCCCCCCTGACATGCCCTTGGCCGAGCTTGCCATGTCTTTGCAGGAATGGGGCCACACCGGCGCGCCCGTGGTCCGAGAAGGCAACTTGCTTGGCGTGATCTCGCGCCGTGACGTCGAACGGGCCCAAAGGGAAGGTCGCGAATCGCTGCCTGTGTCGAGCTGCATGGCGCACCAGGTCCGGACCGTGGGTCCCGATGCACCGCTCACCGAGGCTCTCGAGCTGATGCAGGCGCACAACATCGGCCGGCTGCCCGTCGTCCAAGCGGACCGAATCGTCGGAATCCTGTCGCGCGAGGACGTCCTCGGCTATCTCTACGAGCAGTCGCCCTGCTAGTTGACGAACGCGGGCAGGAACATCACCTCGTACTCACCCGCGCAGCGGCCTCGCACCTGGAGCGTCCCGGTCATTTGGTCTTCCGTTTCCGTGGAGCCCGGATACACGGGAACGTCGGGCGTGTAAGTCAAGACGTTTCCCTCTTGTAGGATGCCCACTTCTTCAGCGGAATCGTCATCGTAAGTGCAAGATCCGACCTCCTCGTCCAGCACCGGCAACCACCAGCCTCCCTTGAGGTACAGCTGGTTTCCGCAGAACCGTCCCTCGATCCGATACTCGGTGTCGACGATAATCGTGACGTCGTTTCCGAGCTGTGTGAAAACCCAGTTCAGCGGGCAGGACTGGAAGACGTCGTCTGCAGAGGCGCCGGGGCACCCCTCGGTGAGGACCGTCACCGATCCCTGATCGAACCAGGTCGTCCCGTCTAGATTGGCGATCGGGTCCTCGGAGCAGTCGGGCAAGACTGCGGTGCCGGAGATGAAATAGGTGTCTGGTTGGCAACCTCCCAACGCTGCCAAGATGCCCATCGTGGCGATTTTGCGCATGGATCGCTTTTACCACGGCTCCGCGGCGCGCCCGAGCGGGAATTTGGGGTAGACTCCGGGGCGGCGTATGAGGGTCAGGATTCGCAAGGGGCTGGATATCCCCATCGCCGGTGCGCCCGAGCAGCGCATCCACGAGGCGAACGACGTCGGTTGGGTCGCCCTGGTGGCGCGCGACTACCGTGGGCTTCGGCCCCACCTTCACGTCGAAGTGGGGGATCGGGTGCGCTTGGGCCAAGCCTTGCTCACCGACCGGGGCAATCCGCGCGCGCTTTTCGTCTCGCCCGGCTGCGGCGAAGTCGTGGCCATCCATCGTGGCGAGCGAAGGACTTTGCAGTCGATCGTGATTCGGCTGGAAGGCGATGCCGAGCAGACATTTCTTGCCCATGATCGGTCCGCGCTTCACACGCTGCCCCGGCACGAGGTCCAAGAGACCATGCTGGCTTCCGGTCTTTGGACCGCCTTGCGGTCGCGTCCCTTCGGCAAAGTTCCCGTCGCGGATACGGTCCCGCACTCGATTTTCGTCACCGCCATCGATACCAATCCCCTCGCCGCCGATCCCAGGGTCGTCATCGCGGAACGCGAGCAGGATCTATCGGACGGCATCGCTGTCCTCAGCCGCCTGACCGACGGCGACGTGTACGTTTGCCTCGCGCCCGGACCCGAGGTCGAGCTCCCGAAGATCGATGCGGTGAAGCAAGTTTCCTTCGAGGGCCCGCATCCAGCCGGGCTTCCAGGGACGCACATCCACTTTTTGGATCCGGTCAGCGCCAACAAATCGGTTTGGCACGTGAGCTACCAAGACGCGATTGCCATTGGCTCGCTTTTCAGGACGGGAAGGCTCGATACGGAGCGAGTCATCGCGCTGGGTGGACCGGTGGCTCGAAGGCCTCGTCTTTTGCGCACGCGTATGGGAGCAAGCACTCAGGACCTGCTCCAAGGGGAGCTGGAGCGGGAGGAGTGCCGGGTGATCTCGGGCTCCGTGTTGGGTGGCCGCCGCGCCGCCGGCCTCGCCCAGTATCTGGGCCCCTACGATCTGCAGATCAGTGTGATACGAGAAGATCGCAGCCGGCATTTCCTGAGATGGCTTGCCCCCGGTTTCGACAGTTTCTCGGCGATCCGGGCTTTCACCTCTGCCGTGCGCTCGAGGAACCATCGCTATGCGCTCACCACGTCGCAGCATGGCAGCCCCCGGGCGATGGTTCCGATCGGGAACTTCGAAAAGGTCATGCCGCTCGACATCTTGCCCGCACTGCTTTTGAAGGCGCTGATCGTCCAGGACGCCGAGACAGCCAAGGCGCTCGGATGTCTGGAGCTGGATGAGGAGGATCTGGCTCTTTGCTCCTTCGTTTGCTCGAGCAAGTACGAGTATGGATTGGCCTTGCGACAAACCCTGGATCTGATCGAGAACAACGGTTGATGCGTCCCTTGCGAAGATTTCTGGATCGGATTGCGCCTCTCTTTTCGCGGGGGGGTCGTTTCGAGGGGTACCAGGCGCTTTACGAAATGGTCGATACGTTGCTCTACTCGCCGCCCGACGTGTCACGGCATCAGCCCCACGTGCGGGACGCTATCGATCTGAAGCGGGTCATGGGTTTGGTGGTGATCGGCGTCACACCATGTGCGCTGGTGGCGATGTGGAATACCGGGTATCAGGCCAACCTCTCGATCCAGCAGCTCGGCCTGGGCGATCCGGGCGGTTGGCGTGGCTCCCTGATGGCGGCGCTTGGAGTCGGACACGACCCGCACGACGTGAGCGCAGCCATGTTTTGGGGGTTGCTCTACTTCGTGCCCATTTACGCGGTCACGATATTGGCGGGCGGATTTTGGGAGATCCTTTTCGCCGGCATCCGAAACCACGAGATCAACGAGGGTTTCTTCGTGACCTCGATCCTCTATGCTTTGACCCTTCCAGCGACGACTCCGCTTTGGCAGGTCGCGCTCGGGATCTCGTTCGGCGTCGTCATTGCCAAGGAAGTGTTTGGCGGAACGGGGAAGAACTGGATGAATCCCGCGCTCGCCGGGCGCGCCTTTTTGTATTTCGCCTATCCCGTCGAAATGTCCGGGCAATCGGTTTGGGTGCCACCGGCGGACGTGGTCACCGGGGCTACGCCGCTGGCGATCGGGGCAGAAAGCGGCGTTTCGGGCATCGTGAGCCATGGAGTCACTTGGATGGATGCCTTCTTGGGTGGCATCCAGGGGTCGCTCGGAGAGACATCGGCCCTCGCCTGCCTCCTCGGAGGCGCGTTCATCGTCTACACGGGCGTGGCTTCGTGGCGGATCATCGCCGGTGTGATGATCGGCATGGTCGCTGCAGCCTCGTTGTTCAATGCGGTTGGGTCGGATACCAACCCCATGTACGCGATGCCTTGGTACTGGCATCTGGTGCTCGGCGGTTTCGCCTTCGGGATGGTATTCATGGCGACCGATCCTGTAACCGCATGCGTGACGAACACGGGCCGCTGGATATTCGGGGCTCTGGTTGGCCTGATGACGGTCGTCATCCGTGTGGTCAACATCGCATTTCCCGAGGGGATCATGCTGGCGATTCTCTTCGCCAACATCTTCGCCCCCACCATCGACCACTTCGTCATGCAAGCCAACATCGGCCGGAGGCTTCGCCGAAATGCCTGAGCCCAAGCGAGCACAAATCTCCGGCCCCCGACACGAGTCGGTCGTCCGAACGCTTCTGGTCGCCTTGATCGTCAGCCTCTTTTGCTCGTCGCTCGTCGCTTCCGCGTCGGTTTTGCTGAAGCCGCGGCAAGTGGCGAATGCTCGGCTCGAGATGCGCCGCAACATTCTCGGAGTCGCCGACGTGCCCGCCGGTGGCAACATGGAGCAACGCTTTCGAAGCATCGAGCCTCGTGTCGTCGACCTCGACACGGGCGAGTACGTCCAGGACGTAGACCCCACTCGGTTCGATCCGATCCAGGCTGCCCGTGACCCTTCTCGAAGCACCGCAATTCCTCCGGACCTGGACATCGCTCGGCTCGGAAGACGGCCCAATCGGGCCCTCGTGTACCTCGTTCGTCGCGACGAGCAGCTTCACAGGATCGTCCTGCCGGTTTGGGGCCACGGGTTGTGGTCGATGTTGCACGGGTTCGTGGCGCTCGAGGCCGATGCTCGCACCATCGCCGCCATCACCTTCTATTCGCATGGCGAAACCCCCGGCCTCGGGGACTTCATCGGCAAACCCGCCTGGCAAGCGCTTTGGCGCGGAAAGAAGCTGTACGACCCATCGGGCGATGTCGCGATTCGGGTCGTCAAGGGACACGTGCCCCCCGATGACCCTAGGGCCGAGTTTTTGGTCGACGGTGTATCGGGAGCCACGCTCACGGGCAACGGTGTGACGAACCTGATGCGTTATTGGTTTGGCGAGCACGGGTACCGACCGTATTTGCGAAAGCTGTCAGGAGGACAAGAGCCATGAGCTCCGCCGCCAAGCACGCCCTCATCGATCCCATCGTCGACAACAATCCGGTGACACTCCAGGTTCTGGGGATCTGCTCGGCATTGGCCGTTACCACCTCGTTGTTGCCATCACTTTACATGTGTCTCGCTCTGACTGTCGTGGCCTCGCTCTCGAACGCGGCGGTCAGTGCAATCCGCAAGGTGCTTCCGAGCAGCATTCGCATCATCGTGCAAATGACGATCATTGCATCGCTCGTGATCGTGGTCGACGAGTCGCTCAAAGCCTTCGCCTTTGAAACGAGTCGTCAGCTCTCGGTGTTCGTCGGTCTCATCATCACCAACTGCATCGTGCTGGGGCGCACGGAGAGCTTTGCATCGAAAAACCCAGTGGGGTTGAGCTTCCTCGACGGAGTCGGCAACGGGCTCGGATATAGCCTCATCCTCATCTCGGTGGCGACCCTTCGGGAGCTTCTGGGCTCGGGCAAGTTGCTCGGCTACACGATCTTTCCGACCGTGGCCGAGGGGGGTTGGTACAATCCCAACGGCTTGATGCTGCTGCCTCCCAGCGCGTTCTTCGTCATTGGGCTGCTCATTTGGGGGCTGCGAACCTGGAAGGCAGAGCAAGTGGAGCAACCCGAGTTTCGAATCCACGAGGTTCACCGAACGGAGGCTCTGTGATGCAGGACTACGTCGAGCTCTTCATCAAATCCGTATTCGTGGAGAATCTGGCGCTTTCTTTCTTTCTGGGCATGTGCACGTTCTTGGCCGTTTCGAAGCGGATTGAGACCGCTTTCGGCTTGGGAGCAGCCGTCGTGGTCGTGCAGGTCATCACCGTTCCAGTCAACACGTTTTTGTTCCACTACCTGCTTGACGAAGGCGCCCTCGCGTGGGCGGGCCTGCCGCACGTCGACCTGAGCTTTCTCGGTTTGGTCAGCTACATTGGTGTCATCGCGGCCATCGTGCAGGTCCTCGAGATGTTTCTCGACCGATATGTGCCGCGTCTCTTTCATGCATTGGGCATCTATCTGCCGCTCATCACGGTCAATTGCGCCATCCTCGGTGGCACGCTCTTCTCGGTGCAGCGTGATTATTCGATGTCGCAGAGCGTCGTGTACGGCATCGGAAGCGGGTTCGGTTGGGCTTTGGCGCTGGTCGGTTTGGCCGGAATCCGTGAAAAGCTCAAATACAGTGACGTGCCGGCAGGTCTGCAGGGGCTCGGGATCACGTTCATCATCGCAGGGCTCATGTCTCTTGGCTTCATGGCATTCGCGGGGATTCAACTCTGAGCTCGGAGCGTAGGATGGTCGAAATCTTCCTCGCAGTTGGAGTCTTCACGGTCATCATCATCTCGTTGTCCGCGTTGATTCTGCTGGCGCGCGCTCGGTTGGTCGAAACAGGGCCCGTGCGGCTGCTGGTCAATGAAGACCACGAGTTCGAGGTCAACGCGGGCGTGAAGTTGCTCAGTGCCCTTTCCAGCGTCGGCGTCTTCTTACCCTCCGGATGCGGCGGCAAAGGGACGTGCGGCCAGTGTCGAGTCAGCGTGATCGAGGGTGGCGGACCGATGCTGCCAACCGAACACTCTCTGATTGGGCCGCACGAAACCGCGCAACACGTGCGCCTAGCTTGCCAGGTTACGTTGCGAGAGAACGCCCGCATACGGATCCCCGACCAGTTGTTCGGCGTGCACAAGCTGCAATGCGAGGTGAGCTCGACTCGTAGTCTGAGCACCTTCATCAAGGAGATCGTCCTCGATCTGCCCTCGGGCGAAGACATGACGTTTCGCGCTGGCGGCTACATCCAAGTCGACTGTCCCCCCTACCAAGCGAAATTTTCCGATTTCGACATCGATCCCAGGTTCCGCGAGGATTGGGATCGTCACGACTTGTGGAGACTCGTAGCTGGCACGCGTGTGCCCACGACCCGCGCTTACTCGATGGCCAACTACCCCGAGGAAAAAGGCATCGTTCTTCTCAACATCGGTATTGCACTCCCTCCGCCAGGAGTCGGGGAGGATGTTCCGCCAGGCGTCGTTTCGTCGTACCTGTTCAGCCTGCGCGCTGGTGATCAGGTCACGATCGCCGGCCCCTACGGGGAGTTTTTCGCGAAGGACACCGACAAGGAG
>JASFKY010000094.1:0-11657 GCA_050118395.1 Myxococcales bacterium | reverse complement strand
GCGTTCGAGCCGCGTCCCTCGGTGAGCACTTCGTATCCTGCGACAGATGTGACACTCCGGACGCTGTCGATCTGCTTGGCGATGCGCTCGAGCTCCTGGGACTTGGCGTTGGTGTACTCCAGTGTCGAGCCGGGAGGCGTCTGAAGGACGGCGTAGATCGTCCCCTGGTCTTCACCGGGGATGAAACCACTCGGCAAGACGGTGTTTGTAACGACGATGCCGAGCGCGAAAGCACCGACGACCCCAACGGTCACGATCCGCCGCGCGACGATCGGCCTGAGCAGGCCGCCCGCATACATGTTGGTCACCTTGTCGACGCCGCGGCTGAAAGGGCCTTGCACGAAAGGCACGAAAAGCAGCAACAACCCGATCGGTCCCCAGAGCTCATAGGCAAGATAGGTGACCCCGACGAGGACCGGTGCCCCCACGAGGCCGTAAGCAACTAGCCTTCGAGTTCCCATCCCCCGAAGCTGCTCGCGTAGGCCCTTCCTCTCCTTCACTCCTTCGTGTTTTTTGGCGTGAGGCTTCAGAATCATCGCACACAAGACGGGGGTGAGCGTCAGGGCGACTACCCCGGAGAGGACGATGGTCGAAGCCATCGTCACGCCGAACTGACGGTAGAAGACGCCTACCGGTCCAGGGACGAAGGTCACCGGGACGAACACCGCGGTCATCACCAGTGTGATCGCGATGATGGCGCCACTGATCTCTTTCAGCACCTCGATCGTCGCTCGGTATGGCGAGAGATGCGTTTCAGCCATCTTGGCGTGCACGGCCTCGACCACAACGATGGCGTCGTCGACGACCACACCGATGGCTAGCACCATGGCGAAAAGAGTGATGAGGTTGATGGAAAAACCCATCAATTGCAGGACGAAGAAGCTGCCGATCAGTGACACTGGCACCGCGAGCGTCGGAATGAGCGTGGAGCGCAGATCGCCCAGGAACATGAAGACCACCAGCGATACGAGGACAAAGGCCTCCACCAGGGTGTGGAGCACCTGCTCGATCGAGGCCTCCACGAAACGTGAGACGTCGTATGCGATCTCGTAGTCCATCCCGGGAGGGAACGACGCCTTCAATTTCTCGAGCGTCGCCTTGATTTCCTTGATGACCTCCGCGGCGTTCGAGCCGGGAGCCTGCTTCAGGACGATGGATGCTGCCGGATGACCGTCGACGTCGGAATAAATGTCGAAGAACTCCGAACCGAGCTCGACGCCCGCGTGCTCGTCAGCGCTCTTCTCCGCGTCTTCACCGTCCGCAGGTCCTGGGGGCACACAGACATCCCGGAGGCGCAGGATTTCACCGTCCGGCATGGCCCTCAGAATGATGTTGGCGTACTGTTCGGGCTCGTTGAAGCGACCGATGTAGGTGAGCACGTACTCCTTGGACTGCGAGGTCATGCCCGTAGCCTGGCCGAGCCGGCCCGGGGAGCCGATGATGCTCTGCTCCGCCAACGCCTCCATCACGTCGTCGACGGACACGTTGTACGCGCGCATGCGCTCGGGGTTCAGCCAGATGCGCATCGCGAAAGTGCGATTGCCCAGGTTCACCGGCTTGCCCATGCCCTGGATCCTCTTGAGCACGGGCATGACGTAGACGTTGGCGTAGTTGAAGAGGTCCTTTTGGTCGGTGTTCGGGTCTGTGCTGTACAGGTTGAGGTACATCAACATGCTGGGCACGACCTGGCTGACGAGGATCCCTTCGCGCACCACCAATGGTGGTAGCCGGCTCAGCATGATGTTGACCCGGTTCTGCACGTTCACGACGTTGATGTTCGGATCGGTGCCCGGCTCGAAGAAGACCCGGATCGTCGCTTCTCCAGCACTCGTGGCGTCGGATACCATGTAGCGCATGTTCTGCACGCCGTTGATCGATTGCTCGAGCGGAATCAGGACGGAATTCGTCAAGACTTTGGCGCTGGCTCCGGGATATGCGATGGAAACGTAAACGGTCGGGGGCGCGACCTCGGGAAACTGTGCAACCGGAAGGCTCGATATTCCGAGCGACCCGAGAAAGAGGATGATGATCGACAGGACGATCGCCATTGCCGGTCGGTGGAGAATCTTCGTAAACATGGTGGCTCGCTGAGGCTCGACTCGTGAGCGCTTCTACTCCGCGTGATTTTTCAAGTTGCTTACCGCTTCCTCGGGAGGGCGAAACTCGGTGTTTTCCAAGTGCTCCCCGTCATGCACTTGTCGAACGCCCTCGAGCACGATCTTATCGTCAGCCGAGAGGCCGTTTTCGATGACGTAGATATCCTCCAGCTCGTGCGAGATGGTGATCTTCCGCTGGTGCGCGACGCCGTTGTCGTCGACGAGGTAGACGTACTGTCCGTCGAGAATCTCGAACGTGGCACGCTGCGGGATGACGAGCACATCGGAGAGCGTCTCCTCGATCACCAGGGTGCCGGTTTGACCGTGTCTTAAGAGACGATCTGGATTCGGGAAGTCCGCTCGAAACTTGACGTTTCCCGTCTTGTTGTCGAACTCGGATTCCATCGTCAGTGTCTGGGCGCCGCGCTGATTGAAGAAAGCGCCGTTTGCGAGTCGGAGCCGGATCGTCGCACCCGGCAGCGTGAGCTTCTGGGGGGCATCGGGATTAATGGCGCCCGGAATCGACGTAAATCGCAGGTAGTCAGCTTCGGGAACGTTGAAGTAGACCCACATGACGGAGTTGTCGGAGATCGTCGTAAGTACGTCGCCCTTTTCCACCAGGCTCCCCTGCTGCATGAGTTGGCGGTCGACGATGCCGTCAAAGGGGGCAACGATCTTGGTGAAGCCGTATTCGGCCGCGGCGCGATCAACCTTGGCCTTCGCCCGGGCTCGTTCGGCCCTCGCCAGAGCCAGTTCCTGATCGGAGACCACGTTTTGCTCGTTGAGTCGCTGGGTGTTTCGAAGGTTGATCTCGGCGAGTCGAAGCTCGGCGTTGTCGGCATCGAGTCGAGCCTTGTAGAGGACGGGAAGAATCTTGAAGAGAACCTGACCCTCTTTAACCTCTTGACCCTCTTGAACGGAGATCTCCTGGAGATACCCTTCGGTCAAAGCGCGAACTTCGATATTCCGCCGCGAGTGGATCTGGCACACGTAATCCTGACTCGTGGGTACGTCCATGACCGCGGGGGTGGTCAGCACGATCGGGTGACTCGCTTCCCCGTGGTGGCCATTGTCTTCAGGTTGTTTGGAGCAGGCGCCGCCCACGAGGCCGAAGCCCACCAGGGTGAGAGTCACCAGTCGAGTCAGTTGGGGATTCATTGCGTAGCCTCTTCGGTCCGCTCTTGTTGACCGCTGCCGTCAGGCGGCTCCAGACCGGTCCCGCGCCAACCGCCCCCGAGGGCCTGGTAGAGCATCACGGTCCCCTGCATCTGTCGTTGTTTAAGTTCAGTCAGTTCCCTCTGTGCCTCGAGCGATTCACGCCGGGTCGTGAGGACTTCCAGGTAGTCGGCTCGACCCCGATTGAAGAGCTGCGTCGAGATCTCGATCGACTGGACGAGCTGGTTGACCTGTTGCCGCTTGAAATCGTAGCTATCGCTGAGGTTTCGTATGAGATTCACGCGGTTGCTCACCTCGACGAATGCGTTCAGCACGGCTCT
This sequence comes from Myxococcales bacterium, assembly GCA_050118395.1. Classification (GTDB taxonomy): domain Bacteria; phylum Myxococcota_A; class Polyangia; order Polyangiales; family Houyiibacteriaceae; genus SG8-38. The sequence goes on along the minus strand of JASFKY010000094.1, from coordinate 8,065 downwards.
CTCGTAGTGGAGCACCGCCTGCATCTGACGGGAGTTCGCCGAGAAATAGTCCGCCTTGAGTCCCTGCCGGTTCAAGAGGGGCGCAAAGACTTGGCCAGCGAGGCGGAAGAGCAGCGAGTCGGGCGTGTTGACGAGCTTGGTGAAGTCGAAGGACCGGTAGCCGACCACGGATTCGATCCCGACGGATGGATAGAAGGCCTTTCTGGCCGCCGCGACGTCGAGCTGCGCCGCCGCCATCTCGAGCTCTGCTTGGCGAACGTCGGGACGGTTCGCGAGAAGCTCTGAGGGAACTCCCACGCCCATCGGGGGAGGCTGGAGGTCCATGAAGTTGGCGCTCGAGCGCTCGATCGGTTGCGGGAAGCGGCCGGCCAGGAAGTTGAGCTGATTCTCCACCTCGATGATCCTTTGCTGGATCTCGTAACGCGAGCTCTGCATGCTTCGGAGCTCGGCCTCGAAGCGCGCGGGGCCCAGCGACGTCACCCGACCGGCCTCGAACTGCGCCCTGACCAGCTTGAGCGCGTTCTCTTGGAGCGCGATGTTGTTGCTTACGACCACGAGCTGCTGGTCTAGCGCCATCAACTCGTAGTAGAGACTCGCGATCTCCGCGACGAGGCGAGTCACCATGAAGTTCCTGCCTTCGATGCTCGCGAGGTAACGACTTGAGGCCGCCTTGGCCAGTTTGTGGAGCCGGCCCCATACGTCGAGCTCCCACGAGGCGTAGAGCCCGAATTCGTAGCTTTGGAGGGTCGGATCCAGGCTGGCCATTTCGTCGCTCCGCCCCTGACTGGTGAACCTTCCGGGGTGGTCGACACCGGCGCCCAGCCCAAACCCGACCTTCGGCCAGTACTCACCACGCCGAGCCATCACTTCCGCGTTCGCGATGACCATCTCCTGGATGGCGATGTTGAGCTCCTGATTGTTCTGCAGCGCCATCTCGACCAAAGCGGTGAGATGGCGGTCTTCGAAGAAGTCGCTCCACTGGATGAGGCCCGAGTTCCGCGTGTCGTGCAGCCTCCCATAGGAATCGGGGATGTCGCGATCCGTCTGGCGGGCGACTCCCCCGGGAGGTTTGGGAACGCACCCCGCCACGACCGAGGCGGCCACCGCGACGACGAGCCCGTGCCTCGCCCACCTGGACATGATGGCGATGCTTCGTCCTCGAATCTGCTGCACTAACTTGCTCTTTGCTCCAAACACTTCGTTCTAATCGCTTCTGAGCACCGTCTCGACCAACGTTCGCACGTCGGCTCGATGGGTCGGAAATCACTAGGTCGTGCACTTTGCGCCACCGAAACGCGTGGCCTGCGAAAGGATGTTAACAGTCTCTGTAGACGCCCGTGGCGCTGGACTAGACTGCAGGGGGTGCGCGGCCCGCGAACGCGCGCAGTCGAAACGGAAATAGCCGCGCGCGGTCAGCCAACGACACGTGGGGCAGTGTGTGCGCGCGCAGGGCGTCCGCGAAGGTTTGTGGCACGCAGTGCTTCGTTTCGTCGTCATCGTCGGGATCTTGGAGATCGACCCGATCGTCGAGCAGCGCTTGTCCAAGACAGCTGTCGAGATCGGTCGAGGCCAGTGACGTAGGCGTCAGCGTTTCGACTTGCTCGACTCTGTCGTCAGCCTGAGCCGCTAGCCTGACCCCAAGTGGCGGCAGTGGCGCAGCGCCGGCGCTGAGGGGTACCGGCGCGACGCACAAGACAGCGAGCACAGCGCCCAAAAGCGCGCCCCAGCCACCAACCTCTTTGTGTCGGCCTCCCATGGGGGCGTCATCTGCCGCACTTTGGCCCGCGGCGCAAGCCAGGAGCCGCCGGAGTTCCCTAGTCCGGCGCAGCCTGACGTCACCGCTCAGAGCAGAGGCTCCCGGCTGCGGTCGCGGATCCACCACAGCGTAGCGAACGCGATCAAGGCAATGCCCGACATGAAGACGGCCGGAGCTGATGCGGCGCCGCTGACGTCGATCAGCCAGGTGCAGACCATCGGTGTGGCGCCACCAACCACGCCCAGACCCAGATTGTAGGCCACGGAGTATCCGGAAAGGCGATCCCTGGACGGAAACAGCTCCACGAACATGGCGGGCGCTGAGCCTAGCGGTGCTGCCAGGAGAATCACCAGCGCCGCCTGCGTGATCGCAATCGCCAGCACGCCGTCGGCAGAGATCCACCTGTACAGGGGCCAGCTCACCAACGCTGTCAGGACCATGCTGGCTGCAATCAGATGCGTCCGCCGCAACAGCCGATCACCCATCCAGCCGGACAGTGGGATCAGTGCCAGCAGCAGGGCCGTCGCCGCGGTGTTGATCTGCAAGGCCGTGCTCATGGAAACGCCAGTGGTGTCATGCAGCCACTGTGGGAGATAAACGAGCGGAATGTAGAACAGAGCACCATAGGCGGATGCGAACAGTACGGCTTGGGTCATCTGCCGGCCGTTGGTGCCAAATGCCTCCAGCAGCGGGGAGGTTTCACCGCGCTTGCGGTGATGCTCTTCGAAGTGCTTGGAACGCGGCAGATGCCGGCGCATCAGGATGGAGACGATGCCGAGCAGGCCACCCAGGAGAAAGGGCACACGCCAACCCCAATCGTGCAGCTGCTCCGAGGTGAACCAGGTGGCGCATGCGGCGGCAACGCCGGAACCGAGCAGCATGCCGAACATGCTTCCGGTGTTTGCCCAGCTCCCGGACAGGCCGCGCCGGTCATCAGGGGCGGTTTCCACGAGATAGGTCACCGAGCTGCTGAACTCACCCCCGACGGACAACCCCTGGATGAGTCGCACCACGACCAGCAGCACGGGCGCCCAGAGCCCCACCAAGGCGTAGGTCGGCAGACAGCCGAGCAGAAATGTCGGCAGTGACATCATGGCTACCGAGACCAGCATGGTCAGACTGCGACCGGCAGTGTCACCCAGCCAGCCGAACAACGCGGATCCCAGCGGCCGCATGACAAATCCAGCCGCAAACACGCCGTAGGTGGCGATCAAGGACGCCGTCTGATCGTTGCCCGGGAAGAACAGGGTGGACAGCGTACCGGCCATGTAGCCATAGAGAGCGAAGTCGTACCACTCGATCACGTTGCCGATGAAGCCAGCGAGCACGGCGGTGTAGCGCTTGGAGAGCGACGGCATTGTGGCAGTAGCTTAACAGGCGGCCCGATCCGGTCTCCCGGCGACAAGGGAGCGGATGATGGGAATCAAGCCCACGTCATCAGCCCCAGAAGCGCTACCGAGCTCCCGTCGAGCGACGGGCCTACGCCCGACGTGCGTACGCGCGCTGGTCTCGAGCCAAACAGGATTACGGGCTCGCTTCGTGGAGTGCACGCAACGCCGCGAGCCCTTCTTTCATCGTCACGAGGGGTCGGTAGCCGAGCTCTTCGCGGGCCTTGTCGATCTTGACCGTGCAGTCCACGGAAAAGATGGAGGCCTCGAAGCGCGTGATCGGAGGCGCTTTTTCGATCCGGAGCGCACGCCAGACCGGTTCGAGCGCCCGTGCAAGGCCACGAACCAGCCAGGCGGGCACGGACTTGTCGGGCATCTCTACGCCGGCTGTTCCGAGGTACGCAGTGAGAAATTCGCGAATGGTGTGCACTTCGTCATCGGCGATGAAATAGGGCTGTCCTCCGTGTCCGTGCGTCAACGCAAGCTCGACGGCGTCTGTGAGATTGTGGATGTGGCAGCTCGAGGTTCTGCTTTTTCCGCCGTCGATCCAGGCGAATTGCCCAGACTCGACCAGCCGCTGCACCGCGGGCAACACCGTCTCGTCACCAGGTCCCCAAACCAGGCGTGGACGCAGCACGAGGGTCTTCATGCCACCTGCGTCGTTTGCCGCGCGCACCGCGAGCTCCGCTTGCGCCTTCGTCGCCGAGTAGGGGAAGGGTGAGTCGGGCGCCAACGGATAGCTCTCGTCGACGTCGCGCATGGGCTGTCCCCGGAACGACGCCGCCTCCGTTCCGATGTGAATGAATCGTTCGACACCCGCGGACTTGGCTGCTTGCAGCATCCGCTTTGTACCCTGCACGTTGATGCGTTCGAAATCCGACCACGCGCCCCAGGCTTCGGCCTTCGCGGCCGCGTGAACCACGACCTTGCAGTCGGCAAGATGCGATGCATCGACGTCGTCGAGGCTGCAACGCACGGCGTGGGCGCCTCTTTGCTCGACCATGCGAGCCGAGGAATCCGAGCGCGCCATCGCGACCAGCTCGTGCTCGCGTCCAAGATGACGAATGACCGCGCCGCCAACGAAACCCGAGCCGCCCGTGACGAAGATCTTCATTCTTCACTCCGCCTTACCGCCGCAGTGGCGCCATGCAAGAGCTTCGCGCGAAGTTCGGGCCCCGCCTCACTTGCCTCCTGTCATGGAGCAGTTGGAGCAAACTCCAGGACCTGCTGGTACGTCGGTCGATTGGTCTCCCGGAAGGTGTTGCTAATCAGCCCGGGGGCGAATCCCGATCTCTCCCCCTCTTTGAGCCAGGTGCTCGGGTCGTTGCCCCGATCGGCGGCGAGCCCCTGGGCGACGTCGTCGACGACCTGCCACAGCGAGGCACGGCAGTCCTCGAGAACACCATTTCCGCAGTAGCTCAGGTTGAACGGACCCTCGACTTCCTTGCCGAGGAGAGTGCGAAGGTCCTTGTCGATCAAGCTGCTCCCGTCATTGCCGCCGAGATTTCGGATCGCGTCGAGGGCGTCCGTCAGATCTCCGAAGACGGGGCGCATCGCCGCTGCGACCAGGGGCTCCCAGAGTGCATCCATGATGGTCGGACCGGACTGATCGTAGAATCCGTCGTCGTCGGCGTCGAGTCGGGGAGCGTCCTCGGCCACCCAGGCATCGAGCAGATCGACCACCTCGCCTGCCAGCGCGGTGGGGGCATCACCTGTGTGCAGTACCTCACTGACCACCGGCCACGCGGGGGAGCGCACGTCCTCGGTTGCGGCACGATTCATGACACCGACGACTCCAGCCAGCTCAACCTGATCGGGAAACTGATCGAACAACTCGACCCGGTGTATTGAGCCGTACGGTGAGCCATCGCCATGCATGAAACCCGGCGCCGATTTGTTGTTCCAGTTGAGGATCCGTCCCGAAGGGCCCTCCGCGGCGTGAGGGTGGTCGGCCTCCTCCAGAAAACCTTGCCACTCGTATTCCCCAGTACCCAGTGTGGGCAGACGTCGGTCGAGGCCAGGGGCCCGCACGGGCAGGCGTCCCGACGAGAAGTACGCGACGTTGCTGCGCGAGACGTAGCCCCAGTTGAAGGTGAAGCCAAACTTGTTGGCGGTTTCCCAGAATTTCTCGGGGGTGGTGGCGTAGCCCTCCGTCATGGCCTTGAGGGCCGCCAGGTTCAAACCATCCCGCCCAAACGTCGAACGCTTGCGCGTGAGCGCAATGGGCTGACCTCCGGAGGTTGCGGTTCCAATCACTGGTCCGTGCACCGACACCGGGTAGCGGATGGGAACGTTATTGAGCGTTCCCGCGTTGAAGGTTTCGAACGGACGGCAGTCGCCTTCGAACAGATAGTGCGTTGACTCGCGGGTGGGATCGGAACCATCCGGGTTGCAGAGCACTTCTGCGAACACGTCGCGCACGTCATGGCTGGCCGAGGTGAGACTCCAGGCATAGTCTCGGGTGCGCCCGATGAGCATGTACATCGACAGCCCGGGCACCGCCGCGCCCTGGGCCTCGATTCCCGGCGCACTGAGGTGGATCTGCATGACGATCTCGGGGTAGTAGTAGCCGAGCTGTGGGCCCATCACACCGAGGTTGGTGTCGTTGACCGACTGGGCAGAATCGACGATCAGAAAGTTCGACGCCTGCCGGTCGGGCGGCGGACCCGCGGCGGGGATGATGCCTGCCTGCTCCGTGGATGCCGCGGTGGTGTCTGGGACGCGAGGATCGAGCGAGATGATGGAGCCCGGATCGATTGCGACCGCACCGGTGACCTCGCCGCCAGTCAGGGTTCCGTATTCGAAGGGCGTATCGATCGTCGTCGGAGCTTCCGGATCTTCGAACAGCATGGCATCATCCCACGCCAGCCGTCCTTGCTCCTCGCCGAGCCCCTGAATCAGGGTGGCCAGGAAATCGGCATTGGACGCTTCGCTTCCACCCCCGGCACCGAAGATCTGCCCGATGAACGCGGTGACGGCCACCACGTCGTTCACCGTCCATGGCTCTTGGTTACCCCCATTGGCTTCGTCGTAGGCCGTGAGTCCATCGGCGTACGCCTGAGCGTCGGAGATGATCTGTTGGCCCTCGTCGCCGTAGACTTCGACGAGGAGGTCGACCTGATCCGTGACGAGCTGCTCCGTTTCGGCGCTGGGCACGAAGTTTTGCGCACCGAGCAAGAGCGAGAACGCGTCAATGCCTGGGATGTCGGCAACCGCGGCTCGGGCGGGACCACGTCCTAGGGTCAGTAGCAGACCCCGGTCGCGTGCGGTGACCCAGCCCGCGCCGAAGGCCATGTCCTCCCGCGTTTCGCCGGTGATATGGGCCACACCGAATTCGTCGTACAGGATTGTCGTTCCTGCACGGCCCGTCGGCTCCTCGGTGGTCTCGCCGACCGGCTCGAAGTCTTCAGGAATGAAGAACTGCTCGATGTCCGCATCGGTCACGTTGTCGCGTAGCGGAGTCAATCCGTCGTAGAGCGGCAGCTGGTCGAGCGAGTTGTCGTTGGTCACCAATCCGCCGTAGTTCCCCGGTGGCAGAATGTAATAGGCGCGGTCCTCTTGCGAGGTTGTCGACTCATCGGAGCTCGATGAGCATCCAGCGTTAAGGACGGACAGCACGGTCCCCAGGACGAGCAGCCCTTTGAGAATGACCGTGCCGGGATGAAGAGAGTTTGCGGTCACTGAGATCTTCTCCGACTTGAGAGGTTCGTGAGCGATAGGTTCGCCGATGGTGCAATAGGCAGACCTGCTTTGACCCGACGGCTTACCACCCAAAGCTCCAAGATTCGAGAAGAAACCGACATCGTTTCGCTCTTCGCCGGCCCCATCCGCGTTCGGTACATGGGGCCGTGCTCACTTCCCGGACTCTCCGGTGCACCCAGGGCGGGTTCGGGTCAATTCGCGATAGTATCGGGACATGACGGTCAAGAGCGATTCGCTGACGGTTTCAACCAAAGGACATTCCGATGTCGTCGATATCACGAAGCAGGTGCAGCACGCCGTGACGCAAAGCGGGCTCCGCAATGGTGTGATCACGGTGTTTGTCACGGGCTCGACGGCAGGAGTGACGACCATCGAGTATGAGCCGGGTTTGATCAAAGACATCAAGAAGACGCTCGAGGAGATCGCTCCGGCGGGTCAGCCTTATCACCACCACGACACATGGGGCGACGACAACGGCCATTCGCACATTCGCGCCTCGCTTCTCGGGCCGTCTTTGAGCGTGCCCTTCTGCGACGGCAAGCTGATGCTCGGGACCTGGCAGCAAGTGGTCGTCATCGACTGCGACACCCGCCCCAGGGAGCGCCATCTGCACCTACAGGCGATTGGCGAAAGCTGAGGCGGTACTGGGCAAGATTTCAACGAGCTAGCGAGACGTCGGACCCAGACCACCCGGGATTTGGGGGCCCGGTAGCGCGTCGAGCGTGTACGTTCTCTAATCCGTCTCGGATTCAGCGGCCGAGGGTGGTTGCAGGATTCGTTTCCGCGACACCTTGATCCGAGCGGGGCGGGTAGATTCGATGAATTCGGTGAGCGCGTTGACGAAGCGGTCAGGGGCTTCGCAGTGCGAGTAGTGTCCCACGCCTTCGATGATCTCGAGCCAGCTTCCTGGGATCGCCGCGTGCGCCGCGTACGCGTGCTCTACGGGGATGATTCGATCCTCGGATCCCCAGATGATGAGGGTCGGTATTCCAGCAGCCAGGTAGAGCTTGTCGTTCGCGCTGACAGCTTGCCCACGCGGGTCGATGACTGCACGCAGCGTGCGGAGGAACGCACGGCGCGCTTCGACATTTCCAAGCGAGGAGTAGCTCCGCCAGAGCTCGGGGATCACCGGCGCGTTCTCAATCTTCTTGCGCAGTGCCGCGCGGCCGATGCTCTCGACCAGGTGCCGAACGGGGGGCGCACATGCCACGAGCAGCAC
>JASFKY010000093.1:0-11677 GCA_050118395.1 Myxococcales bacterium | reverse complement strand
CGCTCGGCGCGACGTTGTTCGGCTCGTGCTTCACTCAGCGCAGCCAAGTCCGTGCGGGTCCAGGCGACACCCTCAACAGGGCAGCGCTCCATCCAACTGAGCGACGCTCACCGAGGAACGGCGGTGCCGCCTTTGGCTTCGGCGCGCTGGAAGGCCGGGCGACTGGCGACTCGGTCGCGCCAAGCGGACATATGGGGGCGTTCTCCGCCGCCTCGGGACAGCGCAGCCTCGACTGGATAGATCATTTGAATGTCGGCGATGGAGAACTCGTTGCCGGCGAAGTAAGGGCGCCCGGCGAGCGTCTTGTCTAAGAAACCGAGGTGCAGATCGAGAGCGGGGTTCGTGTAGCTCTTGTCGACTTGGTCGGCGATCCCGCGAGCGATCGGCTTGACGAAAAAGGGCATGGGCGCTTGCCGAAGCCTCGTGAAGATCAACTTGACCAGCAATGGCGGCATGATCGATCCCTCCGCGTAGTGCATGAAGAATCTGCACTCTAGCTTTTCATCGTCGTCCGTGGGTCGCAGCTTCCCTTCCCGTTCCGCAAAGTACTCGAGCACTGCTCCCGACTCGGCGAGGATCCGCCCGTCGACCTCCACCATCGGAAAACGGCCCAATGGATGAACCTCCGCGGCTGAGGCGGGTGCTCGAAAGTCTTTGTCCCGCTCCCAGGATTGGATGGTGTAGTCGAGCCCCAGCTCTTCCAGAAGCCAAAGAACGCGCAGAGACCGCGAGTAGTTGAGATGGTGAACCTTGATGGTCATGGCAGGACGCTACCACCGTCGGCGACCGATCGATACGACCGTCAGGCATTATCCTGCCGGCACACGGAGAGGAGTGAGTCCGGTTTGACCCGAATGAGGCTTTCCATCTACCCATTCTTTGGTATACGAAAGTCGAAACGCTCCGAACGAGGACGCAGGCCGTCAAGGCATCTTCCATGAGCACCGAGGGGCGCAGCGATGAGCAACTTCAAACCTTACGAGAACCCATCGATTTTTCATCGCTGGGCGGCAGCCCAGTGGCGCCGGCCCAAAGACCCGACCATCTACGGCGCGACGGAAATCGACATGGAACCTGCCCTGGCCTTCTTGGACGAGGTTCGACGAGAGTGGGGTGTGCAGGTCACGGTGACACACCTGGTGGCCAAAGCGCTGGCTATTGCGATTGCCCGTCACCCGGAAACGAACGCCAAGGTGCGGTTTTGGGGCAAGTTGGAGCAGCGCAAGACCGTCGACATCACCGTCTTGATCGCAGGCGCCGGCGGCCGCGACCTATCCGCACACCGAATCACTGCAGCGGACAAACTGCCGCTGCGACAATTGGCGATCGACGTCATCGAAGCATGTGAGCACGTCCGCGCCGATGACGACCCCGAGTTTCGCAAAAGCAAGGGATTCGTCGAGAAGCTCCCCTGGTGGCTGATGCGGTCATTCCTTTCGCTCGCCAGTCTCTCGATGAACGAGCTCTACCTCGACCTTTCGAAGCTGGGCCTGCCCGCCGACCTCTTCGGCACTGGGATGGTGACCAGTCTCGGCATGCACGGTGTCGACGAAGCCTACGCGCCCCTGACACCGATCAGCCGCATCATGGTCGACGTGCTTCTCACGCGCGTGCGTCCCCGTCCCTGGGTGGGAGAAGACGGCGAGCTCGGCGTTCGGCGCACGCTCAAGCTCTGCGCCACCTTCGACCATCGTGTCGTGGACGGCATCCAAGCCGCCCGGATCTGTCAGGAGGTTCAGACCCTCTTCGCCGACCCCAACTCGCTCCGCTGACGCACCGAGGAAACGCAATGGCCGCTTTCGACTTCTTCATCACGCTCGACGGCAACTGCCTCAACGGCTTCGAGGGTCTGTGCGGCGTCGCCCGCCTCCGCTGCGACCCCGACGCAGACCGTTGGGAAAAGGAAGTCCATTTCTTCGAAGGGCTCGCCGGCGGACATGCGACGCAGGTCAACCCCACGGGCACGCTGGCGTTCCTCGGCAACCTCTCCCAAACCCTTCTTTTTTACGACCCGCGCACGCTGCGCGAGGTGCACCGCCTTTCCACACTTCGCTTCTGCGCACCCGACGTCATCTATTCCAGCCAAACCCACGTCGTGTGGCTGTCCGAAAACGAATTCGTCACGGTGCTTGGAGATTCGTTCTGGCGTTTCGAGATGGACGACCTCGAAAACCCGGTGCGTCTCGGCCCCCACCTCGTGAAGCTCCCTCACGCGCTCAAGCTCTCACCCTCGCGGCGCTACATCGGCTACGGATCGATGGACCACGACCACAAAGGGTATGCGCGTGAGATCGGCATCTTCGACCTCACCACCAACGAAGCGCGCGTGGTGCAACTCCCGGCTACCTGCTGGCATCTGGCGGCGCACCCCACCGAGGACTTTTTCTACGGCCCCAGTCAGCAGGTCGCCCCGCAAGGGCACGAGTTCGGCGAGTACACGCTCGCCCACTTCAAGAACTACCTATTCGAGGTCGACGCAGAAACGGCCACCGTCACGCGTCATGCGGCCATCGCCAAGGAGCTGCCTGCAGCGTTCACGTCCGACGTGGTGGTCACCCACGATGACGTCTTTTACAACGCGTGCGCCGGCGGCACGCTGGTGCGGGTCGATCTCGAAACCTTCAAGCGCGTGCAGTTCATCGACGAACGGCCGAGCTTCCTCCGCTCGCTGCCCCATCTACGTAGCGGCTGGTCAAACCTCGTCGAAAGCTTCAGCCGGGTCGACGTTCCAGGCAACACGCATCTGCTCCTCAAAGCGCTGCGCGCCACTCGTTTCAGCCTCCTCGACGGCAGCCTCGGCGTACAGGTGAGCCCCGACGGGCGCTTCATCCTCACGGCCCACCGCGGCCTGAACGAGGTCATCGTCTATCGCCACCCGGAGATGAAGGTGCACAAGCGGATCCGCTTCCCCTCCATCCGTGGCTTCTTTCCCGAGCATGTCGGGCTTCTGAGTGACCCTCGTCTCGGCTTCCACCACACGACGATCTCGACCGCCACCTTGAACGCTTGAGAGCAAGGAAGCGATGAAGAGCGCCCTCGGCAAGAGCAGCACTCGGGTCGAGGCACCATACGTAAGCTCCAACGAGGGGATGCGCGGGCCCGGGGCGACCTGGGCCATCGGTGTGCTTGGCGCCGGCGTCCGTCTGGCATTCGTGCTGTGGGTACATCCGCCAGGCGACTTCCTATCTTCGGACATGTGGGTCTATGATCACCGGGCCCATGATCTGCTGAGCGGAAACCTCGGGCCGTGGGAGACTTTCACGCCTTGCGGCTACCCAGTGTTTCTCGCGCTGATGTACTCGATGGGAGGCAGCGCGGTGCTCGCCGGTATATTGCAAGCACTGATGGGCGGCTTGTGCGCTGCGCTCACCCACCGCATCGCGTTACGTATCTGGCCCGGCGGCGTCGCCCCGCTGGCCGCGGGGATCGCGACGGCCTCACATTTACCGTTGGTATTCTACACCGGTTTCTTACTCACGGAGGCACCCAGCGCGCTCCTGGTGGTGCTGGTCACCTGGCTCTTGCTTCGCGCCGTGGAGCGAAAAAGAGCCGCGGGTTATTTGCTGGCCGGCCTGTGCTTTGGAGTGGCCGTCGTCGTGCGCCCCAACCTGATCCTCTTTTACCCGCTGATCCCGCTATGGCTGTGGCGTCAGTTGCCGCGGCGGCATGCCGTGCTGACCTTCGCGCTGATCGTGGCCGGCAGCGTTCCGCCGATTGCGGGCGCCGCCATTCACAACACGCGTCTACTCGGCTCCCCTTCCCTGCTCGGCACGAACGGCGGTCTCAATTTCTATCTAAACTTCAGCGAGGTTCGCACCATCCGCTACCGGGAAAGCCAGCAAGACCACGCGATCACGCCGATACCCAACCTGCTGCGCTACCGAAAAGACGAGCGCTCCGAGGTGCCGTTCTACGACGACGGCTACTACTACCGGCGCGGACTCGATGCGATCGCCGAACGACCCGTGCGCGCGCTCCGGGCTTTGCGCAACATCCCAGATGGCCTCGGGGTGGGTTTGCTCGGGTACTGGCCCGGTTGGCGAGGCCACGACAGACTCCTCCGCGGTTTTTCCATTGCTTTCTTCTGGCTGGTGATCTTTCCCGGACTGACCTGGGTGCTTGGCTTGGCTTTGCGTGGTCCGCTCTGGAAGCCGGAATGCCGCGTCCAGTTGCTCGTGGGGCTGTGGATCGCTTCGTCCATCCTGGTCATGCTCCTGTTCCTAGGTGACCCTCGTATACGCGTTCCGTTCGATCCCCTGCTTTGGCTGCTGGCGATCGACGCTTACCGCGCTTTGTATTCAAGGCTCAGTGAAAGGTGGCGGCACCTTCGAAGGCAACAAGCTCCAGCAAGCGCATCGGAGTACGAGACGTTCATTGGAATGGCAGGCAGGTCCGTCGCGCGAGCTCCTCTGACTTGCAGCAGCCCCAGGCAGTGGCAGGAGGATGTGTATGGGTCATCGCATTCTCGTTTTGCAAGGTCATCCGGACGTTCGCGGAGGACATTTGTGCCACGCGCTGGCTGACGCGTACGCCACGGGCGCGAAAGGCGCTGGGCGTGAGGTTCGTAGGATCGAGATTGCCAAGCTCGACCTCGCGCTGGTCCGCTCCGCCGAAGAGTGGAAATCGGAAGCGCCTGCGCCAGCCCAGGCCGCGCAGCAAGACATCCTATGGGCCGACCACGTCGTGCTCTTTTATCCCCTCTGGATCGGCACCATCCCTGCCGTCGTGAAAGGTTTCCTCGAGCAAGTCTTTCGGGAAGGCTTTGCATTTGGCACGGGCTCGCGGAATCCCTTCGCCAAGCCGCTGCGAGGCCGCTCGGCCCGCATCGTCGTGACGATGGGAATGCCCGCCTTCTTGTATCGCTGGTATTTCGGTGCGCACAGCCTCAAGAGCCTCGAACGCAATCTCCTGCGCTTCGTAGGCTTTGCCCCGGTTCACCACACGATCCTCGGCCTGGTCGAAGTGGGCAGCATTCGGCGCTCCCGTTGGCTTGCCAAGATGGAAGCGCTCGGCAGGCACGGCCGTTAGTGTAAGAAGGAACGCTTGCGTGCGTTGACCTCGACCCTCTCAGGCGGGCTGATGGAGGCGCCGAGCGGCAACGACTTCGAGCTCGAGACCCAGACGCTCGGCCACGAGGTCGTGGGATGCGGACCTTTGACGTATCAAGCACCAGAGGAGCGCGGCCAGCTCATCGCCGCGAAGAGACTCGCGCCCGTCGAGGAAAAGCTCTGCGAGCTCGGCTGGCGAGTGATCGACATAACTCTCGAGCGTATCGCAAAGGGCCCGGTCCAAAACGATGGCGCACCGCTGCCAGACCGAAGACGAATGGAGGGCGGCGCGAGCCAACAATCGGTACACGGTGGAAGGCCAGCGGTTCACCGCTCCATCCGCCTGACAGCCAGCGCACCATGCGGCGGTTTGCAGGTCGAGGGTGATGGCCAAGACCATCCGAAGGACTTCCTCCCGTTGACGGCTGCCGACGCAGAGTTTCAAATTGTTGATTTTACTTTGGTTTTGCGGTTCGAGGTGGAACATGATTGCCTCTTGCAAGTGAAAATCATTATCAATGATGCCCCCTAAATCGTTCCTTGTCAATCCAGCAGCCTCCGTGTTTCGACAGTGATGAACGCCGTCTCGGTGACTCGGGCCCCATGCTATGAACCCCCGATGACGCTGTGGCAGGCCATTGTGATGTTCCTGCTGAGCGCTGCGGTGCTCGTACGCGCGGGCTCGGCGCTGGCGGGCTACGCGGACGAGATCGCGGAGCGCACCAAGATGAGCCGGCTGTTCGTCGGCACCTTGCTGCTGGCGTTTGCCACTTCGCTTCCGGAGCTGATCGCCGAAATCACGGCCGCACGCGCCGACGCGCCTGATTTGGCCGTCGGAGATCTGCTCGGGTCGTCGATGGCGAACATGGCCGTCCTCGCCGTCATCGATCTACTCTATCGAGGACGGGTCTGGCCCTCGGTCGAGCTCGGCCATGCCCGTGTCGCCGCCGTGGCCATTGCGCTCACCGCGATCGTCGGGATCAGCATTCTCTTGCCCACCGAGCCTCAAATCTTCGGCGTGGGCCTTGCACCGATCTCGCTCATCGCCCTGTACGTGCTGGCGGTGGCTTGGTTCCGCCGTATGCCGCTTTTGGCGAGGCCCGGGCTGGAGATGCCCAAGATCACGATGCAGAGGGCCACGGGGTGGGCTGCCAAAGCCGCGCAGTTCTCCCTGGCCGGCCTGTGGGCACGCTTTGGCTTTGCAGCCCTGGTGATCCTGGCAAGCGCGCCCATCGCGACCCTCAGCGTGAAAGCCATCGCCGATGCGACGGGCATCGCACAAACCTTTCTCGGGGCGGCTATTTTGGGTGTCACCACCTCGCTGCCCGAGCTGATCGCTTCGATCGCTTCGGTGCGGATCGGCGCTTACGACATGGCGGTGGGCAACCTCTTTGGGAGCAACGTCGGCAACATGAGTATCCTCGTGTTTGCCGACATGGCCTACACGGAAGGACCCATCTTGTCCGCCGTCTCTCATGCGCACGTCATGTCGGCATTGGGGGCGATCTTGCTGATGGCCATTGCCGTGGCCGCCATCGTCGGGGAGTCGGAGCAGACGCGAATTCGCAAGCTCGAGCCCGATGCCATCGTACTATTGTTGGCTTACGCCACGACGATGACGCTCATCGCGCTCTATAGCTGAGCGCGGGCCCGGAGCGCCGACTGCGCCGCAGAGAGGCGAGCGATCGGAACGCGGTATGGCGAGCAGCTCACGTAATCGAGGCCCAACCGGTCGCAGATGGCAATCGACGCGGGGTCGCCCCCGTGCTCGCCGCAGACCCCCGTTTCGATGTCCGGACGTGTCTTGCGAGCCTCGGTCACGGCCATGCGCATGAGCTTGGCCACCCCATCTTCGTCCAGGGTGGCAAACGGATTGGCGGGCAAAATCCCGTCCGCGAGGTAGCGCATCAGAAAGCCCGACTCGGCATCGTCCCGGCTCATGGCAAAGGTGGTCTGAGTGAGGTCATTGGTTCCAAAGGACAGGAACTCCGCGTACTCCGCGATTTGGTCGGCGGTCAGAGCGGCGCGGGGAACCTCGACCATCGTGCCGAACTGATAGCTCACCTCGACTCCCTGCTCGGCCATCACCTCACGGGCCTCTGCCTCCAGCACCGACCGCTGCCGGCGGAGCTCGTTCACGTGGCTGGTCAGAGGAATCATGATCTCGGGGATCGGCTTGATGCCTTCCCGAGTCACCTCGCAAGCGGCCTCGAAGATGGCCCGCACCTGCATTCGCGTGAGCTCGGGAATCAGAATGCCGAGCCGGACACCCCGTAACCCAAGCATCGGATTCGTTTCGCGCAACGCGGAGACCTTTTCCAACATTCCCCGTGTTTCCGACAACTTACCGGTAATTTCTTCAACTTCTGCGAGAGTTCGGGCGCTGGTGATCCGAATCTGCAGGTCCGCAAGCTCGCGGGTGAGCTCCTCGAAGCTCGGCAAGAACTCGTGCAGGGGCGGATCGATCAATCGAACGATGACGGGGAGCCCGTCCATGGCTCGGAACAGGCCCGCGAAATCGGATCGCTGAAACGGCAGCAGCGCGTCCACGGCCTCGCGACGCTCCGCCAAAGACCGGGTCGTGATCATGTGTTGCACCGTGGGCAACCGTTCGGGCTCGAAGAACATGTGCTCGGTCCGACACAGGCCGATGCCCTCCGCCCCATACTTTCGAGCCCGCGCCGCATCGTGCGGATAGTCCGCATTGGCGCGTACGCCCAAACGGCGAAAGTCATCGGCCCAGCTCATGAGCCGCGAAAGCCACTCGTCATCCATGTCGGGGACCACGGTCTCCAGCTTGCCCTGGAAAACCTCGCCGGTCGTTCCATCGATCGAGATCCAATCGCCTTCGCGGATTTCGAGCTCCCCTACCCACATCAAGCGCGCCCGCAGGTCGATGCTCAGCTCGGAGGCGCCGACCACAGCCGGCTTGCCAAACTGCCGGGCGACGAGCGCGGCGTGACTCGTGCGTCCTCCGCTCGAGGTCAAAATGCCCTTGGCTGCCAGCATCCCGTGTACGTCGTCGGGCTTGGTTTCGGGCCGGACCAGAAGCACCTCTCGACCCTCCTTGGCCCACCGCTCGGCGAGGTCGGCGTCGAGCGCAACGACGCCGGTAGCCGCGCCCGGCGAGACATTCAGCCCACGAGCCACGACCTGATTGCCTGCTTTGGCCTCGAGCGAAAACTGCGGATGGAGGAAAAACTCGATCTGCTCGGGCTGGACGCGAAGCACCGCCTCCTCCCGGCTGATCAGGCCTTCTTCGGCCAGCTCGACCGCGATCCGGACGGCTGCCTGTGCGGTGCGCTTGCCCGTCCGGGTCTGCAAGATCCACAGCACTCCGCGCTCGACCGTGAACTCCATGTCCTGCATGTCGCGGTAGTGGCGCTCGAGCCTTCGGGCGATTTCCTCGAACTGCCGGTACACCTCGGGCATCTCTGTCTTGAGCTGCTCGAGCGGCTTGGTGGGCCGCGTCCCCGCCACGACGTCTTCGCCCTGCGCGTTGGTGAGATAGTCACCTTCCAACACGTTCTCGCCGGTGGTCGCATTGCGCGACATCGCAACTCCAGTCGCGGAGCTGTCGCCGAGGTTGCCATAAACCATGGTCACCACGTTCACGCCAGTGCCTAGGTCGTGCGGAATCTTCGCGGCTTGTCGGTAATCGCGCGCACGCTTTCCGTTCCAGCTATCGAACACCGCCTGGACGGCCATGCGAAGCTGTTCCTCCGCGTTGCTCGGAAACTCGATCCGTGCGTTGCGCAATACGATGTCTTTGAATTCCGCGACGATGGAGCGAAAATCATCGGCGGTGAGGTCGGCGTCACTGTTTACCCCCGCCCGCTCGCGGTGATGTGCGAGCACGTCTTCGAACGGTTCGTCGCGCACGCCGAGCACGACGGTTCCAAACATCTGAATGAGGCGGCGATAGGAGTCGAACGCAAAGTGCGGATTGTCCGTCAGCGTGATCATGCCCTCGGTCACCGCGTCGTTGAGGCCGATGTCGAGGACGGTGTCCATCATGCCGGGCATGGAGAATTTCGCGCCGGAACGACACGAGACCAACAAGGGATTCGAAGGGTCGCCAAAGCGCTTTCCAGTTTGCTGCTCCATCGCGCGAAGAGAGGCCAGCACTTGGTCCCAAAGTCCCTCGGGGAGCCCTCCGCCCGAGGCGAGATATGCATTACAGCCCTCGGTCGTGATGGTGAAGCCAGGCGGCACGGGCACGCCCAATCGATTCATCTTGGCGAGATTCGCGCCCTTGCCCCCCAGCAGACCTCGGACGCGATCCCAATCGCCTCCTACTGCCGCTTCTGCCTGATCGAGCTCGTCGAGTGAATACACCCATTTCGTCGTCATCGGAATCTCCCTTGCCCCGCGAGGGTTCGGTAGTGCCTTTAGCCAACGGGCCGCCGCTGCGCAACGATGAGGTCCATTCTCTTTACCTTCGCGCGAGCTTCGACAACACTACGGCCGGAGGAAACGTCATGGGGATCGTGTCGTGGGTGATTTTCGGATTGGTCGCGGGCGCGCTCGCGAAGGTCTTGATGCCCGGCGAGGAGGCCAACGGCCTTCTGAAAACCACGGCTCTCGGAATCGTCGGCGCGGTCGCCGGCGGGTTCCTCGGAACGCTTCTGGGTTTCGGCAAGGTGACGGGGTTCAACATCCGCAGCTTCGTGATCGCCATCGCCGGCGCCCTCCTCGCGCTGTGGCTCTACCGCGCGATCAAGAAGAGCTGACGCCAGGCCTCCGCCGGCGGCCGCCAGGACCGTTTCCTCGTCGCCACCTCTCCTTGCAGGCGCGTGCAGAGGCATGGTCTTTGCTTCGGGTTGGACGTGCTTGCTTGGATTGCAGGCGGGTGGCTGGCTGGCCTCTTCAGCGGTGCGCAAGGGCAAACACGCGTGGGTCCGCTCTTGGCAGCGCTCGCACTGACGGTTGCGCTGAGCATCTTGCTACACGGCAGGGAGCTAGAGGCAAAGCTCTGGGTCGCGCCGCTGAGTCTCTTGGCCTTCTGTTGCGGTCTGGCCGTCTCCCAACCGCAGCCGCCGCGGTGTTCCACTCGCGGACGGGCCTCGGTCCTCGCCCGTGTCGTGAGAGTCCGCCACGGGCCCGATCATGCGCGTTTGCGCCTGGTGACCGTTGCAGGCCGCCAGCAATCCTCGGGGCAACGGATTCCCAAGGGAACGTGGATCGAAACCCGTATCGAAAACCGCCTCGCCCCGCCCCGGGGAAGCCTCGTCCGCTTCGAAACGGACATCGGGCCGCAGACCGAGCTTTGGAACCCGTCGCCCCATCCCGATCTGCGTCCCCGCAAAAAGGGCGCTTGCTGGGCACGATGGACCGGGGACAGCGCTCTGGTGGTGACCGAGATCTCGCCACTCGGCCGGGGCCTCGACGCTGCCCGCAAGCGGATTCGCGCCCACTTGGTCGAGCATCTGCCCGCGGACACCGCGGGCGTGGCACGCGCCTTGGTCCTCGGTGATGGAGCTGCGCTCGGGTACGAGCAGCGTCAGACGATCGCTGCCGTAGGGCTTGCGCACCTGTTTGCGGTGTCGGGCCTGCACGTGGCCCTGGTCAGCGGAACGCTGGTTCGCATGATCTCTTGGATCCTTCGCGGCTTGTCGATCGCGTTCGACGCACGGCGACTGGCCGCGGGACTGGGCATCCCACTGACCCTCCTTCATGCCCTATTCGCAGGCGGGTCGCCGAGCGCGTGGCGTGCAGCCCTGACCGCGGCCCTCACATGGCTCCTGGTCGCCATCGGCCGCCGGCCTTCGCCGACGGCTGCAACCGCCGCCGCCGCACTGGCTCTTTCGGTGCCCGACCCTTCCATGGCGCTTCGGCCTGCGTTCTTGCTCTCGATCGTGGCAACTTCCGCGATCCTGAGCGCACCGCGCCACGGGCCGCAGGTTCGGTGGTCTCGCCTTCGTAACTCGGCCGCGATCAGCGCCCGAACACTCGTCGCCACGGCGCCGATGGTTTGGTGGTGGTTTGGTGGAGTCCCGCTGGTGGGCTGGCTCACCAACATCCTGGTCTTGCCGCTCGGCAGCTGGGTGGTCGTCCCGCTGGCTCACCTATTCGCGCTCACCGCCTGGGCGCCTGGGGCGGTCTCATGGGCCAGGCCGGCGCTGAGCACAGCCGTCGCCCTGCTGCTGTCGGTTTGCGACCTGTTCGTGCCATGGTCGTTCACGCGGCGTCTGCCGCCCCTCGACGTAACACAAGGTCTCATCGTCTCGGTCGCATGCCTGGCCTTGCTCGTCGTACGAAGTGCGAGGCGACGCATCGCCATCGTGGCAGCCGGTTTCGCTTTGTGGGTGGCAGCGGAGCAAGCGTTGATCGCACGGGAGCAACCGCGCGATGCGCTCCGGGTGACTTTCGTGGACGTGGGTCAGGGGGATGCCACGCTGATCGACTTTCCAGATGGCCGTCTAGCGCTGGTCGACACCGGTCAGGGAGGCCGACATCCTGCCGGCCGGGCGCTTCGGCAACTCCTGGCGGCGCGCCGACGGCGGCGCATCGATCTCGTCGTGATCACACACGGCCATCCGGACCATTACGGAGGATTGCAGGCACTGATCGAGGAGAACCAAATCGGTGAGCTTTGGCTGAACGGGCAGCTCCTGGTCGAAGAGCGC
>JASFKY010000092.1:0-11762 GCA_050118395.1 Myxococcales bacterium | reverse complement strand
TGCGAATGCACCCGCCATGCCTATCCGTGCCTTGCCAGCGGAAGCACTCATGCGGCCGCCCTCCGGCTCGACGTCACGTGCATCGCATCGCCCAAGACTCGCCCGCTGACACGGTCGATCACGACCACCTCACAACGCAGTTGGCTCAGAGCTCGGCCGACTCGCTCCAGGTCATCACGGGCGATCCCTCGCTCGAAAGTCGGACGTAGCACCCATCGGCGCCAGGTGGGAACGATCTGCGGCTGATGAACCGCATCGACTGCGATCACCACCCGAACCCGGCCGTACCGGCGCATCGTGATCGATCGCATCTCGTCGAGCCATCGGCCCATCGTCGGTGGAGCGAACACCACCAGCGCGGCCGGTCCTTGCGGATCGACCTCGGCGAGGAAGCGCTTGAGACCGCTCCCGCTCGATTGGGCAAATTGCCCGGACATCACGATCTTGTGAATCGCTTCGGCCCGATCCGAGGTGGCTTCGGGGGATCCGTCGGCCGCGAGCTTCCAATCGACTCCGAGGGCTTCTTCCTCGACAGCCGCTCGCGCGGCGGCGGCGGAAGCCTCATCGTGTGCGCCGGCGACCAGGTAGGCCAATGTCTTTCGAGCACGGCTCAAAGCGCGTTCCGGGGTACGAACCATGAGCTTGCGGGTGCGGCCGAAGACCTTCCAGTGAATGAAACGGGCGGAGTCGCCTGGCACGTACCGACGCAGCTCCACCCGGTCCCCGTCTTCGAGACCCATGGGGTGCGGGTACTCGTCCCCTCCGGCGAGGGATGTCAGAACGGGCAACCGCCGCATGCCACCGACATGGGGCAACACCCGCAACGGGCCGTCCTGACGGTGCTCGAAGCTGATACGAGACAGGCCGAAGGCATCTCGCACCTCGATGCGCCGACGTATCGACTCGAAGATCCCCCGCTGCTCGATGCGAGCACGCTCGTGGAGCCTTCCCCGCTCCGAGCTCGTTTCCACCAGGGCCGAAGGAGGCCCCAGCCAAGTCCACCGGACCTGAACGATGGGAAGCCACCAGAGGGAGGGAACCGAAAAACCGGTGGGAAGCGGTGCACCTGTTTCGAACGTCGTCGTAGACCAACGGATCGAAGCCCGGCCGAGCCACAGCCGCAAGCCTAGGGCGCCCAATCCGACGAACGCTGTCGAGACGACGAGCAAGGCCGCGCCGCCATACCCGACCACCAGAAGCACCAGGTCGAGCTTCTCGAAGCCGTACGCGTACAGGGCGACGAACGCGACCGCCGCAACCGCCATACCCAATGCGGTCAGGGGCCAGAGGCCCGCAAGCCTCCTTGCAGGCGTACCGAGCGCGCGCCAGGCACGACGGACCGGACCGGAAGGTGCCT
The DNA here is from genome assembly GCA_050118395.1 of Myxococcales bacterium. Classification (GTDB taxonomy): domain Bacteria; phylum Myxococcota_A; class Polyangia; order Polyangiales; family Houyiibacteriaceae; genus SG8-38. Next base: position 10,405 of record JASFKY010000092.1, on the reverse strand, counting down.
TCGAAGGCTTCATTCGCAGGATCGTGACACGGGAGCTCATGGCCTGAAACACGCGAAAACCGGGGGCCATTCCACGCCCCGACAGAGCGCTCGTTTTTGCGTGGAATAACGTCGCAGCGGGCATCGTTTACGCCGCCGGGAGTGTCTTGACAGTCTGGGAACGGGGGCTACCCTCCGCCAGCCCTGTCACACAGCCAATGGATCACACGCGAGGGAGTCTATGAGCGATGTGATGATCGAGGCGCGGGACTTGACCAAGCACTACGGTACGGTCGCCGCCCTACAAAACGCTACGTTTCGGGTCAATCGGGGAGAAGTCGTCGGCTTCTTGGGCCCGAATGGCGCTGGAAAAACGACGACGATGAAGATTCTGACCTGCTTCATCGCGCCTTCGAGCGGTACCGCGCAAGTCGCCGATGCCGACATCTTCGAAGACCCCATCGCCGTACGAAAGGCGATTGGATACCTGCCCGAGAACACGCCGCTCTACACCGAAATGCTGGTGCTGGAGTATCTGGAGTTCGCCGGAAAGATGCGGGGGCTGCGCGGCACCCAACTGCACAACAGAATCCGCAAGGTGGTCGAGGAAACCTCCCTGGGCGACGTGATCGGAAAGAGCATCGGGGAGCTTTCGAAGGGATTCCGCCAACGAGTCGGGCTCGCGCAGGCGCTGATTCACGAGCCTCCCGTGCTGATCCTGGACGAGCCGATGAGCGGTCTGGACCCGAATCAGGCCGCCGAAATTCGAGAGCTGATTCGTGACATCGGCCGAGAACGCACCGTCATCCTATCGACGCACAACTTGGCGGAAGTCCAGGTGACCTGCGGCAGGGTTCTCATCATCTCCGAGGGCCGGCTGGTTGCAGACGACACGCCCGAAGAGCTCGCAGCCCGCGCAGGCAAGCCGCGCTTCGTGGCGACGCTTCGCATGAACGGTCACAGCGCGGAGGAAATTCGAGCCGCTTTCAGCGCGATCCCCGATGCGCAATCGGTGAGCGACAAGGCGGGCGCGTCGAGTGGAGAGCTGACGATCGAGGTGGTTCCCAAGGGCCACGAGGATCTTCGAGCCGACATCTTTCGAGCGGCGGTCGGGGCCAATCTGGTGCTGGTCGGCCTAGAACAACGGGGCGAGAACCTCGAGGACATCTTCCGGCAACTCACCACCGGTCGGGCGGGGGCATCATCATGAGAAACATCCTGACCATTGGAGGCCGGCAATTTCGGAGCTACTTCAACGGACCGGTGGCGTACATCGTCATCTGCATCGTGATGCTGACGTTGGGGTTCTTTTTCTGGAAAACGTTCTTTCTGTTCGGTCGAGCCAGCGCCCGCGAGATGTTCCGCTGGCTCAGCCTCATCTTGGTGTTTGCCCTTCCCGCGCTCACCATGGGGCTTTTGGCGGAAGAAAAGCGCACCGGAACCATCGAGCTCCTGATCACCATGCCGGTGACGGAGGCCCAAGTCGTCGTCGGCAAGTTCCTCGGTGTCCTCGGCCTTTACGCAGTTCTCTTGGTGTTGACCGTCACCTATCCGATCAGCGTATCGACGCTGGGCGACCTCGATTGGGGCCCGGTATGGAGCGGCTACCTGGGCTTGTTCCTGCAGGGATCGGCGGTGCTCGCCATCGGCTTGATGGCCTCGAGTTGGACCTCCAATCAACTGATTGCGCTTTTCGTCGCGATGACCTTGAGCGTGTTCTTCTGGGTCTTGGACAAGCTCCTGGCTCTGCTTCCGAGCAGCGCGGCCTCTGCGCTCGAGTGGCTGTCGTTCGACTATCATTTCCAGAGCATGGCCCGAGGCGTCATCGACTTGCGCGACTTGCTCTTCTTCTTTTCGGTAACCTTGTTCGCCCTGGCCGTGGCGTTCCGGGCGCTCGAATCACGACGGTGGAGCTGACCGATGTCATCGAAGGTTCAAAAGCGCGCCGCTAGCGAGTCACTGATCTTTCTTCTGTTCGTAGGCGGCATCCTCGTTCTTCTCAACGTGCTTGCGGCCTACTTCCGAACGCCGCGCATCGATCTCACCCAAAACCGACTCTTTTCGCTGGCGGAAGGATCCCAAAGGCTGGCGGCAAGTCTCGACGACCGTTTGGAGATCACGGCGTATTTCACCGAAAACCTCCCTCCCCCGTTCAATGCCACCGAACGCCAGGTGCGAGATTTGCTTTCGGAGTACGCCGCCAAGTCCAATGGCAACATCGTCGTTCGGTTCGTCAATCCCGACGACGAGCAATCTCAACGTGCGGCCCGCGCCGACGGTATTCAGCCGGTCGCGCATCAGAAGATCGAGGAAGACCAGGTGGCGGTCGTCGAAGGCTATCGGGGAATCGTGCTCCGATACTTGGATGAGAAGAAGACCATCCCCGTCATTCAGGACACCACTGGGCTCGAGTACACCATCACCACGGCCATCAAGGAGCTGGTCGGGGAGCGTAAGCCCATCGGCGTGGTGAGTGGACACGGAAGCCCCACGCTCGAGCAAGGCCTGTCCAGTCTGAAGTCCGTGCTCAAGCTCTACGACGTCCGCGAGGTCGACCCATCCCAGGAGATCGACCCAGCGCTCGCGGCGCTGCTCATCGTCAGCCCGACCGAAGCTTTCAGCGACCAGGAGCTTCGTCGGATCGATCAATACGTGATGCGGGGCGGCTCGCTGGGCGTTTTCGGCGGTGCGCTCGCAATCGATTTGAACGGGGCAATGGGTCCCTCGGCACGACCGGTGAGCTCGCGTCTGGACGGGCTTCTCGGTCCTTGGGGTGTCCACATGAGCTCCAAGATCGTCGCTGATGCCCAGTGCAGCCGCGCCCCCATGCGAGGGCCCATGGGTCTGCAGGTGCTGGTGCCATACCCACCGATTCCGGTGCTGCAGCTCGATGCAGAGCAGCTCGAGCATCCCGTCATGTTCCGACTCGCATCGCCGATGCTGCCCTTCGTGGCTCCCCTCGAGCTCACGGAGGTCCCGCAAGGAGAGTCGGTCACCGTCCTGGCCCGCTCGTCGGAGGACTCCTGGGCGATGTCGGGTTCCCCCATCTCACTCGAGCCGCGAAATCCGAGCGAGTGGAAAATGAGCTCCGATGTCGGTCCCTTCGACCTCATGGTGGCGATCGAAGGAAAGCTGCCCTCGGCCTATGCCGCGCCCATCGACGAGGAAGCCACCGACGCCGTTCAGACCCCTCCGATCGCGGAACGCGACGTGCGGGTCTTGGTGGTGGGCACCAGCACCTTCCTCGAGGACAGCTTCATGCCCCCGAGACCACCTGAGGGCGAAGTCCAGATGAATGCCGCGCTGGCGCTCGCGCTCAACGCCATCGACTGGCTGGCGGCGGACTCCGACCTCATTGCGATTCGAGCCAAGACCATCGAGGAGCCCGCCCTGGACATTCCCGATTCGGTCCTGGCGGCCGAAGACACGGCTTTGACCGCGGCCGAGCAAGGCGACGAGCAAAGGGTCGAGTCCGCCTTGGCAGAGCGCAAGGCGGCGATCGAGTCGTGGAATGCCAAGAAAATGGCGTATCGCTGGCTCAACACGCTGGGCATTCCGATCCTCGTAGCGCTGTTCGGGCTGCTTCGCTGGCGCCAGCGCTCGAGAAAGAAGCGAACCCTCCAACTGTAAGCAAGAGGACGACGAGATGGATTGGCGAAAAAACCGTATCGCGATCGGAGCGGTGGCGTTCTTCGCGCTTCTGGCCCTGACCTTGTGGGCCGTGAACCATCGCGATCAACCGTCCGCGCGAGAAACCGACATTCCGTCGATCGACCTCGAAAAAGACGCCATTACTACACTGGAGATCACGCGACCCGGAGACGAGCACGTGGTTCTCTCGCGCATCGACGGTCAGTGGCGGGTCACCGCCCCGCTCGATGCAGAGGCAGACCAGACCAACGTCGATTCGGCTCTGAGCCGCCTCGCCGAATTGAAGCTCGTACGCGTGGTGGCCGACCGCCCGGAAAACTACGCGCGCTTGCAGGTCGACGATTCGACCGCGGTGAAGGTCGAGGCCAAGGACGATACGCAGACACTGGCGGATCTCAAAATCGGCAAATACGCCAATGGCATGACCATGGTTCGGGTCGGCGATCGGCAGGAGGTGTTTGGCGCAAGCGGCTCGCTTCGATACGCATTCGACCGGGAGCTCAAAGCGTGGCGAAACCGCAAAATCGTGAGCCTCGAGTCAGCTGACGTGCAGTCGATACGGTTCCAAGACAGCCATGGAACGTTCGAGTTCGAGCGCAACGAGGATGGCTGGAAAACGGTAGAAGCGCCCAAGACCTTGCGCGAAGTCGATCCCAAAAAGATCACGGCCCTGGTGTCGATGGCGGCCCGTCTGACCGCATCGGACTTCGCGCCTGCCGATGTCTCCGCGGCAAGGGCCGGTCTCAACGAGCCGGAGGCGCGGGTGACCATGATGGCAAAGGACGACCCTCAGCCGATCGTGTTGGAGCTCGGAGACGAGACGGGCAACGCGGGTGAGCTCTACGTTCGGCGAAACGGCAATCCGACCATCTACCTCATCTCCAAGTATCTCGCCGACCGGTTGCGGCCCGACGTGAAGGCGTTCGAGCCCACGGACGAGGAGGAAGCAGCGTCTGCCGCCGCGGCCACGGGCGCACAAGGACGCGAGCTGCCCCCGCAGCTACCTCCCGAGGTGATGCGGCAGCTCCAAGAGCAGATCAAGGCCCAGCAACAGCAGCAGCGCTAGCTGGCGCTCGCGCCGAGGCGGATACCCGTCCACACCACCGCTCCCCACCCCAGCAAAAAGAACAGGCCTCCGATGGGAGTGATGGCTCCGAGCCTTGTCTGCCCGGTGAGGGTCATCGCGTACAGACTGCCGCTGAACAGCACGGTGCCCGCCACGAAAGACCATCCCGCCACCGAAGCGCTCGCGCCGGCACCCCGATGCACGAGCCAAGCAGCCAACGCGACGGCCAACGCATGGGTCAAATGATAGTGAGCAGCCGTGTTCCACCACTCCAGGCGCTTGACGCCATCGGGCTGAGTCCCAAGCCAAGACCGAAGACCGTGCGCACCAAAAGCGCCGAGCGCGACGGCGGTGAAGCCGAGCAAACCCGAAAGAATGACGAAGACCCTGGACATCGCTGCAAGGATGAGACAGCTCTTTGCCTCGAACCACCCACTCGCTAGCACGTCAGAGCCCTAGAGGTTAGGCTATGACGGCGACCGGGGTTATTGGAGCCACGACTCGGAGATGACCGTAGATTTCGGCGTAAACCAAGGGCTGGTCGAAGAGCAGTTTCTCAAGTGGGTGGACAATCCACTCGCCGTCGACGAGGCGTGGCGAAACTACTTCGAGGGCCTGACACCGGCAGAATGGCCACAGATATCGAGCGCTGGGACGATCATGGCGCCCGTGACGGCCACGGGTCTCGCGAGCCCAGCTGCCATTCCTCAGCCCTCGGACGGCAACGGAGCACCTCGCGATTCGGTCTTCTTGCCTCCGACGGCCGAAACGGTGCTCGCACCGGTCGTGGAAGAAGGCTTCGACTCGGAACGCACGTCGTTCCCCCCGTCTTCGGAGCTGTTGCTCGCCAACGAGCTGCAGGCCCGCCTCTCTGCTCTGATCAACGCGTATCGCGTGCGCGGACACCTCTTTGCGAACTTGGATCCACTCGGGCTCAATCGCACTCCGCCGCAGGATGAATTTCTGCTGAAGCGATATGGCCTGGCGCAGGTTGATCCCGATACGATTTTTTCCACGGGAGACCTCGCAGGACCGCCTACCGCGTCCCTCGCTTCGATCATCGCCCGCCTCAAGGACACCTATGCGAGGACGATCGGAGTCGAATACACGTTCCTCGAGGATCGGGAATCTCGGGATTGGCTCCGCGATCGGATGGAGCTCACCGGGAACCACATCGACCTCAGCCCGGAGCAGCAAATCCGCATCCTGACGAAGCTGACCGATGCCGAAATCTTCGAGCAATTCCTGCATACCAAGTACACGGGTGCCAAACGGTTTTCGCTCGAGGGAGGCGAAAGCGTGGTTCCGATGCTCGACATCATGACCGAGCGCGCGGCAGAGCTGGGGGTGGAGGAAATCGTCATCGGAATGGCCCACCGAGGGCGGCTCAACGTGATGGTGAACATCATGGAGATGAACGTCCGACAGATTTTCGCCGGTTTCGAGGACGATGATCCGGAGAAGTACGTCGGCCGCGGCGACGTAAAATACCATCTGGGGTACTCGCTCGATAGGCGGACGGTCGGGGGCAGGACGATTCACATGACGCTCGCCTTCAACCCGAGCCATTTGGAGTTCGTCAACCCCGTCGTAGAAGGGCGTGTCCGCGCGAAGCAGGACCGAAAGAACGACGCCGAACGGGTGACGGTTTTGCCTCTCCTGATTCATGGCGACGCCGCCTTCGTGGGACAGGGAGTCGTCGCCGAGACGTTGAACCTCAGCAAGCTACGAGCGTACGAAACCGGAGGCACCATTCACGTGGTGATCAACAATCAGGTGGGCTTCACGACCAATCCCGAAGATGCCCGCTCCACGTCTTACTGCACCGACATCACGCGAATGCTGCGCTGTCCCGTGTTCCACGTGAATGGAGAAGACCCCGAAGCAGTCGCGCAAGCCGTCACCCTGGCTACCGAGTATCGCCAGCGTTTTCACGGCGACGTGGTGCTCGATTTGTTTTGCTACCGAAAATACGGCCACAACGAGGGTGACGAGCCTCGCTTCACCCAACCCGAGATGTACGACGCGATCGACCGCAAGCAAACCGTTCGCGAGGTGTACATCGACCACTTGGTCAAGACTGGCAAGGTAACACGGGAACAGGCCGAAGAGATCAAGGAGCAGCGTCAAGCAGAGCTCGAAAATGCGCTCGAGGACACGCGCAAGAACGGCAACTACAATCTCATCCCCGCCTCGATGCAGGGCTTGTGGACGGAGTACCGTGGAGGACGAGACCTGGACGTCCCCGATGCGGACACCCGATTTCCCCGTAAGGAGCTGGACGAGGCGCTCGAAGCGCTCACCACGTATCCGGATTGGTTCACACCGCACCCCCGTATCGAGCGGTTCGTCCTCGAAAAGCAGCGCAAAATCCTGAAGACGGGCAAGGGCGTCGACTGGGGAACTGCGGAGAACCTCGCATTCGGAAGCCTCCTGTTGCAGGGAATCCGTTGCAGGCTCACGGGTCAAGATGTCCGTCGCGGCACCTTCAGTCACCGCCACGCCGTCATCTTCGACAAAGACACCGGGCGTCGTTACACACGCCTCGGTCACCTCAGTCCGACCCAAGCAGAGTTGGAGATCTACGACAGTCCCTTGTCCGAGGTCGGGGTGGTCGGGTTCGAGTGGGGTTTCTCGCTCGACTCGCCGGACGCGATCGTTTGCTGGGAGGCTCAGTTCGGCGACTTTGCAAACGTCGCGCAGGTAATCATCGACCAGTTCATTTCATCGTCCGAAGACAAGTGGCACCGGCTCAGCGGCCTGGTCATGTTGCTTCCGCACGGCATGGAAGGTCAGGGGCCAGAGCATTCGAGCGCTCGGCTGGAACGCTTCTTGATGCTCTGTGCCGAAGACAACATGCAAGTCGTGAACCTGACGACTCCCGCGCAGCTTTTTCACTGTTTGCGTCGGCAGGTATTGCGGCCCTGGCGCAAGCCCTTGATCGTAATGAGCCCGAAGAGCCTTCTGCGTCATCGTCGAGCCATCAGCACGCTCGACGAGCTCGCCGAAGGCTCCTTTCAAAGGATCATCGCCGACGATCCCTCGATCGACCCCAGCAAGGTCCGGCGACTACTGCTGTGCACCGGCAAGATTTACTACGATCTCCTCGAGCGGCGAGAGCGGGATGAGATCGATGACGTGGGGATCATACGTATCGAGCAGATGTATCCCCTGAGGGCGAGCGAGCTCGTCGAACGGCTCGCCCCCTACGACGACGATGTCGATCTCGTCTGGGTGCAAGAAGAACCGTGGAACATGGGCGCTTGGTATTTCATGAGGGCGCGCCTTCCGGAAATCCTCGGTGGGGGCCGAAAGCTGCGCTGCATCGCGCGCCCTGAAAGTGCCAGTCCTGCAACCGGTTCCGGCGCCTCTCACAGGCTCGAGCAAGAGCTCCTGCTAAACGAGGTCTTCGGCTAGCACGAACCCACGAAGAGGGACGACGCGACGGCCCCGTTTGCGGACGGGGCCCATTGCGTCATGGTCACGTTTTTCAGGCCGCTGTGACCTGGATGGCCCGCGGCTTTGGCGCTTGCTTCTTGGGAAGCCGCAGCGTCAGCACGCCGTTTTTGAGGTCGGCATGAATGTGATCGGCGTCGACCGTCTCCGGAAGCGTAAACGAGCGTGAAAAGCTCCCGTAGTAGCGCTCCACTCGCCGGTAGGTGGCTTCGCTCTCTTCCTTTTCGGCCTTGCGCTCGCCACTGATGGTCAACACGTTCTTTTCGACCTCGACTTTGACGTCTTCGGCTGCCACGCCGGGCACTTCGGCATCGACGTAAAAGGCATCTGCTTCCTCACGAATGTCGACAGCGACTCGTAGAGGCTGCTTCATGGTCGCCCCCCTGGCCCCGAAAAGGTGGTCACTGAGGCGGTTCATTTCCTCGAATGGATCCCAACGAACCAACATGATGTACTCCTCCTTCGACCTGCACTTGCAGGCCTGGTATGCATGGATCAGTGGCAGAATCGTCCGCCGCCGTCTCCAACGTAAAAGCAAGCTAAGCACGGAAATGTCCCTGTCAACTGTCGAATTGACTGGGGTTTCCGGCGCGATAGGCTGGAGACCCATGGGGACCCGATCGCTCCTAGTCGCCTTGGCGTGGACTTTGCTCCCGCTCGCTGGTGGCTGCGTGGAGGACGTTCGATTCAACCCGTCGGGATGTGAGGTGCACGTTCTGGGTCGATGGCTCGTCGACGGTCAGAACCCGACCGCCGAGACATGCGGAGACATCGACCTGGTGGAGCTGGCCATCATCGACGACGCGGAGGACCAATTTTGGGTGGCTCCCGAATTCAGCTTGCTCTGCGACGCGCAAAACGACGACAACGCTGCAGTCATCGACGGAGGCGCGTACATCGACACCATGATCGTGACCCGGAATCGATGCGGAGGGTCCGGCGAAATCCTCGCCGATCCGGTCGACCGGCGGTACAAATCCAGATGGCGGGCAACCACGAACCTCAAGTTCGTCGTCGACTGCTCCCCCATCGAATCGCGCCCGATCGAGCCGGTGGACGGGGGGACGCAACTTTTGTTGGACGTGGGAACGGTGAACTTTCGCACCGCAGATGGGGGGGTTGAATGTCCGCAGCGTTGATCCCTTGCGAAGCGGCGTCCGTCTGGCTAGGCAAATAGCGTGTTTCGTTTCCCGCCACTGACCCCATTCGTGAAGAAGCTGCTGGTCGCGCTCTTCGGCGCCTGGATCGTTCAGATCCTCATGCAGAACTGGGGAGGAGTTCCCATCTTCCAAATCCTCGCGCTCGACACCAGCAGCTTGGGAATCCACACCATCTGGCAGGCCGCAACCCACGTGTTTGCGTTTCCCACGGGGCCCCAGGCCGTGTTTTCCATGCTGCTGACGCTCGTCTTCCTATGGTGGATGCTCGCTCCGTTCGAGCTCCGCTTCGGTCAAAAGCGGACCATCCAGCTATGCGTCTGGGCCGCGATTTCGTCTGCGACATTGGCGCTGCTCGTCGGGCTGATGATCGGCGGATCGTCTCGACTCTACGGTGCCCAGGCGATCCTCTTGAGCTCCATCGCCGCGTTTGCCTGGTCGTACCGTGGCCAGGGCCGCATGAGCTTCTTCGGGGTGATCGACATGAAGCCCGTGCACATCATCTATCTCGTGCTTGCGTTCAGCGCATTGATGTTCATCACCTCTGGAGACTCGGTTGCATTGGCAGCAGACGTCGGAGCCATCGGTGGGGGGGTGGCGTTCATCGAATGGTTGCGGCGCCCTCCCAAGAGGCAGCGTCGTCGCCGACCTCGCAAGAAAAAGGGCCCATTCGACGTGGTGCAAGGCGGTCGCCGAAGCGAGCCGCGGTGGCTAAACTAGCGCCATGCGTTGTTCCCTGCTTCGCCTCGCCCTGCTCGCGCCCATCATCGGTGGTTGCGCTCCGGAGCCCGACTATACCTTCCCGGTATACGATGCTTGTTACAGCGTGTACGACTGCGTGGAAACCGCATCGCTCTGCGAAGAGCTCAGCGTCGAGTTCGCGGGCTATTTCTACAACAACGCGATCTGCACCGTCCAATGCGCCACCCAAGGCGCGCTTTCGCCCGACTGCCCGCGGGCGTGGGTCGGTCGTTGGGGCAGTTGCTATCCATCCAGCATCGGCGGCGGCATCGATGATACGCCGGTTTGCTTCGAGCCCTGCGACGCCGATAGCGACTGCCAAACCGGCTTCCGATGCTTACGAGCGGTGGACTTG
>JASFKY010000091.1:0-11912 GCA_050118395.1 Myxococcales bacterium | reverse complement strand
CGGCTCGCCGCCGTATTCGTCGGGATCATCGGGGAGGACCACGGCGGCAGAGCGGGCGGCCGAGTCGGCAGCGTGTTTCACTATCAAATCCGCACGGGCCACCCAAGCGAGCTGTACGAGACATAAAAAAAAGATCCAGAGCGGAACGAATGCAACGAGGAACTCCGTGAACACGACGCCACTGCAGTCCTCGGCAAGCGCTGGGGAAGTCCAACTCGTGATGGTCCGAAGCGGCTTCATGGGTTTGTGAAGTAGGGAATGGCAAACAGCGCAGTCGCCATCAGAATCGCACCGCCCATCCGCAGGGTCGCGGGCGTTGTGGGGTCACCACTCGAGCAAGAGTGGCCAGAGTCGGCCGGGCGACTTGCCAAGTTTTTCCATAGGAATCGCCACAACGACCGCTTCCAGGCCAAACCGGCGAGCGCAAAGACCAACCCGATCCCGAAGGCCACCAGTTGGATCTCGAGCCCCGCCAGCGGGTCGAAGCCAGTCACCCCTCCGAGCGCGGCGAAGAGCTTCACGTCGCCGCCCCCCATTGCCGCACGCCGGAAGAGAAAATAGGGAACCACCGCGCTCACCAGGATCGCAGCGATGCATCGAACCGCTTGCTCCAATCCGAACGCATGACCGTAGACGAACGGGGAAACGGCGATGGTAGGCAAGGTCAGCCAGTTCGGAATGTGGGCCGTGCGCCAGTCGAGAATTGCCGCGACCACGGCGATGGCAAGCGCTGAGCCCAGGGCGATACGAATTGGCTCGAGCATTCGAATCTCCACTACTGAACGATGTCTGCAATATAGCCTTCTGCGGCTTGGACCTCGCCGGTCAGCGTTTCTCCGAACTTCTGCCAGGCCGCGATGCCGACGACGGCAATGAGGCCGAGAACGATGATGTACTCCACCGTCGTCAGGCCTTTTTCATCCGAAACCAAGGTTGGTCGTGTCTTCCGATTGAGTTGCATGAGTGCCTCCGGGCTCAGGGAATGGGTAAAAGGATGAAGAGCTTCGCCAAGTAATACGATTGGACCAAGGGCACCCCGAGCCCGTAGAGCGAAAGCCCCACGGTGAGAGACACGACCCCAATCACAACTGCGTACTCCGCGAACGCCACGCTCACTCTTCGGTCATCACCGAGACAGGTTGCCTGCGATCTGCACCGAAGCTTCGCTCGTCGTGAGGTAGAACAGGAAACTGGCCGCGCGGACTGTCGACTATCGCACTCTCACCACCGTCGGATGGTCCTGCGGGATCGGCAAGATCGCGTTCCATCCCGGCGGCAGCGCGGGTTGGGTGAACTGAAAGAGGTAGCGCGCATCGGCGGGCGAGAGATTGATGCAACCGTGGCTCCGGCGACGGCCGAAGTCGTCGTGCCAGAAAGCGGCGTGAAAGCCGTACGATCCCTTGAAGAACTGGACCCAGGGCACGTCTTGAATCGAATAGTTCTTGTCGACGTCGGTGCGCTCGAGGTCGTCCATGTCGGTGTAGTCGAGCTTCACCCAAATGGGAAACGTGCCCATGGGGGTCTTCGACTGCTTCGTATCTCTTCCGGTCGATACCAGCGTCGCAAACATCGGTGTCTCCCCTTCATAGGCGACTAGCACCTGTTGTTCGACATCCACGTCGACCCAGCGATCATGCGGCCCGACGCCTTCGGGCGGCTCGGTGCGCTCTGCGCGTGCCAAGTCAGAGAGCCGCATCCACCCGCCACCCTCGATCTCGGCCCAGGCGCCCTCGGTCGCTTGGACGTGCACGGGCCCATGCCGGTCGATGCGGCGAATCGCCCTGCCCCGCGGCCGGTCGTAGACCTTGGCCGGCCGAAGCGCGGCCCAGGCGATGTCGAGCTTTTCCCCGGGAGCGATCTTTTCCCCCGCAAACGAGCTCCCTTTGACGAACCGCACCGAGCCCTCTTCGACCCAGAGGTATTTGCGCGTTCGCACGAACGCCACGCCCTCGTAGACCGTCTCGCCAGTCACGACGATGCCAAAGCCCTTGCCGAGCGCCTCTTCGTAGTCGTTTCGGAAGTAGTCGCTCGGGTGCAGGTAGGCCCGCGTCCCGCCATAGCGAATGAACGCATAGCGCTGCGGCAGGCGTCCGCCGTCGCGGGTCCACTCGTCGATCTTCGGTCCCGGTGCCTCGGCAGAGGGCCGGACGTGGGCTTCGCAGATGTAGAGCTGGTCGCTCGTCTCGTACCAGACACCGTTGGCGCATCCCGGGCCGAAAACACGCCGCGAGAACCCGAGACGCGTCCCCGCCCCCACGGTGCCTCGGCGCTGCGAGCTGGCATCGGGCGCCATCATGACGGGAGCGCCATCATCAACCACCTCGATCGACTTGGCCCACGAAGGGGGCGGCGTGGCCTCCTCCACGGCCGCGGTCTCGGCCGCCGCGATCTCCGGCCGACCCCAAGCCGCGGCTGCGATCAGCAAGAACGCGAGCCCACCCATGCCTTCACTATAGGGGCACCCGCCCGCTCGGCGTCAATCTTCGCCGTCCGAGCCGTTGGCATCGCCCCGCAAGCCGTAGCGCTTGGCGAGCTCGCGCAGATGATATCGCGTGAGCCCGGCGGCCCGGGCGCTGCGGCTGATGTTGTCGCCGTGCTTGTCGAGAAGCGCCTTGAGGTACTGCGCTTCGAACGCATCGACGACGCGTTGCTTGGCATCTTTGAATGGCATTCCGTTTTCGACGAACTGCTCGGCAGTGCCGCCCGGCAAGAACACCGGCGGCGTCTTTTGCGAGGCCGGCAGCAGATCCCGCATGCCGAGCTCGGTTCCATCGGCAAGTGATACGGCTCGTTCGATGGTGTTTTTGAGCTCCCGCACGTTGCCTGGCCAAGGGTAAGCCTGGAGCTTGGTCATGGCGTCGTCGGAGATGGTGTAATGGGTCCCCTCACCGTGCGGACCGCGCTTGGCGGACTCCTCGAGGAATTGACGCGCCAGCGTGGGAACGTCCTCGGGCCGATCGCGAAGCGGCGGTAGGTCGACCTGCACGACGCTGAGTCGGTAGTAGAGGTCCTCGCGAAACTTTCCTTCGTTGACCATCTGGCGGAGGTCGCGATTGGTGGCCGCCACGACCCGTACGTCCACCGGGATCATTCGCGTACCGCCCACCCGCTGCACCTCGTGCGTTTCGAGCACGCGCAACAGCTTGGGTTGGAGGCTCAAATCGAGCTCGCCGATCTCGTCCAAAAAGAGGGTGCCTCCATCGGCGACTTCGAAGCACCCGCGCTTTCGGTCTGCGGCTCCGGTGAACGAGCCTCGCTCGTGGCCGAACAAGATGCTTTCGATGAGATTGGCCGGGATCGCGCTGCAGTCCTGAACGACGAGCGGCCGCTGCGAACGCCTGGAGGCACGATGGATGGCCCGCGCGACGAGCTCTTTGCCCGTGCCGGTCTCGCCGCGCACCAGCACGGTCAAGTCCGAAGCCGCCACCTTCTCGAGGACCGCGAAAATCTCGCGCATTCGTACGCCGTGACCGATCAGCTCGTAAAACTGCTCCTTTCGGCTCAGGTCGATCTCCACCGAGCCGGAGCCGTGCTCGAACCGAATCTCCGTCTGGCCGATGCGAATCAGCGCGCCGGACTCGAGCCAGGCCTCGCGAAGCCGCACGCTGCCCAGCCAAGTGCCGTTGGTCGACCCGAGGTCGCGCAACAAAAAACCACCTTCGTTTGCGACGATCTCGCAATGCGTCCCGCTCACCGACTCGTCGGTGAGCGCCAAATCGCAGATCACACTTCGACCGAGGGTGATTCTGTCGCTCGCGATGTCGAGCCGTTTGCCGGCCTCGGGGCCGCGCTCGACCACGAGCCGGCTCTTTTGCAGCTTGCGCTTGGTCGGAAGCCGATCGACGAAAACCGTGGTCAGGGCCGAGTCGTCGGTCACTCGCCGTCCTTTCGAAGCGCTTCGATGGCGGCGCGGTAGTCGTCATGGTTGAAAATCGCGCTTCCGGCCACGATCACGTCTGCGCCCGCCTCGACGACCTGCCGAGCGTTGCCCGGCTTCACGCCCCCGTCGACCTCGAGATCGATGTCGTACCCGGAGTCGTCGATCAGGTCCCGGATCTCGGCGAGCTTGGTGTTGGCCGAGGGAATGAAGCTCTGTCCTCCAAAGCCTGGATTGACGCTCATCACCAGCACGAGGTCGACCTCGGGCATGATGTAACGCAGAAAATCAGGCGAGGTGTGCGGGTTCATCGTCACGCCGGCACGCTTGCCAAGTGAGCGAATGTGCTGGAGCGTGCGGTGCAAATGGGTGCTCGCCTCGACGTGGACGGTGATCCCGTCGGCTCCCGCATCGGCAAATGCCTGAACATACTTCTCGGGCTCGACGATCATCAGATGGACGTCGATCGGGAGCTCGGTGGCGGCTCGAATTGCCTCGACCATCACGGGACCGGCGGTGATGTTGGGCACGAATCTCCCGTCCATGACATCGACGTGAATCCAATCGGCGCCCGCTTGGTCGACCGCTTGGACTTCGGCCCGCATCCGGCCAAAATCGGCAGAAAGGACGGAAGGAGCGATTCGCAGGGGCTTTTCGGACCGAGACACGGGAGCAGTCAAGCGCCGCAGGGGCAACCTGTCAATGGCATCCGTTCCTTGACCGGGCTACTACCCCCAAAGGACAATGGAATGGCGCCCGAGGGGGGCGCGCAAACAATCAATGAGCGATCAGCGATACAACCTGATCGAGAAACTCGAGGCGGGCGGGATGGCCGAGGTTTTCCTAGCCGAGGCCACGAGTGTCCAAGGGTTCAAGAAGCGCGTTGCCATCAAGCGCGTGTTGCCCCACCTCGCCTCGCACACGAACTTCATCGGGATGTTCCTCGACGAGGCGCGCCTGGGTGCGCGGCTCTCGCACGCCAACGTCGTCAGCGTCTTCGACATCGGCAAGTCCGACAACAGCTTCTTCATCGTGATGGACTTCGTCGACGGCACGAATCTGAAGAAGGTCATGG
Source organism: Myxococcales bacterium (assembly GCA_050118395.1). Lineage (GTDB taxonomy): Bacteria > Myxococcota_A > Polyangia > Polyangiales > Houyiibacteriaceae > SG8-38. The sequence continues at coordinate 6,960 of JASFKY010000091.1, read as the reverse complement.
AGACGCTGCGGGTCAAGCGTCAGCACTTCCCGCTGAAAGACGCGATCTTCATCGCCATGGAAGCGTGCCGCGGACTGAGCTATGCCCACGAGCTGGTGGACGAAGACGGCAAGCCGCTCGACCTGGTGCACCGGGACGTGTCTCCTCCCAACATTCTGATCAGCAAGCGAGGAGAGGTGAAGGTCACCGACTTCGGCTTGGCCAAGGCCCGCACCCAGCTCGAGCGAACCGACCCCGGCGTGGTGAAGGGGAAGTTCAGCTACCTGTCGCCCGAGGTGGCGAGCGGCCAACCGGTGGACGAACGGGCGGACATCTTTGCGCTCGGTGTGTGCCTCTGGGAGATGCTCGGCGGACGGCGCCTATTCCTCGGCGAGACGGACTACGAAACGGTGCAAGCCGTGTCTGGCGCGCGTGTCCCGACCTTGGTCGGAGTGCACCCGGAGGTCGACGAGCAGTTCGACGCCATCGTGCAAAAGGCGCTCGCCAAAAATCCCGACGATCGCTATCAGACCGCCCGAGAGTTCGGAGACGCTCTGGCCAGCTATCTCTTTCATCACCAGATGAAAGTAACGCCGGACGACGTTGCCAATCTGGTCAAAACGGTGCTCGAGCGTCAAAAGTCGGTCCCGCCGCAGCCGGTGATGATCGACACGCTGATTCAAGAAGAGCTGGCTCGATTCACTTCCCTCGAGAGCGATGCAGACGTCCCGATCGACCCGTCCAGCACGTTCGCCCTGAGCCCGGATAACGAAGGATCGCGCCCGCTCGACGCGGCGGAATTCGTCAATCCCAGCAACTGGTTCGAAGGCGACGAGGAGGTCGAAACCGCCATCGAACGAGTGCGCGACAGCGCGCCTGCCGGCGCCACCATGGGCTGGTTCGAGTCCAAAGCGGAGCGCCTCGAGGTTCCGCGCCCGGCGGCCGTCCCCATGGGTCCGTCACTCAACCCGCCTCCTCGAAGCAAGGCTCGAGAGGGGTCGGTCAAGACGTTCCGGCCGCCCGGAGCGATGCCGATTTCGATCGTCGCACAGGACGAAGAGCCGTCAGGACACGTGGCGGAGCCCACGCGCCCCCAAGCGAGCAAAGGCGGCGGGACGAAGGTGGCCCTGCTCATCGTCGGTGTCTTGGTCTTGGCCGCGGTGGGCGTGGCGACAGGCTGGTTTCTCACGCAGTAGGGCGTTTGGCCTTGGAGCGCACGCTTCGACTCAAGTGACGAAGTTTTGCGTATTGCTGGGGTGTGAGGCCTTCTTCACCGAAGCGCGCGGCCAGGTAGGCGTCGGTGACCCGGCGGACCTCCTCTGCGGCGGCGAATCCCGATTCGCCTAGCTCGCGCGCGTGCTCGCTCGGGGTCACGTCGGGTGGGCGGGCATGCCCTGTGCTTCGTAGGCTGTTTTCGAGGGCCAGGTAGAGTCGTACTGCTCGATCGCGGTCCGGGTCGAGCTGCCGTCCGGCCCGGCTTTGGCGGCGTTGCTTTCCCCTCCAGCGCACGAATAGAACGCCGATTCCAAATGCGCTCATGATGCCCACGAACCAACGCCAATCGGGGCGGAACGGAATGGGTCCGAGCTGGGCTTCTTCTGACAAGCCTTCTTGGGGCTCCGATGCGCTGGCGCCGCGCCAGTCTCGGCGAACGGATCGGTACCAGTCCAGCATCCTTCGAAGCGCTTGGGCTTGGTCACGGACATTGTATTCAACGACGTACTCGGCCCAGCGCACGCGCATGGCATCCATGATTTGTCCAAGCATCACCAGCAAGCCGGAGGGAGATGCAAACGCCTCCCGTGACGCGGGCGTGGGGTCGAACGTGACCCATCGGCCGTCGACCTCGACCTCGACCCAGCTATGCGCGTTGCCGTTGCGAACCGCGTAGTAGTCGCCGTACGGGTTGAAGTCCGCCCCCAGGAATCCCGTCACATTGCGTGACGGTACGCCAAGCGTGCGCATCATGACGGCCATGGCGGTCGAGAAGTACTCACAATGCCCGGCCTTGGCCTCGAACAAAAAGACCTGAAGCGGATCCTTGCCTTCGGTATTGGGCTGCTCGAGCGTGTACCGAAAATCACCCTCTCGCAGAAATTGCTGGATGCGCCGTGCCTGCTCCAGCGGCCCCGATGCTCCCTGTGTCACCCGACGCGCCAGGGCGACGACGCCTTCGGATCCTTCCGGCACTTCGAGATAGCTCTGTTGCAGCCGCTTGGGCGTTTTCTCTTGCAGCCCTCGGCGGCCCGGGTCGACATAAACCTGATACGTCAATGCTGAATCGATTCCTCCGCGGTACCGCACGTCGAAGCCGGGTGCTTGCACGACCTTGCGGTATCGATCGCGTCCCGAGCGAACCGCTGGCGGAACCTGCAGCGCCACGGCGCCCTCGGGCAGGAACAAGACGGCCTCATCCATGGGGTCGAGGATGATTTGGTACGCACGATCGCCGGGCTCCGGCGGTCGGAACAGCAAATATTGATCCCCGAGGCGCTTCAGCTCGTTCCCCGCGGACGGGGTGCGAGACCAGTGACCCTCTTGATAGCGGTCGAAGGAAGTGCCTCGCAGCCGAAGATGAATCGAACGAGGTCGCGGGCTCGGGAGGCCGTCGACTTTGACTCGCATCACCACGGTGGGGTCATCTCGGATGGTCCCGAAGCCTCCGAGCTCGACGTCGTCCCCGAACCCCGCCACCGCTTGGGTGCGGGCGCCGAAGCTCGATAGAAAACCAAAGCCCACGCGCGGAAATGCAAAGAACATGGCCGCGGTCAAAACGAACAGTGGCACCGCCAAGAGCGTGGTGCCCCCAAAGAACGCCCCGGTGGTGAGCGCCTTGCTTTCGAGCTCGCCGCGCAGCATCGCGGTGCCGGCGCCGTACTGGTTCTCGAGCTCTTTTCGCAAATGGGTAAGCGTCAGCATCCAAGGCATCACGACCACGAAACCCAAAAACACGACGGCGTAGTCGAGCCCCGAGGACAGCACGGTGCCCGCGATCAGGTGCAGGAACGCCAAGATCGCGATCTGCTGGTAATCCGCGGCCGTCTTTCGATGCGAAAGTCGGGAGATTTGAAGGAAGGCCGCATATTGCACGCCCACGGTCAGCGTGGGCTCTCCAGCAAATGCGCGAATGATTTGAATCACCAGCAAGGCCACCGCGGCCGCGTTCCACAGTCGGGAATAGCCTGGACGGTCGACGAGCGGAGGCTCGGCAAACCAGCTCAGCACGAACGCTGCCACGACGATGACCGAATCGAGGGGACTGAAGGTGGCGCCCAGCATCAATGCGGCCAGTCCCAATCCCGCAAAGAGATACGTGACGAGCTTGTGGGCGAACGCAAATCTCATGCGGCTTTCCCTCTCGCTCCCTTGCTCGGCCGCTTGGAGGTGCGCGCTTGGACCGGTTCGAGGGTGGCCAAGAAACGCCAGATGGGATCGGGCGCCGAGCCTCCAACCACCGTGGGTGACATCGTGTCGGTGGTTTGAACTTGGACGGAAACCCCTTGGGCGAGATACACGGCCGCCGCCGTCGCCACCTCGGAAATGCTCTTTTCGAACCTCTCGTTCCAAGCGCTCTCGTCTTCGCTGGCTTGCGGGGCAACGTCATCGATGGTGAGGGTCGCCAGGGCGCTCGAGTCCTGCTCGTGTTCTCGGACGACCAGGTCGCCGCGGCTGGCAGTCCGCTTCCAGTGAATGTCCCTGGCCTCGTCGCCCTCTCGATAAAAGCGCACGCTACCGGCAAACTCGCTGCCCCGCCCGGTGCGATGCACGGGCACCGCGTCGCCAGACATCCGTCGTGTGGGTGGTGTCGTGACGTCTTCGAGCAATCGAGGGTAGACGACGACCTGGTCGGGTTGGAACAGCGTGTAGCCCTTTTCGATCAACCCAAACGGATAGCGGGTTCGAACGGCGATCGAGCCGATCTCCAATACGCCCCGTCGCGGCGCGTCGAAGCCATAGGTCGCCTCGGACGTCTGCCCGGGGCTCACCCGCAGGAATCGGGCGGGCACCATTTCCACCCCGTCGATCTCGTCGATCGCCTCGACCGAAACACTGGCCAACCATCGTTTTTCGTTGGTCGCGTCGAGCTCGATCAAGGCGCGCTTGCCCGCAAAGATGCGCTCTGGAAGCCTTCGCCGAACCTGCAGTCGCCAAAGCGCGAGATCGCTCAGCACCCCGCTGACCAGCAAGAGGCTCAGCAACAGGCCGAGCACGAGGTAGAGGAGGTTGTTTGCCGTGTTGACCGCGGCAAATCCAACACCGACGGTCACGAACAGGAACACCCTTCCCTCGCGCGTCAGCCGAAACTCCCGTCTCCTACGCCTCCGTCGAAAGATTCGCATCCGCCGGACCCGATCAAAGGGGGACGGCCACGACGGTGAGCAGCTCGCGAATCACGCGCTGCGCATCGTCACGCACCGAGGTGCCGGCCATCCCACCGGCCACTTTGACCCGGTGCGCAAGCACCGGACCTGCAAGCGCCTTCACGTCGTCGGGCAAGACGTAGGAACGCCCCTCGACCAGTGCCCGGGCCCGTGTGGCACGCTCGAAACCGAGGGCACCGCGAGTCGAAGCGCCGACCGACAAGAGCGGCGTATTGCGTGTGGCAATGACGATGCGATGGAGATAATCGAGCACCGCGTCGTCGACGCGCACGGAGTCCACCGCTTGTTGCACGTGCCGCAGCTCGCCCGCGCTCATCACGGCGTCGAGCTTTTGCACCGGATCGGCGCCGCGCCGGCTGAGAACCTCGCGCTCCACACCGGGCGGCGGGTAACCGATGCTCAGGCGCACCAGGAATCGGTCGAGCTGGGATTCGGGGAGCGGATACGTTCCGTAGAACTCTTGAGGGTTCTGCGTAGCGACGACGAAAAACGGGTCCTCGAGGATGTGGGTCTCGCCGTCGATCGACACTTGGCGCTCATCCATCGCCTCGAGCAGGGCGCTCTGGGTCTTCGGCGTCGTCCGGTTGACCTCGTCCGCCAGCAGGACCTGCGTGAAAACCGGGCCCGGCCGAAACTCGAAGGTGCCCTTGAGCTGGTTGTACACGTTGCCGCCGAGCACGTCGGTCGGCATGAGGTCCGAGGTGCACTGAAGACGTCGGAACGAGATCCCGATCGAGGCCGCCAAGGCACGCGCCAGGGTGGTCTTTCCAACCCCTGGGACGTCCTCGAGCAGGAGATGGCCGCGGGCCAGCAGGGAAACCACCGCCAGCTTGATGACTTCTTCTTTGCCGCGAACGACCAGCGCAACGTTTTGCACGAGGCGCCGAGAGAGTTGAGTCGCGTTCTCCGAGATGTGCGCGACGCTGGTTTGAGCCACGTTTCGAGCCTATCACACCCAACGTTATGGGTAAAATATTACAATCAGACTGACCCTACGGTCAGTAATTCACGCTTCTTCCACAGGTTCAATGCAACCAAAACCAAATGCTATTCCGTAGCCTTGGCTTCCGAATGCTCCAGGCTTCCCACAGCCGATGCTGTGGACAAGATGGCGTCCGGGTCCTCGAACAGGAACGCCTCGATCTCGGCACGGCGTGCATGCGCGTCGCGACGTCCCATCTCGATGAGCGCTTCGGCAAAGCCGCCGTCGAAAAGCAGGTAACTCGCCAGGTCTGCGTCGGCCCCGGCGCCCACGTCGAGCAAGCTGATGAAGGCGCGTCCGAGGCTCTTGCCGAATCGAACCCGATTGGAAGCCAGGTAGTCGGCCGCCACCTGGCCGATGTCGGTGCTCGGCCTGAGCACCAGTGAGTTGAGCAACCGGCGTGGAGCCAAGGCGCCGCGTGCTTTGGCTGCGTCGTTCAAACGGTCGAGAAAATCGATGCCGTAGGCGCGCACGCCGTCCTTGAGGAAGTCATTGATGCGTTGCACCTCCAGCAAGTCGGTATTGACGTGATCGAGTAGAAACGCGTTCAGAACCTTGCCGAGCATGTACGTGGCGCCCGGGTAGACCCCATCTTTGAGCGCGCGCTGGTCCGGCGAGTGTGGAGTCGACAGGCCGACGACCAACAGACGGTTCATCCCCAGATGGACGGAAGGGCCCATCGGGGTGTTGAGACGAAGACCCCCATCGCAATGGATTTCATCACCGATCTCGACCGCCGGAAAAATGAGGGGAATGGCTGCGGAGGCAAGGACGTGATGCTGGCCGATCTTGGCCCGGCGAACGAGCGCGTGCAGACCGAGGCTTTGAGGAATGCCCACCCCTGGTGCCGCATCGACGAAAATGACCGGCTGGCCGGTTCCGATGTGCGTGGTGCTGACGGTGAGCGCGCGAAGGCTCCCAGTTCGAATGTTGCGCCGAAGCCGACGCCAATCGACGGTGCGTCCCACCAATGCCGAAAGCGGCGCCGGATCGAACACGCCTGGGGAGTGCCGCGCACCGCCCAGCAGGACTCGGTATAGACCGGCGGCCTGGCGAAGCCCGAACCCGAGAACGTGCGGAAGCTCGAGTCCGGTCCACACCGAGACCAGCCGTCTCACCCCAGCGGGGATGTCGTGAATCGCGGAGGCGATGAAAGTGCCATTGACGGCGCCCACGCTCGTGCCCGAGATCAGATCGACCTTGGGGGCGATTCCGTTCGAATCGACGAATTCGCCGAAAATGTACTCGAGGATGCCCACTTCGTAGGCACCCCGCGCACCGCCGCCCGACAGTATCAAACCGAGTCCACTCAACGCTCGTCCTCGTCCTCTCGTTGGAATTGTAACAGGCGGTTTGCTTGTCCGCCGACATCCTCGCGGTCCAAGAGCCGGCGAAGCTCGGGAGGCAGCCATACGTCGCCATGAGGCAGCTTGCGGAGCGCCTCCTCCAGCACCTGGGCTCGGCGCCAGGGTGGGGCCTTGGCGGACACGTAAACCACCAGCTGACCGGCGATCTTGCACAGGGCCCCGTCGACGTGCGCCTCCTCGGGAAGCTCCTCTTCCAAGAGTCGAATTCCCATGCGTGTCAGCGCTCGCTCCAGGGCATCGAGCTTCGTTG
>JASFKY010000090.1:0-12115 GCA_050118395.1 Myxococcales bacterium | reverse complement strand
CACCATCTGATGTAGCTGATTGAGCATTCCCGGGACTGTGGAGATCAGCTGATATGCTCGGCTGTAAAGGCCGAGCGGTTTGGGTCCAAGTGCGCTTCCCACGACGACGTAATCGCCCTGCAGGGCCCAGAAGTTGAGGCTGAGCGACAAAGCGCTGCCGACTCCGAAGCGGAGCAGACCGCGAACGTCCTGTCCCAGATGGGGTCTTTGCAAGCGGGGACGAGCGAGCATCCACGCGAAGCATCCCCTGAGCGCCAGATCGGTATAGTAGCCAACGACGAGCGCCCAAATCCCAAGGCCAGCGAAAGCCGCTACTACCGATGCAAGAGAGGATAGCACCGTGGAGACGACGACCAGAATCGATAGCTCGCGAAATGCTAAACGGCGTCTCAGGCTTGCCATGAGCAGGGAGGCAGCAGCCCCGAGCGGCAGCGACAGCGCGAGGCTTGCCAACACCCGAGGAACGCCCGGGTCGTCGTAGAGAAGGCGCACCAGCCTTGCCTCGAGACCGATGAAGGCTGCAACGCAAGCCGAGAGGCCTAAGGCAAGCCAGGACGCGAGTGCAGCGCTTCCCCGGCCGAGTGTCTTGCTTTGAACGATGGCGTGATCCATCGAGAGCGTGCTCAGCGGCCTAGCAAACTCGATGACGGTGACCGCAGCCGCGAACAGGCCGAACTCGCTCGGCGTGAGCAGCCTCGCGAGCACGGCGAGGGTGCCGATTCGAACCGACACGTTGATCAAGATTTGGGCGCTTGACCATCTCGCACCGATTTTGAGTCGCTCCACGAGATTCTTGCTTCGCGCCGGCAAGGGTCAGCCCGGTTCGTGTCCCTGATGGCGGTCTACCAGGGCTTTGGCCACTCGTTCACTCGCCCGACCGTCCCACAGATCGGGAACCGATCCGGTTTTGCCGCGACCGTTGAGTATTTCAGTAGCCGTAGCCCGGATGCGCTCAGGGTCCGCGCCCACGACCGTGTTCGTTCCCGTCGAGACGGTGATGGGACGCTCGGTTCGTGCACGGAGGGTGAGACACGGGATGCCCAGCGCCGTCGTTTCCTCCTGAAGGCCGCCTGAGTCCGTCAACACGAACTTGGAGCTGGCGGTCAGGCACAAGAAGTCCAAGTACCCGAGAGGTCCGCTCAACGTGAGGTTGTCCATTGCGTCCAGTCTTTGCAAAGACGAAGACTCTTCGAGGCGCTTTCTGGTTCGGGGGTGGAGCGGCAGAATGACGGAGACTCTTTGCTGGATCCAGTGAAGCACGTCGAGCAGCGCGCTGAGGACCGCCGGATCGTCCACGTTAGAAGGGCGGTGGATGGTCGCGAGCACATAGGCTTGCGGACTCACCCCGAACTGCTTCAGCGTAGGGCGTTGCTTCGCGCGTTCGAGATTTGCAAGCAAAGTGTCAATCATGACGTTGCCCACTCGAAGGATCGAGCCGACGTCCACTCCTTCTGTCCGAAGATTTTCGTCCGCATCACACGATGGTGTCAGGAGCAAGTCGGCAACGCGATCGGTAACAATCCGATTGATCTCTTCGGGCATGGCTCGATCGAAAGAGCGCAGTCCCGCTTCGACGTGGGCGCAAGGAATCCGCAACTTCGCTGCCACCAAGGCCCCTGCCATGGTCGAGTCGACGTCCCCCACGACGACGACCCAGTCGGGCTTCACGTCGACGAACACCCGTTCGAGCTCGATTATCATGCGTCCAGTTTGGGCGCCATGGGGGCCGGAACGGATGCCGAGCTTCACATCGGGTGTGGGAAGTCCGAGGTCGTCGAAGAAGACCTGGGACATATCTGGGTCGTAGTGTTGACCGGTATGGACCAACAGTTGCTCCACGCCAGGGCTCTGTCGAAGCGCGCTCATGATCGGCGCGATCTTCACGAAGTTTGGCCTCGCACCGACGACATGAACGAGTCGCATGTTGGCGGAGGCTAGACCATCTGAGTCATCCGCTCAAAGCTAGTGCACCTGGCAGGGTGCCACTCCTGCGCGTTGCGGCTATGTTCCTGCGACATCGAGCTTGCTGGCTCAGTGGGATGTGAACCGACATGTGCGGGATAACCGGATTGTGGTGCCGCGACGCGGTGGTGGAAAGCACGGTGCAGCGTTGGATCGAGACGATGACCGCAACCCTCGTTCATCGTGGTCCAGACGCATCGGGTGCCTTCTTCGATCGGGATCACGGCATCGGTTTTGGGCACCGAAGGCTATCGATCCTCGATCTGAGCGACCGGGGACGACAACCTATGTGGTCCCATTCGGGTCGATACTGCATCGCCTACAATGGAGAGGTTTACAACGCTCCGGAAATTCGAGCTTGCTTGGAGCAGCGCGGCATCGGGTCGAAATGGCAGGGACACTCCGACACGGAGGTGATTCTGGAATCGATCGAAGCACTGGGGCTTCACGATGCCGTCCGATCGTTCCGCGGGATGTTCGCGTTCGCGCTCTGGGATCGCGAGTCCAAACGGCTCGCGCTCGTTCGCGATCGCTTGGGAATCAAGCCTTTGCTGTACGTCCAGTCTGGCTTCGGCGTCGCCTTTGCCTCCGAGCTTCGCGCCCTGCTGCGATTGCCACTGCTCCGCGCGCGTCTGAATCGTTCGGCTTTGGCATCCTTCCTCCGCTATGCAGTCGTGCCCGATAGCGAATGCATTGTAGAGGGAATTCGAAAAGTGCGGCCCGGTACGATCATCGAATTCGCCGGCCCGGACAGCCTTGAGACGTGCGATACCTATTGGGATGCCGCACGCGTCGCATCCAGGGGTCTCGACGAGCCGTTTGACGGAACACCGGAAGACGGGATCGACGAGCTCGAGCGCTTGATCGGCGAATCGGTCGGTCTGCGAATGCGATCCGACGTTCCTTTCGGTGCATTTTTGTCCGGCGGCATCGATTCCTCCACGGTGGTCGCCATGATGCAGCGCGCGTCCACCAAGCCGGTCAAGACGTTTTGCATCGGGAACACGCTTCCCGGCTACGATGAGTCCAGGCACGCCGAGCGCGTCGCTCGGCACCTCGGCTGTGAGCACCATACCTTGATGGCCAACCCGTCGGAATTGTTGGCGGTCGTGCCCGAGGTCGCCGGATACTGGGACGAGCCATTCGCAGATTCATCGCAGATTCCGACGTTCCTGGTGTCGTCGCTGACCCGCGCACATGTAAAGGTGTCGCTTTCAGGCGATGGCGGGGACGAGCTGTTCGCCGGCTACAACCGACACGCCTGGGCTCCACGCCTCTGGGCGATCGCTAGCCACCTTCCGCGAGCCGCGCGGGGCGTATTCGAGCTTCCGAAGCTCGTGCGAGTGGATGACTGGGACCGTGCCTTTCGCGCGATTGGACTCGGGGATGTGATTCGCCTCCCCGGCGACAAACTCCACAAGGTCGCTGCTTTGGTGGAAGCCGAGACACCGCACTCGTTGTACGAACGCCTCCGATCTCACTGGCTCGATCCAGGACGAATCATCCAAGGACCGTTCAAGGTCGATGAGAGCCCCTCTCCCTTCGATTTCGAAGCGCCCTTTGCGGAGCAGATGATGCTCTACGACCTCGTCCAGTACCTGCCCGACGACATCCTGACGAAAGTGGATCGGGCGTCCATGGCAGCCTCGCTCGAGGCTCGGGTTCCGCTGCTGGATCACGAAGTCGTGGAGCTTGCCTGGCGTCTTCCTACGAGCTGGAAGATCCGTGGCCGTAGCCAGAAGTGGATCTTGCGTCAGGTGCTCTCGCGTCACGTACCGCCGGATCTTTTCGAACGGGCGAAGACCGGCTTCGGTGTTCCAATCGGCCAGTGGCTTCGTGGCCCCCTCAAAGACTGGGCCGCCGAGCTGCTCGACGAGCGGCGGCTCGAGGCGGAAGGTCTTTTCGACGGGAGCGCTATTGCAAGCGTGTGGAGAGCGCACCAAGCGGGTCTCGGCAACCACGAGCACCGTCTGTGGGCCATCTTGATGTTCCAGTGCTGGTGGGCGACAAACCGGCAATACGTCGAGTCATAGGGCCGGGTGATGCTAGAGTGACCATGGATCGAGACAGATGAGCGATGTTCTGCCTATTTTGGTGGTCACTATTGTCGGCGCGTTTCTAGTGGCCCTGTGCTCGCGCGGGTTTTCGCGGCGCGAGCGAAAATGGGTCACCGCAGCCTTTTTCTTACACGTCGCATTTGCCTGCGCACAAGTTCCGATCGCCTACGAGTTTTACGGCGGTAGCGACATGTTCTTGTACTTCAGCTACGGGGACATTCTCGCTCGAATGATGGGCCATGATCCCATGCATGTGATTCCCGAGGTGACGGCTCTCTTGTTGCAGCAACCCACCCGTTTGCCGTTCACGATCATCGGTGCGGGAACGGCTACCGGAAGCATGTCCGCGCTTGCTGCATGGTCATTTTTCATCTTTGGCCCTTCCAAGTATGCAACGGGCATCGTCTTCGCAATGCTTTCCCTCTCCGGGAAAATTGCCATGTACCGCGTTTTCAGGGCCAACGTTCCCGATCTGTCTCGCTTTGCCGTGGCGATCGCAACACTGTTCGTGCCTTCGTTCGTCTTCTGGTCGTCCGGCCTGATCAAAGAAGCGGTAGCCGTCGCCGGGCTTGGATGGAGCCTCTTCGGGCTGCATCTGTGGATTCGGGAAGGACGTCCCGCACTCGGGTGGGCGCTCATCTGTTTGGGGGCTCTCCCCGTCCTGATCATCAAGCCGTACATTCTGTTTCCATTCGTTCTAGCTGGGGGTGCTTGGTACTACTGGTCGCGTAGCTTGCGGCGGGGTCGGGTGCGGGTTCGACCGGCGTACCTGGCCATCGCTGCCGGACTCGGGATCGGAGGCATCATTTTCTTGGCCCAGCACTTTCCCGAATACTCGCTCGACACGTTCGGCAGCCGCGCTTCCCAGCTGCAGCAGATCGGCCGTGGTCTGCGGGGGGGGAGTAACTACGTGCTTTCGGGCGAGATTCCGAGCTCGTTCCTCGGTCAGCTGACGTACGCTCCGGCAGCACTGCTGACCTCGTTGTTTCGGCCGTTGATCTTCGAAGTGCGAAACCTCATGATGCTCGCCAACGCAGCCGAGACCACGGTATTGCTTCTGCTCTTTGGCAGAATCCTATTCGGCAAGAGACTAGCTAGCGCTCGCCGCCAGCTTGCGGGGGAGCCGTTTTTGTTGTTCTGCCTCGTCTTCGTCATTGCTTTCGGGATCGCGGTCGGCCTCACCTCCACCAACCTGGGCACCCTGTCCAGATATCGAAGTCCGATCTTGCCGTTTTTTGCGGTTCTGCTCCTCTCCCTGGGAGCTCGGCGAGGAGCTGCAACGGAATTCGAGCGGGTTCGCGGCGGGTCTGCAACCGTGCTACACGCCGCGTAATGTACGACTTTCGGCGGTCGTCCAAGCTCTACACGGCGCGAGATGTCGAGGGCGGAGCACGACTGCCGAGCTTTCTTTGCATTGGGGCCCCCAAGTGCGCGACGACTTGGCTCTTTCACTGCCTCGACGAGCATCCGGAGCTCTTCGTGCCGGACTTCAAAGAGATCAACTTCTTCTCCGTGTGCCGGTGGGGCAACGACTACGAAACCAGGGGGATCTCGTACTACGTCCGCCTTTTCGAGGCCGCAGGACCGGTGCGGATCATCGGAGATTTCTCGCCCAACTTGCTTCAAGATCCGTTCGCGCCGGAGCGAGTGGCGGCGATTATTCCCGAGGCGCGACTCATCGTAATGATTCGCAATCCGGTCGAGCGATCACGCAGTCATTACCACTACGTGCGCAACCGCACTCACTACCAAGGATACTCGCTCCTGGAGATTCTCGAGGACCCTTCCCGGGATCCAGCTGGTTTTCTTTCGCAGGGGCTGTACGGTGAACAGTTGGAGCGTTGGCTCGAACATTTTCCAATCGAGCGACTCCTCTTGATCGAAGCCGAAGAAGCACACCGAGCCCCCGGTGAGGTATTTCAACGCGTCTGCAGATTCATCGGGTCGGATCCGAGCTTCGTACCTTCATCATTGTCGGCTCAGGCAAACAGGGCGAGAGTGTTGCGTGCTCCTTCGCTCTACGCTCTCAATCTGCGTGTCAGCCGATTCATGGCGACCTCCGGTCTGAATGGGCTTCGAATGCAACTCAAGCGATGGGGCATTCCGAGGTTCTTGCAGCAAATCAACGAGACGCGCGTGGACAACCCACCACTTTCGACAGCCGAGGCTCGTGGTTTGGCGGACTTCTATCAAGAGGACAGTCTTCTGTTGTCGCGCCTCGTGGGACGCGACTATTCTGGTTGGTTCGAGGCCTATCGTAGTGAGTGACGCGAAGCTCGACTTTCGTCCGATGGAAGCCGCAGAAGCCGATCTGGCGGCCTTTCAGAAATGCTTTGCAAAGAACGGGACGGTGCGGGAGCTCGATGCGCTTCGCTGGCAGTACGTCGACAACCCCGCTGCCGGGATGTTCGTGGACCTTGCGCTTTGCGGTGATCGCTTTGCTGCGATCTATGCGGTGCAGCCAGGTATGGTGAAGGTCGAGGACAATCGGACTCTGGCGGCTCAATCGGTCGATACGTTGGTCGATGCCGACTTTCGGGGTCGTGGGCTTTTCACGACGATGGCACAGGCCTTGTACCAACGACTCGCCCAAAACGGGGGTCGGTTCGTGTACGGGTTCCCAAATGCCAACTCGGCGCCTGGGTTTTTTGGAAAGCTCGGATGGATGTCTCTGGACCCCGTTCCGTTTCTGATCAGGCCGCTCCGAACGGCCTTCCTCGCTTCGAAGCTCCCTCTCGGTCGCTGGCTTCGGAAGCTGCCGGACTTGCGATTGCCGATGCGGGTACCGAAGCTGCGACATCGATACGCGATTCATCCCGTGGCCGAGTTTGGGCCCGAAGTGGATGGTCTTTGGAACCGTTTCTCTTCCGACGTCCCGGTCGCTGTCGAACGCGACTCCGAGTACTTGAAATGGCGCCTTGCCAAACCTGGCGAGCGCTATGAATGCTTGGGCGTGTTGGACGAGGGAGCGTTGGTTGCATTCTGTGCGTACACGACCGTCGCAAAGCACGGAGGCAAAGTCGGCTACGTCCTCGAGTTGCTTCACGGGCCGGAGCACGACGATGCGGCCGCCGCGTTGCTCGTCGAAGCTCTGCGTCGGATGGCAACCGAGGAGGCTGACGCGGTGCTTGCATGGTGCTTCCAGCATTCTCCCAACGCCGGGACGTACCGGAGGGCCGGCTTCTTTCCATTGCCCGAGGCGCTTCGCCCCATTGAGCTCCATTTCGGCGTACGTCCCCTCGACGAGTCCCTCCGGCCGTTGCTCGTCGATCGACGCAACTGGTACATCAGTTACTGCGATTCGGATACGGTGTGATGGCTCGGGGAGGCTTGCTCGTTTCGCTCGACTTCGAGCTGCATTGGGGACTGCGAGACGTGGTCAGCGTCCGAGAGAAGCGTGACCATTTCCTTCGCGCTCGGGATTCGATACCTCAGGTTCTCCATCTTTTTACCACATACGGGATTCACGCCACGTGGGCGACGGTCGGTTTTCTGTTCGCTCGAAGCAAGCGGCAACTCGTCGAGCACCTGCCGGAACTTCGTCCGCGATATACGAGACGCGAGCTCGACCCCTACCGATTCCTGGATGAAATCGGCGATGACGAACAGAGCGATCCCTTCCATTACGCGGTGTCAATCCTGGAGGCCGTCGCCGAAACGCCCAATCAGGAGATCGCGTCGCATACCTTCTCCCACTATTACTGCCTCGAAGACGGGCAAACTCAAGAGACGTTCGAGGCGGACATGCAGGCCGCAGCGGCCATTGGGGAGCCCTTCGGCAAAGTAATCCGCACCGTCGTCTTTCCGCGAGGCCAACACAACCCCGCTTACGATTCCGTGTTGGCGAAGCTCGGGGTGGAAGCCTACCGCGCTCCACCACGCTTCTTCGCTTATCGACCGCGGCCAATCGACGCAGAACGCTTGGCCGACCGCGGCTTGCGATTGATTGACACGTATCTTCCCATCAGCGGATCCCAAGCCGATTCACCCCTACCCGGTGCGAATGGCTTGATGCCCATTCGTGCGGGCCTTTTCCTCCGGCCTTATTCGCCTTCGCGTCGCAAGCTCGAGGCTCTTCGGATGCATCGCATACGTAGAGCCATGCAAGAGGCTGCCCGGAAGGGCCTCGATTTCCACATGTGGTGGCATCCACACAACTTTGGGTCCAACACTCAGGAAAACTTGGCCATGCTCGATTCCGTGCTGCGGGAGTATCGCATCTTGCGCGATCGCCATGGGTGGCCGAGCCGGAACATGCGGGAAGCGGTCGAGATTGCGCGAGGCAATCCATGAGCAGAGAACGGGGGCTTCTTGCTCTGGCCGCCTATCCGGACCGTTCCGCCGCGACTCGGTTCCGCCTCACTCAGTTGCTCCCCTATCTGCGGGCACACGGATGGAAAGTGCGATTCGAGCCGTTCGTCGACGATGAGTTCCTGAGCAGCTTCTACGAGTCTGGCAATCGTTTGAGAAAAGCGAGCCACCTAGCAATCCGCGCCATCGAGAGGCTCGCTTCGGCGGTGACCGCACAGAACATCGATGTCGTATTCATCCAACGCGAAGCATCGATGATCGGACCGGCATACACCGAGTTCATTCTTCGCTCGCTCAAGGGCGTGCCCATCGTCTTCGATTTCGATGATGCGATCTGGCACTACGATCTGCCGAGGTCCACTCACCCGCTTGCAGCTCGATTGGTCAAGCGACCCGGCAAGTGCTGGTACACCATGCGCCGAGCGGACCTAATCCTAGCCGGATCTCGCTACCTGGCCGAGCAGGCAAGACGGGTCAACCAAAGGGTGGAGGTCGTGCCGACGGTCGTCTCCTCTGCCGTGTGGACGCCGTTACCGGGCCGTCTCGATGGCGCAATCCTATCACCTGGCGCGCCGCGTATCGGTTGGGTTGGCTCTCACTCGACGGCGCACCAACTCTCGCTCGTCGAGCCCGCGCTACGCCGTTTGCGAGCCGAGGGTCACGATTTCGAGTTGCACATCGTGGGCGCCGGAGAAGGTTTCACGCTCGATGGGCTCGAGACTCGTTCCCGTCCGTGGCGTCTCGATCAAGAAATCGACGAATTCCAGAAGATGGACATTGGACTTGCACCCATGCACAGCGCCGCCGTCTACGAAGGCAAATGCGGTTTCAAGCAGATCCAATACATGGCCGTCGGTGTGCCCTTCGTTTCGTCTTGGGTCGGAGGCGCGCGAGACTTCGTAGTCGATGGCGAAAATGGGTTGGTGGCTCGTTCCGAGCAGGATTGGTATCAACACATCAGAGCGCTTCTTGCGTCCGTGGAGCTACGAAAGAAACTGGCGCGAAACGGCAGAAAGCTGATCGAAACGCAATATTGCATCGAGCGACAAGGCCCACGGGTCGCCCAATGGATCGATGAAGCACTTGGGTATGCCAAAGCCTCTTGACAGCATCTACATCACCTACTGGAGCCTGCTCGACCCCCTGTGTCAGAGCCAAACCCTTCCATATCTTCGGTCATTGAGTCGCAGAGGCTATCGAATCGGTTTGATGACGTTCGAACAGCCGCGTTGGGCGATGACGAACGCGCAAAGGCGGTCGAAACAAAAGGAGCTCGCCTCGGAAGGAATCCACTGGCATCCGCTGCGCTATCACAAATGGCCTCCGGTTCTGTCCACTCTATACGACATCGGAGTGGGCAGCTTCGTCGCGACGACCATGGCGAGGCGATGCGGCGCTTCATTGGTGCACGGTCGTTCCTCGGTTTCTTGCGCGATGGCTGCCTTCGCGGCCAAGCTCGCCGGTGTGCGTCTATTCGTGGATGCAGACGGACCGCTCTCTCAGGAATACGTCGACGCTGGGGCTTGGAAAAGGGGTTCCATCCCGCATCGGCTCACCGAATGGGGAGAACGCAAAGCCTTGCAGCTTGCAGATGTTGCAGCGGTGCTGACGACGCACCGAAAGGAACAGGTGGCACCCTGGCTTTCCGATTCGACGCCTGTCTATGTGTTGCCCTGTGCCGTCGACTTGAATCGTTTCCGGCCCATCGAGGAGGGCCGTGAGGAGCTGCGCCAGGCGCTGGGCCTCCGAGGCACCGTTTTCGTCTACGCCGGCAAGCCTGGGGGTTGGTATGATACCGAGGCGATGGTGGCCTTCCTGTCGGCAGCGAAGGAGGTTTTCCATCCGATGACGCTCCTGGTGCTCACGCAGGACGGTGTCGATGAATTCGCAGCTTTGTGTGAAGAAGCCGGGGTGCCCATGGCGTCTCGCAGCGTGCCTCCCCAAGAGATGCCACACTACCTGAGCTGTGCCGATGTCGGCCTTTGTTTCCTGAAGCCCTTTCCCTCCAAGTTGGCATGCTCGCCGATCAAGCTCGGAGAGTATCTCGGCTGTGGCCTTCCGGTGGTTTCCACCTCGGGGTGCGGCGACTACGACGAGCTCATCGAAGCCGAGTCCATCGGCGTAGTCGTGGCCAACGCGGACCGGGCAGCGTACCCTCGAGCGGCCCGAGAGTTGGCGCAGCTACTGAAAGACCCCGGAATTCGAGTGCGCTGCCGTGATGCTGTACAGAAACGGGTGGGCCTCGACGAGGTGGTGGCTCCAAGGTATGCGGAAATCTATGCGCATCTCCTGGGCTCCGCAGGATAGGACACGCTTCGCTACCCTGGGATCGCACTTGCGATCACTTTGAAAAGCGCCTCGGCGCATGATACTTCGCGGCATGGCAAACTTCGCCCTTCTGGGGGTCGGGGGATTCGTCGCACCGAGGCACCTGGCCGCCATTCGAGATACGGGAAACCGCTTGATTGCGGCATGCGATCCCTATGACTCGGTCGGGGTGATGGATAGCTACTTCCCCGAGGCTGCTTTTTTCACCGAAGTCGAGCGCTTCGACCGCTTCCTCGAAAAAAGGCGGCGC
Organism: Myxococcales bacterium; assembly: GCA_050118395.1. Classification (GTDB taxonomy): domain Bacteria; phylum Myxococcota_A; class Polyangia; order Polyangiales; family Houyiibacteriaceae; genus SG8-38. The sequence continues at coordinate 1,207 of JASFKY010000090.1, read as the reverse complement.
GAGGGAACCCACAATGCAGTTCAGTACGTCAGTATCTGCTCCCCGAACTACCTTCACGATGCGCACGTTCGTCTTGCACTCCGACTCAACGCACACGCGATTTGCGAAAAACCGTTGGTGATCAATCCCTGGAATCTCGACCAGCTGGCGGCTTTGGAGCACGAGTACAACACACGCATTCGGACCGTGTTGCAGCTTCGCTACCTGCCAGCTTTGCTGGCCTTGAGGGAGCAGCTGCAGAATGCCCCGCCATCGAGCAAGATGGACGTGGTGCTCAGCTACATCACGCGTCGCGGCCGCTGGTATCACCATTCCTGGAAGGGATCGGACGCAAAGTCTGGCGGCCTGGCCATGAACATCGGCATTCATCTCTTTGACGTCATGATATGGCTCTTCGGCAACGTATCCGATCTAGAGATCCATGCGCGCGAGCCACATCGGGTCAGCGGGGTCATGGAGTTGGAGCGCGCCAACGTGCGCTGGTTTCTCTCAATCGACGAAAACGATCTTCCCGATTCAGTTCGCCTCGGCGGAGGGCATGCCTATCGCTCGCTCTCGATGGATGGTGAGGAGATCGAGTTTTCGAGTGGCTTTCAAGATCTTCACACCACCGTCTACCGCGAAACGCTGGCAGGCCGCGGCCATGGGATCGAGGATGCGCGAGCTTCCATCGAGCTCGCTTACCGGGTTCGGACGCAGCCCGTGGTCGCACCACGCGATTCCGTGCATCCCGCCTTTCAAGTCTGAGCCGTGCCAGGCCATCGCGTATTGCTGATCTATCCGGTGCGCGAGGACTTCGCGCCGAATCGCGGGATCTTGAACAAGATGCGCTACCAGGCAGACGCGTTGAAGAGCTTGGGACACGACATCACGACAGTTATGGGAAGCGAGCAAGGGGTCGTCCTGGACTACGCGAGGACCGTCCGCTACCCGTTATCGGGCGGGCGATCGCTGCGAGTGCTCAATCACTATGCGGTCTTTTGGGCCGTAGTAGCGTCCCAATGCGATGCCCGCGACTACGACCTCATTTACCTCCGGCATCCAGGAACCAATCCCGCGCTCCTCGGCTTCCTTGCCTGGATGAGGAAACGCAACCCTCGCCTCCGAATCGTGCTCGAAATTGCGAGTTACCCGATGAGTGGTGAGGCAGGCTCGCCGGAGCAGAGACTAATTTTCGCCACGGACGCTGCACTCAGCCCATTTCTCC
>JASFKY010000089.1:0-12122 GCA_050118395.1 Myxococcales bacterium | reverse complement strand
CGAAAAGCTGGTGCAGCAGGGGCTCCGGTACGCCGACGTGTTCAACCGACTCGGCATCATCTATCATCTCGACGGCCGCATGGCCGAGGCGCGGTGGTGCTTTCAGCAGGCGCTGGAGCTCAACTCCGGCTACCTCGAAGCGGCTCTCAACCTGACGGTCACCTGCAACGAGCTGGGCGAATACGGATCGGGCGTGCGCACCCTGCAGCGGGCGCAACGCCACGCCGATTGTTCGAACGACGCCTATCGACGCGGAAAGGTGGCCAACCTGCACCGAATGCTGGGCCGAGCCTACCTCGATTTGGACCGGCCCGAGGACGCCATGCACGAGCTCGGCCGGGCCCTTCGTCTCTGTCCCAAGTTCCACGACGTTCGTCTGGAGCTCGCCAGGCTGCTACGGCTCCGGGGCAATGCGCCGGCGGCCCGCGAGGAGCTCCTGCTCATCTTGCAGCTCGACCCCGGCCATCACGATGCACGCGCGCTTCTCGGCGTGATCGAGATCGAGACCGGTGACCCCGATCAGGGTAGGGCCCATCTCAAAGCCGTAGTCCAGGATTGCAAGGACCATCCGATCGCAGAGGCTTACCTGAGGCAGTCCGATCCGAGCTACCGGCGCGCTTGCTGAGCGTCCGGAAAACGACTGCTTTGTGACGGGCGCAAAGGATGCCAGACTGACGCACCAGTGGCTCCAACCGTCCTCCTCCTCGATGATGACGCGCAATTTCGATCCGGCGTCACTCCCGCCCTCGAGGCGCTCGGGCTTCGGGTCCTGAGTGCGACCAAAGGAAGCATCGCGCGAGCCCTCATCGCGGAGGAAGAGCCATCGCTGATCGTGATCGACGGCCTGCTGCCCGATACCAACGGCATCGCCTGGATCGAAGAGCTTCGGGCCGACGGATACCATACGCCGATTATCTTCGTGTCAGCATTCTACCGAGATCTCGCCACCTTCAAGTATCTGACCCGGGACTTGGAAGTCACACGGGTGTTTCACAAGCCCGTCGCAATCGATCGTTTCGCCAAGGAGGCGGCCAACGCCGTGTCTGCACCGATGAGCCTCGCGCCGCCGGCGAGCGAGCTCAAAGCGCGAGAACCGGCGGAGGCCGACGACGAGGTCATGTACCCCGAGGAACCCTCCGAGCCCGGTGTCGACGCCCAGCGCATGAGAGAATCGTACGTGAGTCTGCTACCGATCGCGGCGGACAACCTCACGGGTGCCATTCGGCGTGTGCATTCGGAGGGAGAGAGGACGAGCGTCATCGCGGAGGCCTTGCGTCAAGCACACGATCTGCAGGGCGCTGCGCAGACGCATGGGCTGGTCGAGATCTCTGAGGCAGCCGCCCGAATCGAGGAGGAGTTGCGTCAACTTCAAGAGTCGGGTCGGCTCGATTGGCCTACCATGTTCGAGTCCATCGACGCGGTTCGGACCCACGCCGCGGCAGCAGGCGGGCAGGAAGTTCAGCCGATCGCGGCTGCAATTCCTCCCGTCACGCCAGCGGCGAGCTTTTTTCTGCACCGGCCGATTCCAAAAGACTTCGTGCCGACGCTCTTGGTATTGGAAGACGACCCGGCCATGATCGCCTACCTCCGGGCTGCTTTCGACGAGGTTCTCGTGCATTTGCGGCCCGTCGCCACGGTCGAAGAAGCGCTCAAAGTGGCTGGGCGAAACGCGCCCACTGCGGCTTTGGTGGGTTGGCCGCTCCAAGATCGGGAGGCGCTCGGCAGGTTCGTGCAGATGTTTCGCGGCCTCCACGGTTGCCATCACGTGCCGATCATCGTGCTTTCCGTGGATGACGATCCGCATACGCGAGCGCACGCTGCTCAGCTCGGAATCGACATCTTCTTGCCTCACCCCGTCGAGCTCGTGCGCTTGCATCATGCACTCAACTCGGCGGTAGAGCGCGCCATGACTCCGCGACCCAAGGTCGCGGTTCTTCGCGATCCAGAAGCCGCGAGACTGATCGAAGAGGCAGGGTTGGAGTGCCTTCTCTATTTCAGCATCGAAGAGTTGCTCCGGGAGCTGGACGTCGAGCCGCCCGACGTCGTGGTGCTCGGGTCGAGTGTGACGGCCAAGCAGGTTCCGGCCATCATCCGGATGTCGGCCTGGGATTCCGAGTGTACCCTGACTTGCTTCGACGACTCACCGCTTGCGGCCGAGCGGCCGATCACCGAGGTCCTGAGCCGGAGCCGCGGGTGGCTGGCGCACCTCCATCAGGAAGCCGAGCGCGTTGCCCGGCTGCGGCTGAGGAGGGTGCGCTGCTCTCAGACAGGTCTGTTGGAGCGGTCCGCCGCAGTGTCAGCCTTGGAATCGGCCCTGTCCTCCGCTCAGCGTCACGGACGCACCTATTCGGTCGCGCTCATTCGGGCCACCGACCTGGACGGGCTCGACCGAATCCGTGCTCGGCGTCTGCAAACCCACTTGGGACGCCTGATACAAGGCCGGTTTCGCCGAGAGGACGTGCGCGGGCGTTGGGACGCCGAGACCTTCGTGGTGGGCCTGGATGGTGCGAGCGCGCGGGCCGTGGTGGAGGTCATTCGCAGGCTCCAAGAGGAGATCGAGGCGAGACGCGCTCGAGATCCCGAGGAGCTCATGTTCCTTCACGTGGCCATCGGTCTTTCGTCGTATCCGCTCGATGGCGACTCGAGCCGCTCCCTGATCCTGGCTGCACACGAACGTCTCGAAACGGCGATCGATCGAGGTCCCGACACGTTGGTTTGGCGATGACTATTGTCCCTCGCGTGTCTGCGCGGGAGGGGTTAAGCTTTGAGTATCGAACCGACTTCCGAGACCAATCCCCTAGAGGCCGACGTAGCAGCCGACATCGAAGTGGCTGATCCGAGCCTGCTGCTCAAGCTCACCGGCGCAGGCGGCGCGAATTTGCGATTGCTGGAAGCAGAGCTCGGTGCCTCGATGGGCCTGCGTGGCTCGACGATTCACGTGCAAGGGCCCAATCGCGAGGTGGAGCTCGTGGAGAGGGTCTTGCACGAGCTCATCGATGCCTTGCAGGTCCGAGAGCTGAGCGCCTTGGAGATGACGCGTGCGGCTAGAACGCTACGCGCCCATCCGCAGGTGAGGCTGCGCGCTTTGCTCGACGACGTCGTGCTCACGACGTCGAGCCGACGAATCGTATCGCCCAAGGGTGTAGCCCAGCAAAACTACGTGCAGGCGATCCGCAGTCACGACATCGTATTCGGGATCGGTCCGGCCGGTACCGGAAAGACGTACCTAGCCATGGCCATGGCGGTCCGTGCACTTCAGGAGCGGCAGGTCAAGCGGATCATCTTGACGCGGCCTGCGGTCGAAGCGGGGGAACGACTGGGCTTTTTGCCGGGCGACCTCGCGGAGAAGATCAACCCGTATTTGCGTCCCCTTTACGACGCTTTGCACGACATGATGGAACCGGCGCGCGTGACGGCCCTGATCGAGCGTGGAACGATCGAAGTCGCACCGCTCGCCTTCATGCGCGGCCGAACGCTCAACGATAGCTTCGTCATTTTGGATGAAGCACAAAACACCACCGTCGAGCAGATGAAAATGTTCTTGACTCGGCTCGGGTTCGACTCGAAGACGGTCATCACTGGCGACATCACGCAGGTCGATTTGCCGGGCGGAGCTCGAAGCGGCTTGCGTCACGCCCAGAAAATACTCGCCGGGATCGACGGAATCGAGCTGGTCTACTTCTCCCACGCCGACGTGGTCCGACATCCGCTCGTGCAGCAGATCATTCAGGCCTACGACCGACACGAATCACCTTCTTCTGACGGTGACATCTAAGCCCTGCCTGGTATGCTAGCGGCCACATGACCGAGCGAATCTACGACGGTGCGTTGGACCTGATAGGTCACACCCCATTGGTGCGCCTTTCGCAAATCAGTGGTGACAAGGGGGCAGAGATTTGCGGCAAGCTCGAATCGAGCAACGTTGGCGGATCGGTCAAGGACCGGCCTGCGTTGTCGATGATCCTGGCCGCGGAACGGTCCGGGGAGCTCCAAGCCGGATCGACCGTGGTCGAAGCCACCAGTGGCAACACGGGGATCAGTCTCGCCATGATCTGCGCCGTCCGTGGCTACCGATGCGTGATCGTCATGCCGGAGGACATGAGTGAGGCACGCCGGCACTTGTTGAAGTCCTTCGGCGCGGAGATAGTCCTCACGGGCGCCCAGGACGGCATGGCCGGCGCCGTCGAAAGAGCCGAGCGCATCTTGGAAACCACGCCGGGTGCAATGATGTGCCGACAATTCGAGAATCCCGCCAACCCGGAGATTCATGCCCAGACCACGGCCGAGGAAATTTGGGAAGCCACGGGCGGCAAGGTCGACGCGTTCGTTGCCGGCGTGGGAACCGGGGGAACGCTCACGGGAGTCGGTCGCGTCTTCCGAAAGCGAAACCCGGACATCCGTTTGGTGGCGGTCGAGCCTCGTGCCAGTGCGGTGCTTTCCGGCGGCAAACCCGGGCTTCATGGCATTCAGGGGCTCGGCGCCGGTTTCATCCCGGCAGTGCTGGATACCGAGCTCATCGACGAGGTGGTCGCGGTGACCGACGTGGCGGCAGACCGCATGACGAAGCGCTTGGCCCGCGAAGAGGGGCTCCTGGTGGGTCCTTCGGCGGGAGCGAACGTGCACGCGGCGCTGGAGGTTGCCCGACGAATGAAGACCACGCAGCGGGTCGTCACCATCCTGTGCGACGGTGGCGAACGCTACCTTTGCTGATCGACGATGTCCGACCTCGTCGACGTGTCGCGCGATTTGAGTCGCATCGTAACGAAGCTCGAATTCGCCGAGCCGGTCCGCTACGTGTACAATCCTTTGAAGTACGCTCGACGTCCCCACGAGCTCTATCTGAGCCGATTCGGTCGCGGGCCGAAAGAAGTCGTGCTGGTGGGCATGAATCCCGGCCCGTTCGGGATGGCCCAAACCGGAGTGCCGTTCGGGGACGTCGGATTGGTGCGCGACTGGATGGGTATCGAAGCCCCGGTCGACCGGCCCAGACACGAGCATCCCAAGCGGCCCGTCCTCGGTTTTGCATGCAGCCGCTCCGAAGTCAGCGGCTCTCGGCTTTGGGGTTGGGCACGCGAGCGCTTCGGCGCGCCCGAACGCTTCTTTTCCAGGTTCTTCGTCGTGAACTACTGCCCACTGCTCTTCATCGAGTCGAGCGGCCGCAATCGCACGCCAGACAAGCTGCGGTCGCAGGAGCGAGAGTCGCTTCTGCCCGCTTGTGACGAAGCGCTTCGTGCTTGCATCGCCATTTTGAAGCCGGAGCTGGTGGTGGGGGTGGGCGCATGGGCCACCAAGCGAGCGCGCGCTGCATTGGTCGAAAGCGACGTCCGAATCGGAACCGTGTTGCATCCGAGCCCGGCCAGCCCGAAGGCCAACCGCGGCTGGGCCGAACAGGCCGAGCGCGATTTGAAAAGTCTCGGAATTTCGATGTAGGCGCGCTTTGCTCGACCTTGCGCTATGCTAGCCGCGGGGTTGAAGAATGAAGAGACTCGTCGAATCCATGGCCCTGCTGGCGCTTTTTGCGGGTTGCGGGCGGGAGTCCGCTGCGACGCAACAAATTCGAAGCGCCGCTGCAGTGGATCTCGACTGCGACCCATCGTCGATAGAGCTGGTCTACGATGAGCCGATGATGAAGCGCGCGAGCGGTTGCGGTCGAACCTTGACGTACATGTACAAGTGCAATTCGACCGCCGGCGGCGGCCAACAATGCCGCTGGAGGCCCGTCCGCGACGAGCACAACAAGCTCTACTGACCCGCATCGGGTCGTCGGGCGGGCAGCCTGGCCTCGAGCTCCGCGATGTCGGGGTTTTGAGGATCGAAACGGCGCGCCCGCTCGAGCGCTGCCGCGGCTCTGACGTAGTCCCCTTCCTCCAATGCTTTGCGTGCACGGGCGAGCTCGTCTTTCGCGACTTCTTCGCGCTCGTGTGGCGAAAGGGTGTCGAGCCCCGAACCGCCTCCGGCACCGGCGTCAGGTTCGGCTCCCGTCGCAGCGTCAGCCTCGGAGTATGCTCCGGTGTCCGCTCCTCCACCCGCCGTCCCACCGACCTCCGTCATCGCGCCTTGCTGACTCTGAACCGCCACCCAGAGAGCCGCCAGCACTCCCACTGCCAACGTCATGATGAAGGGTAGGCTCACTCGCCTGGGCCCGGTGCTGTGTGTGGTTTGACCATCGTAGGCTTCTCTCAGCGCCGCCACGAAAGTGCGAGCGCTGGCCCATCGATCCGAGGGATTCTTCCGAAGTGCGCGAAGAATGACGGCATCGACCTTGGGCGGAATCGAGGCGGCTCGATTGGCCTCGCTCGGAGGCACGGGACTGGCATCCATCACCTGATGGGCGACCACCATGGCCTCGGTACCGGGAAAGGCCCGCTCTCCGCAGGCGGCCTCGTACACCAGCGCGCCAAATGAAAAAAGATCGCTGGCCTCGCTGTACTCGCCACGTCTCAACGTTTCGGGTGCAGCGTAACAGGGCGTGCCGAGAAACTGCCCTTCCTTCGTCAGATCGGCGTTGGGGATACGGGCGATGCCGAAGTCCGCAAGCTTGACTTGGCCGTTGTCGGTGATGAGCAGATTCTCCGGTTTCAGGTCGCGATGGATCACTCCCGCCATGTGGGCCGTGGCCAGTGCGTCAGCCACTTGCTGCGCGAGGTCGAGCAAACGATCGCGGGAGAGCGGGCCGTTCTTCTTGAGCTCTTCCTTGAGGGTGTGCCCGCGCACGTACTCGAACACCAAATAAGGTCCCATTTTCGGGTCGTCGCCGACGTCGAAGATTTGAACGATGTGCGGGTGCTGCAAACGGGCGGCGGCGCGCGCTTCGTTTTGAAAGCGGCTGAGAAACACCTCGCGCATGTCCGGATCGAGCACCAAATCCCTCAGCGTCTTGACGGCCACCGGACGATCGAGGTCGGCGTCGTGTCCCAAATACACGTTGCCCATCGAACCGGACCCGATGAGCCGTTCGATCCGGTAGCGGCCGATCCGTTGGGGCAGTTCGTCCATGGAGCGCGATCTAATGCATGCAGAAGGCTAGGGCTAGAGACGATGCAGCTTGAGGGTATTGGTGCGACCCGACGTGGGCCACCCCACCACCATGCCAAAGGCATCGCCTCGCTTGCAGATTTTCTCCCGGACCAGCAGCGAGGTCGCGATTCGCAGCGTCTCGTCGAGCGACTCGGGCGGCACCTCGATGCGCGGAATCACGCCCCATTCGAGCGCGAGCCGCCGGGCCACTCGAACGTCGCTGGTGACGGCCACGATGGGTGCGCGTGGCCTGTGCTCGGCGAGCAGGCCTGCCGAACGCCCGTCCTGCGTGAACACTACGAGTGCTTTGAGCGGCAAGTGCCTCGTCATCACGGCCGCTGCACGCGCAGCTGCGTTCGAAAACGGCCAATCCTCCTCGCCCACGTTCTGCAACTCTCCGAACTCGCGGGCGATGTCTTCGATGTAGTCCGACTCCACCTCGCGAATGATCGAATCCATCATCCGAACCGACTGCACGGGATAGCGCCCGGCTGCGGTCTCGCCGCTGAGCATGACGGCATCGGTTCCATCCATGACGGCGTTCGCGACGTCCGCTGCCTCGGCTCGAGTAGGTCGAGGGTTGCGAATCATCGAATCGAGCATTTGGGTGGCCGTGATGACCACTTTGCCCTTGGCATTGGTTTCCCGGATGATCCGTTTCTGCATGAGCGGAACCTTTTCGGCCCCGAGCTCGACGCCGAGATCACCTCGCGCGATCATGATGCCATCGGCTGCGGTCACGATCTCCTCGAGTGCAAGCACTGCTTCCGGGCGCTCGATTTTGGCGATGATGGGGACGTCGCCGGCCAGTGCTTTGGCCTGCTCGACATCGGCCGCCGACCTCACGAACGAGAGTGCGATGTAGTCCGCGTCGAGCTCGGAAACCGCAAAACGCAGATCCTCCTGATCCTTGTCGCTCAGCGCGGGAGCGCTGATGGACACGCCCGGAAGGTTCATCCCCTTGTGGTCCGAAAGAGCTCCTCCGTCCTCGACTACCGTGTGAACCGTCGCACCCTCGACGGATTCGACGCGGAGTCGAATCAAACCGTCGTCGAGCGCCACGTGATCGCCCGGTTGGACGTCCGTCGGGAGGGACTGATAGCTCACCGATACGCCTTCGCGCGTCCCCTCGACGTTCTCGGTGGTCAGCGCGAACCGGTCGCCAGGCGCGAGCTCGATGGGGCCTCCAGCAAACTTGCCGATTCGCATTTTCGGACCTTGCAAATCGGCGAGAATCGCCAACGGCAACCTGGACTCGGATGCCGCCTCGCGGACCAGTCGCGCAACCCTTGCGTGCGACTCGTGGTCGCCGTGCGAGAAGTTGAGACGCGCGCAGCTCATCCCGGCGGCAATGAGCTCGCCGACCATGGCCTTCGTGCTGCTGGAAGGACCCAAAGTGCATACGATTTTGGTGCGTCTCACAGCCGCGTTGTACTCGGGTTCGTCGAAGCCGCCAAACTACCGCGCTCGGTAGCGCGGTGGCTCCCACTTGCTCAAATTCGACTTGAAACCCAAGCGAACGACGAATGTCGCGTACAGGGTCCACTGCGTTCGGACCGAGGTGGGCTCCGTGTTGCGATGAGATGGATCGGCGTTCACGTAACGGGACGCGATTCGCAACCAGAGCCCCTCCACGGTGGTGAGAGGTCTATACAAGGGCAGGCTCAGCCCAAAACCCACACCGAGTCCCGTGCTCTGTTCGCCATCGAGCAAGAAGGCGGGGCCTATCTCGAAAAACACCGACTGGAGGACGAGGTCGGTAAACTCGTTCCAGGTTTGCTTGTACAGAAAGAAAAGCGCTGGAAACAAAGGGCGCAGGTCGACGCCGAGGAACAGATGCTGGCCGGAATGGGGACCCCATCGGCCTGCCAAGGCGATTCCCGCCACGTCCGCGATCAAGAAGCGCGCCTCGCCGATTACGTTGGGATCGGGCTCGTGTTCGAGCCAGGTCGCGCCGCCTCCCGCACCGAGCTCGAGCGTCCATGCGCGGTCCCAGCGGCCGTAGAGGCCGTCTCCCCGCCGTTGCGCGCTCGCAGGAGCGGCAGCCGAGCAAAAAACGACGACCAGGCTGACGATCACGCCTACACGGACGCCCCCTGTCATGATGTCCCCATGCACTGCTCGGCGTGGCGGGTCAAGAGAGAGAGCCTGTAGACTATGCAAATGAGGCGTCCCTTCGGCTTGGGGCTTCGGAGCCAGCTCATGTTGGCGCTCATCGTGGCATTTGGTGGGGCGTTCGTTCTGCTCAGCTTGGTGACGGCGCGCCTCGACGAAAGTGCGAGAGCCGACCAGCAACGGAGGCGCTCGGAATCGCTGGCCCAGGCACTGGCGACGGCGCTGGATGCCGAAGATGGGGCGCTCAGCGACTCGGCCTTTGCGGCCATCGTGGAGCAACGGCTTGCCGCGCGAATTGAGGTTCGTTCGCCCGACGGGGCGTCACGCTCCTGGGGCCATGCCCAAGGTGAGCCACAGGCGACCGTGGCCGACCAAGAGGGGGGGGAGCTTCGCGTTTGGGCTCCACCGAGCGCGCGGGCTGGCGATGCTCGGCGTGACCTGTTCTTGTTCTATCTCGGGCTCACCGGCGCCACGGTTTTGCTGTTGGCGTACGTGTTGCTGACCTACTTCATCGTACGGCCCATCGACCGATTGCGTTTGGCATCGGAGCGGCTTGCGACCGGCCGCTTGCATACCACCGTGCCGGTTCAGGGAGCGGCCGAGGTGGCGCGGCTGGCCGCCACCTTCAACGAGATGGCGGCTCAATTGCGCCAGGACCGTGCAGCTCTGCAAGAGCGACTCGAAGAGCTCGAGCAGACGACGGCGGAGCTGACCAGCGCCCAAGAGCAGTTGATCCGCGGCGCTCGGCTCGCTGCCGTGGGGCGCTTGTCGGCGGGGATCGCGCACGAGATCGGCAACCCGCTGGCTGCGATCCGGGGATTGATCGAGCTGTTGCAGTCGGGCCAGCTCGATGCCGAAGAACAGGACGAATTCATCGGGCGCATCGAGCGCGAAACCGAGCGCATTCACCTGACCATTCGCGATTTGCTCGACTTTTCTCGAAGTGAGCCGAGCGAGCACGGGCAGGCGGAGGGCACGGCCGACCTCTCCGAGGTCATCTCCGACACGGTCAAGTTACTCGACCGGCAAAGTCGCTTTCGCGAGATCGAGTTGAGCCTGGCGCTCGATCGGGATCTACCCCGGGTACGAGGCAACGCAGAGAAATTGCGACAACTCTTGTTGAACCTCTTGTTCAACGCGGCCGACGCCCTGGGCGGCTCAGGACGCATCGAGCTGCGCGCGTCCCAGGTCCAAGGAACGGTCGACCTGACCATCGAGGACGATGGACCTGGAATCCAGGCGGCGATCCTCGATCAGATTTTCGACCCGTTCGTGACGACCAAGCCGACCGGCAAAGGCACCGGGCTCGGTCTTGCGGTGTGCCATGCGATCGTGGAGCAGCTCGGCGGATCGATCGAAGCGGCCAATCGGGCCCGCGGTGGCGCAACGTTTCGAGTGCGCCTTCCGTCAGCTCCATGAGCGAGGACTCGCAGTGGGTTTTCAGTCGCTTTGGAACGCGTTTTCGACGGCTACGTTTTCTGCGGTCTGTGCGTCTTGCGAGGCGGGCAACCCGTCTCCGAGCGATTCTCTGATGGCGTGCGCTTGACGCCGAGTGGCGCCGGCTTCGATCAGCTCTTGCTCGGTCGCTGAACGCACTGCGGCAAGAGAGCCCAGATTGCGAAGCAGCCTGGACCGGGTCTTGGGGCCGATTCCCGGCACCGCATCCAGCTCGCTACGAAGGCGCCGTTTCCTGCCCACCTTCTTTCGGAGGGCGTTCGAGGCGCGATGGGTTTCGTCGCGCGCGAGCAACAACAGAGATAGCGCGGAGCTCGTTCGCACCGGAAACGGGTTCTTCTGACCCGGGCGAAACACCCGCTCTCCTTCCTCTTGGCCGCTGGCGGTGATCCGTGGCTTCGCGACCGACGCGACCTCCAAGTCCGTGACGCCTACGTCTTCGCAAGCACGCACGGCAACCCCGAGCTGACCCTTTCCACCGTCTACGACCAACAGGTCGGGGAGCTCCCAACCTTCTTGCCCTTCGTGGCCCCGGCGCAGGCGGCGCACCAAGACTTCGTACATGGCGGCGTAGTCATCGCCGCCGCGCACCTGCTTGACCCGAAAGCTCCGGTAGCGTTCTTTGGCGGGTGCCCCGTCCTGTAGCGCGACGAAAACCGCAACCGTCTCTTCGCCACCGGTGTGGGAAATGTCCACGCATTCGATACGGCGCGGCAGCACCGACAAGCGGAGCTTCCTTTGGAGCGCTTCCAGCCGGAGCTCCACGTCCTCGCGAGCTCGCTCCTTTTCGTTGAACGCATGCTCTGCGTTTTCGTGTGCGAGCTGGAGGAGCTTGGCTTTGGACCCGCGAATGGGGCGCACGATGTGCACCCGTCGTTTCCGGTTCTGGCTCAAGAGCTCTTCGAGGGCCTCGCTCATTTCGATCGGAAGGGGCACCAAAATCTCGTCCGGGACGGTGGAGCGCTCGGCGTAGTGTTGACGAATGAAGTCGCCCAGCACTTCGTCGTTTGGCGCCGCCACCCTTCGCAAAGGCATGGTCTTCACGCCGAACAGCCGTCCTCCCCGAAGGCTGAGGACGGCCATCTCCGCTTGATCTCCCTGCCGGTGAAAACCCACCACGTCCTGATCCGACTTCTGGACGCCAGCGACACGCTGTTCCTCTCGGGCGCGCTCCACGGCGTGAAGCTGATCCCGATAGACTGCGGCTCGTTCGTACTCCAATCGTTCCGAGGTATCCTTCATTCGCGCTTGCAGGTCGCGCACCAATTCGTCGTGCCGACCATCGAGAAAACGGGCCACGTTGGTCACTTGCGCACGGTATTCTTCCTCGTCGATTTGCAGGACGCACGGCGCGGGACAGCGCTTGATCTGATACTGGAGACAAGGTCGCGACCGCAGCCGAAACTCCGTGTCCGTGCAGGTACGGAGTTGAAAGTGACGATTGACCAGGCGAAGAGTCTGCCGTGCGGCGGTCGCCGAATGATACGGTCCAAAGTACTGTGCGCCGTCCGGCTTGGGCCGTCGCACCACTTCGA